>JBIJDX010000005.1:0-35080 GCA_044343855.1 Flavobacteriales bacterium
TGCAGGGTCAGACCGATACCTTGAGCAGGGTGCCTGGAGGCATGTTCGGAAGAGCGAGCCGCCCCCTGCGGTAGCCACAACACCAGAGGATGCCACGGTCATCCTCCAGCACCTGGACCAGCGCCTTCCGATGGAGCGGCACCCTGGCATCCACCAGCAGGTCGCTCACCGACTTGGTGCCGATCATTCCCGTGGGTGCAATACGGTCTCCGGCGTTCCACGGCCGAAGACGCAACTGCCCGACCACGGCGGACGCATCCAGCAGCAACACGTTGGCCGGTTGGTCCCTGTGGCATTCTTCCACACCAGCCTGCTCCACAAGGAAGGGTACACCCTGTGGCCACGGTGGGTGGAGGGGTACCACCCAGTGACCGGGCCGGGGATCGGGACGGGGAGAAAGGACGACCACCTCACGATCCACGCTGACATCATGCGTAGGCCCCGGAAAGCGGGCACCGACATGGCGCTCGTGAATGGCGCGGAGGATGTCCTCCAACACGTCGGGATGCAGACGCGCCGGTGCCGTGAACCGCATCAATAGCAGCAACGGTGCAACGCTCGCCTCCACCGCATCGATGCGCAGCTCGGCACTTCCATCGGCATTGCCATGCACGGCGGCACCAAGGTCCATGAGCCGGTCCTGTGCAAGTGCATGCAATTCACGGGCCAGCCGGGCATTGCGCTGCAGGACCCGTCGCGCACCGGGCCGCAGATGCTCCATGAGGGGGATCAGTTCGTGGCGAATGCGGTTGCGCAGATACTTCGCATCACTGTTGCTCGCATCAACGCGGAAAGGGATGCCGTGTTCGGCCGCATATGCCTCGATCGCCTCCCGCGGGCAACCGAGCAGCGGTCGGACGAACGCACCGGTGCGCACCGGTATGCCGGCCCAACCGGCGCCACCCATGCCCCGCAGGAGGTGCATCAGCAGGGTCTCCACCGCGTCATCGGCATGGTGGGCCATGGCCAGCAGGGAGGGCCCCTGCGCCACCGCACGATGGAAGACCGCGTAGCGGGCGGACCGGGCCGCCATCTGCAGGGAACCGCCCTCCCGGGCCCGCTGCTCAGCGACATCAACACGCTCCACGTGGCAGCGTATCCCGAGCGACGCGGCCGTTCGCTCCACCAATTCCCGATCGGCATCGCTCTCGCTTCCTCGCAATCCATGGTCAACATGGAGTATCTGAAGCGGGTGGCCGAGCGCATGGAGCAGATGCATCAGCACCATGCTGTCAACACCACCGCTCACGGCCACCCACATCGGGTCACCCTCCGGCACCTGGCATCGATGCCGCAAGAAGCGTCTTGCAGCATCACGCATGATGGAGCGCATCAATGACCGAACGTGCCTTGGTCTGGCACTCCTCCCATTCCATGGACGGATCGCAGCGTGCCGTCAGCGCACTGCCGGTGCGCAGCGAAACCGTGCCGCTTTGCCGATCGAACACGAGCGCACGGATCACAACGTTCAGGTCGGCGGTGCCATCCGGCGACACGAATCCAAGTGTACCGCTGAAGGCGCCACGTGGCCCCCCCTCGGCGACACGGATCAACTCCATGGCGCGCTCCTTGGGTGCGCCCGTCATGCTGGCCATGGGAAACGCGGCACGGATAACATCATGCAACGAGATCCCGGGAGCCATCGTTGCGGAAACGGTGCTCACCATCTGATGCACGCGCGGATAGCTCCGCACCGCACAAAGCTCCTCGACCCTCACACTGGCGACATCGGCGATCCGCGAGAGATCATTGCGCATGACATCGAGGGCCATGATGTTCTCGCTGCGCTCCTTGGGATCCTGCCGAAGTTCCTGTTCCAGGCGCGCATCGGTCGCTGCATCATCGGAACGCGGCCGCGTGCCCTTCATCGGCTCACCGATGACCCGCCTTCCATCCATGGCAAGGAAACGCTCGGGGCTGGCACATAGCACGAACCTGTCATCGGACCTGTGGAAGGCGGCGAAGGGTGCATCGGAGCGCCGCAGCAGGCGGAGGAAGGCAGCGAATGGGTCAAGGTCGGGCCAGTGGGCCGTGCGCTCGGTGCAGTAATTCACTTCATAGATGTCTCCGCGCTGGATGTGGTGCAACAACCGTTCCACATTGGCGATGTATGCTGTGCGATCCGTGCTGAGTTGCCAGCTGCAGGCCAGCGCACCGGACGGCTCCTCAATGCCGGAGGACATGGCGTGCGCCAGGTCGAGGGGGTCCAGGCCTGCATCAGGATGAACATGCAGGAATGTGCGGTCCGCCTGCCGGTCGACCACCCAGACAGGCCGGACCCACCGGATGAGCGGGGCCCCTTCGGTATGCGGAGACACGCTGCCATCCGGGCGAAGCCATTCGTATTCCGCGGAAAGCATGCACCAGTCGGGTGGGGCATCGCCTTGCCCGACAGGGGGTTCGGACAGCGCCTCCTGCAGGCCGGCGCATAGCACACTGCGCCGCCGGTCGGCCACACGGCGGAACAGGAAATGCCGCTCATTCCGCAACAGGGCTGGCAGCAGTGGCAGCAGCGGATCGATCTCCAGTGTGTGTCGCACGGCGCAAGTTACCCAGCCCGCCGGGTAGCCAGGTGCCGCAGGCGCAGGGCAAGGAGACGGAGCAACATCACGAGCAGCAGCACCCATGCCGCACGCCCGACCACATCGCCGAGCCGCGCGTATACCGTTGGCACCGCATTGAGCGGCACCACTGCCCGAAACGATGCAGGTTGCCACCATGCCGTGCGGTCATGGATCACGCCACGCGGATCCACCCAGCAGGAGATGCCCGTGTTGGCCGAACGGACAACCGCACGGCGCATCTCGATGGCCCGCAGACTGGCGAAGGCGAGGTGCTGGCGCGGGCCCGGGGAATCGTCCCACCAACCGTCGTTGGTGATGATAGCGATGAGGTTGGCGCCATTGGCCACATGCGCTCCCACATGTGCGCCGAAGACGGATTCGTAGCATATCGCGGGGGCTATGCGCAGCGCTTGGTGACCATCGCGCAGTACGCTCCGTTCCTCCTGGGTCCCCAATGAACCGCTCACTCCGCCAAGGTCCACGCTCAACGCACTCAGCCTGCCGAGCACATCCTCGAACGGCATCATCTCCACACCAGCCACCAGCTTTGACTTATTGTAACATACCGCCGGCCCTTTGGAAGGCAGGAACAAAGCGGCATTGTATGCCTCATACCAGAGGTCCGTACCCTCGATCGGCCGAGCCGTATGCGGGAGCACCGCACCACTGCTGAAAAGCCGCGCAGAGGACATGCCTGTGAGCAACGCGACGCCCGGGTGCGCCTGCTGGAAGGCGCGGAGCCGGCGCGTGCTCTCTGCCTGTTCGATGTCATTCACCCAAAGCCCATGCAACTTCACCGGATCGGCGCGCAGGTCGATGGTGGCAGACTCCTGTAGTGCGGTCTCAGGCATCACCACCAGGGCGGTGGAGGGCGTCATGGCCCGTTCAGCCAGGCGCAGCATGCTGTCCAGTTGCACCAGGGGATCGATACCACCGAATTTCTCACCGTACGGATCGATGTTGGGCTGCACGATGACCACCTCGGCTGTCGGTGCATCAGTATCGCAGGTGATGTGGCGGATGTACGAGACCATTAGCGGCATGGTGACCAAGGCGGCGGCAGGAAGCCACCGGCGGGCGGGCAGCCATGAACCATCGCGCTTCACCATGTACAGGGCATGATGCAGTGCCAGGTTCACCGACCACACCCACACCGAACCACCGAGCACCCCGGTCACCTCGTACCACTGCACCCATGCGGGTCGCGTGGCGAATACGTTGCCCAAGGTGAACCAGGGCCACTTGAGGTCCCACAGGTGATGCAGGTGCTCCCACGCAACCCAGGCCAACACAAGTGCCGCGAACCCGGCGGAGCGCCCCATGAGCCGGCGGAACACCCGCATGGCCCACCATGGAAGCACCATGAGCAGGCTGTTGACCAGCATGGGCGAAAGGCCGCTCACGAGGCGTGTCCCGAGGGGCTCGCTCACCAGGAAGAACCACCAGCTGGCGGAGGCATTCCAGACCAGAACGGCCACCAACGCATACGGAAAGAAGGAACGCCCGTTGCGCGAACCCTCATGACGCTCCAGCGCATGCAGCAGGGGCAGCCAGGCAACGAATGCCAGGGGTGTGACGCCCCCGATGCCCGGCCATGCCAACGCCCACAACACGCCTGACAGGACGGACCAACCAAGAACCCGGGCACGAGACATCGCTGCTACCACCGTTGGCGAAGGTAGCTGCGCTCCCATACCGGGTCAACGCGTCGGTGCATACCGGGAACGCCCCACACGATCAGCGAAGCAGGTACATCTTGCCGAAGCCCTTGGTGAAGTAGGGTGAGGCACCGGACTCGCGCAACTCGATATCCTGGCCGTTGAGCTGTGCGATCACACGGTACAGGTAAACGCCGCGCGCCAGGCGGTCGCCGAACTGGTCGGTTCCGTCCCACGCGTATTCAGTGATGTTCCTGCCCACGCGCAACGGACCCAGTTCGGCGATGCCGATCTCACGAACGACCCTGCCTGTGACGGTCATGATCTGTATCCTCATCTGGCTGGGGGGATCGACGCCTGTGACCGTGAAAACGAACCGGGTGCTGGTCGTGAACGGATTCGGATAATTGAGCACCTCCGTTATCGTGGACCGGTTGATGACCTCGAAGTTCACCTTCAGTTCATGATCGCCGGAGGCATTGCTGCTGCGATCCGATGCCATGACGCTCAACTGGTACGTACCGTCCGCATCGAAGGTTGGGCGGTACAGGATGCGCGCCACATTGTCGGTGTTCGTGGCAGGAACGAACTGGAGCTGCTCCACGCCGGCGCCGGATCGGAAGAAAACCCGTTCAAGTGCCGCCCCGGGCCGTGCCACATAAACCCGGAAAAGCGCCGTATCGGAGGGCGAGTCATGCAGCAGCACCGTGTTCTCGTCATCCAGGCGGATCTCGATCTCCGGCTTGGGCGAAACGATGTCCCCATCGAGTATGTGGACACCATCGAACGTGACATCCAGGATGGGGTTGATGTTGTCCTGGCCGACTTCGAAACGGAGTTGGGCGAGGTTGTTGAAACGGAACTGTTCAAATTGGTCGTAGGCACCGGTAAGCGTATCCACGGGGTTCGCTTCGAGGAGGAGTGTGTTCGGACCGCCGAGGCCCACCGTGCTGAAACGGATCGTGTCCATGAGGATGGAACCTCCCTGCAGGGGTGCGTTGCGGCGGTAGTGCACAAGGTGTCTCACGTTGTTGCGGTCCACCACCCATGCGCCCATCAGCAGACTGTCCATGTCGAACGGGCTCACATTGTGCACGGCGACTGCCACCCGGGCCTCCTGCCCTTCGAACAGCTCCTGTTGAACCTGCAGGAAACCGCTCGGGGGGTCGATCGCACACTCCGGCACCGGGGCACTGAGCAATTGCCAGCGCTTCAGCAGCGCGGGGTCCGGATCACTGGAATCATCGACATCGAAGAAATGGCCCCGGAGCTTCAGGAAGGGGTGCTCGGCCGCATCCACCAATGTGGAAAGCGTCAGCGAATCCGCATCGGAAAGCACGTTGGCCAGTTCCACCTCGGCACCGTTCGGAGTGAGGCCACGCAGGATGATGCGGGTGCTGTCACCAGCATCGCGCGGCAGTTCATCCCAATAAAGCTTGTCCCACGCGTATGCAGGTCCGGCGACCGGGGTGGTGATGGTCCCCTGATCGGCCGGCGTGTCAACCCAGACCGACAGGGACAGGAAGGCGGGGTCGCCGGCGGGCCAGATGGCGGGGGCGATGGTGTCGCGGAAGCTGCCGGGGACACCCTTGCGGTAATAGAAAATATAGGCAACACTATCCGTGAGCGCATCAAAATCCAGATCCGGGTCGATGGTCTCCAGGTATGGCATGAGGCCTGGAGCATTCGCCTGCATGCCATCCTTGTCGAGGTACAGCCAGGTGTAGCACAGCACGTGGTCCCCCGGCCGTACGGCGTTCTGCAGCATGTTCTGCATGCCGGCCAACTGCGTGGCATTGTTGCTGAGGAAGGTGAAGAAATAGCGGACGCGCGCGCCGCATACGCCGTTCTGGTTCAGGTTGCCGAAGTTGTTCTGCGGGTTCTCACCCTGGTAACGGGTGCCCCATGGTTCGAACGTGCCGGGGTCCACCACCGCGACGTGCCAGCCGGGCGCGTTGCCACATCCGTTGTAGTCCTGCGGCAACAGGTCGATGGACCACTCGGTGTAGGGTGAATAGACACTGTCGTGCACCTGCACGCGCAGGTTGCGCTGGCCCTGGAAGAAGTCAAAGTCACGACCCGGAACGTCATGGATGATGTTGGAATAGGTGTTCTTCTTGAACTGCAGGTGGTGTGCCTGCCCCCATCCATGCCGCCCCTCGAGGAACTGGAAGGACCGTTCGTACCAATTGTAACCACCGTTGCCGGTGCTATCGATGCTGCACCTCCAGTAGAAGACCGTACTGTCCTGCACGGTGTTGATGGCGAAGATGTCAACAGGTGTCCAGGAGACCACGCCGCCCGGGGCGTTGATCAGCTGGGATTCCATCAACGGACTGTTGAAGAGGTCGGTGGTATCGATCTGGAAGATGTAATTGCGTGGGGCCGCAAAGGGGTCACCCGTGCTTGCGCGCAGGGTCTGCACAGGCTCCGGGACGATGGCGAAATCATACGGATGGATGGGGATCAGATCACCGGAGGAGATGAAAAGTGCGGTGGTCGCCGTGTTGTTGGTGATGTTGTCGAGTTCATCCACCTCATCGGGGTCCAGGTCCACCGCGAACACCAGGGCGTTCAGACCCTGCCCGCCAGAGTTGCCCCTTACGGGCATGCGGAAATAGGCTGTATCACGCAGGTACACATCGGCCACGGTGGATGCATATTCCTCCGGCGCATCAAGCCCCGCATTGGTGCGCACCATGGTCACACGCAGCGGGGCGTTGACCGCCTTGGCGATGTTGGTGACGACCACCTTGACGGTGACCGAGTCCATGTCAGCGGATACCACTTCCGGCGAGAAGAAGATCTTATCCTGTTGAAGGGTGTAGTCAGGCTTGTCGAAGGAGTTGAGGACAACGGTTGGATCGCCCTGCAGGGTGAACGTATGGGCCGTATGCAGGGTATTGATGTTGGAGCTCGCATTCAGCGTCTCGAAAATGGCGTGCTTCATGTGCTCGCCGATACTTCCCGCATGGTTCACATTGGAGAAGCTTCGATAGAACGACCGCGAGTAGTCGAGCAGGTACGAAGCCAGGGCCACCTCGGTGCTGGCCAGGAAACCGATGGGCCCCGTGGCAGGTGCCAGCACCCACTGTTCCCCCTTGCTGAAACGGTTGTTCTGGTGGATGTTGCCGATGTAGCAGGAGTTTCCGATCACCAGCGGATGCCGGCCGTTCCACTGGTAATTGATGGGCTCGTCGATCGTTATATCAAAGCTGGAGGCGTAGGCATGCGCCAGGAAGGTCATGAGCGTGACGCCCTCCTCGATCAGTGCGCGCACCGAATCGGCCGAGGCGTTGGCGAAGGTCTGCGCGGTATTCTTGGTGAAGGTGGACACCTCCCCACCGAACGAGGTATCGACAGCGATGGCCTTGAGCTGGTCAAGGTAGGTGGTGAAGGTCTGCGGCTCGCCGGGTTGAAGGCCTCCCGCGAAATGAAGGATGTTCTTCATCCATTCACCCGGAACCTGTGATTCCAGGGCCTGCACCTTGAGGCGGTAGGCATCAACCTCGTCGGGAGTGTACACACTGAGGCGCCCAACGGGGATCTCCATGGTACGCGCATCGAACCGCAACCCGATGGTATAACAGACGTCGGAGGCGGGGTGTCCATAGGTGGGGACAAGGCAGGTGGAATAGGCCCCTTCGGTGTTTGGTCGTATCCCGGTTACAAGCGCGCTGACACGCACGTTCTGCACTGATTTACCAACGAGGAGCAGGCCCTTGGGTGAACTGTTCCACACGTTCAGCAGATAGCGGCACCACCTGCGTATCGACAAGGGGTGCTTGGGCACGCCGCCGCCGAACTGATCGTAGAGCTGGTCCACATCGACAAGTACCGTGTTGTAGGGATTGCGCACGGATGACTGGCGGTAGCCGGCATAGTTCTGTGCGGCCGACATGAGGGAACCGTGCGCAACCATGAGCATGGCATCGGCCACCTCGTTGCTGGCGAAATCAGTGAACAGGCCGTTGTCCCCGACCGGGGTCAGCAAAGGCACGGGCCGCACACTGTCGAGAGCGAAGATGAACGCCTCGGTGACGGACGAATCCGGATCTGCCTTCAGAACAGCCTTCCACCGGGTACCGGATGGTGTACCAAGGACCCTGCGGATGGTATCGCCGAACGAATAGAAGACGGGTGCCCCGTCCCAGTTGCTTATCTCCACGTGGAGCAATCCATCACCATCGGCATCGGGGATCCCCATGGATTGCTGCCCCTCCCCGTTCAGGTTCCACAGCTTGGCGTACCGGATCCATGCGCTGGCGGGGGTCTGCTGGTCCAGGTACCCCGGATCGATGGACCCGATCTGTCCCGGTCCGTCAAGGTCATGCATCACCCTGAAACGGAGCGCGGTATTGCCGCCGACGAGGGCCTGCGGCATCTCGAACGATGCTCGGATGACCTTTTGGCCGTTGTATATGGTGTCCTTGCCCACGAGGCCGGGTGCGGCACCGGCGACGAATTTGACATGGTGCTCGGGCGTAGCCCCATACAGGTCGTTCACGCCGACCACCACGCCCCCGATCGTGGCATTCGGCGCATCCGCACCGTTATATTTCCTGGGAGTGGCCAGTGCTATCTGCCGGTCAAGCGAATCGGCCGAGGCACTTGCGATGTTCAGATCGAACCAGCCCTCCCCCTCCACATACATGCCGCTCGTGGCCGCATATGGACCGGCCGGTCCCAGATAATACTTGCCCTGCCTGCCGGCACCCACACTTCGCCAATACCAAGGGACGATGGGCAGGGTGCCATGCGGGATGGTCGCCTGCTGTACGATGTGAGCGCGCTCAACACCATCATCAGGATCCCAGGTGAGGTAATATCGGATCGTATCATTGAAGAAGCTGTAGTGCGGGTTCGCCAGCAGGTCGGGCGATGGGTAAAGCTGTGCATCAAGCCAGGCATCGTTGCCCTCGACCTTGAACTCGATGAAATCGCCTTCATCAAAACTGCCATCCGCTTCGCCGGACACGTAAATTGGAACGATACGCTCACGGCTGAAGAGCATCAGGTGGCGTGGGTCCACCGTTGAGACCGGGAACCCGGAGGCCTCGAGCACTGCACGATCGATACGTCGCATGCCTTCGGCCGCAACGTCGAATCGCCAGTAGCGACGGTCATATTCTATCCATTCATTGCCGAACGGAAGCTGCGCCATGGCCGTCCACGCGCACAGGAACATCACAACGGCAAGGACCAGATGTCGTCTCATGTGCCCGTTCGCTTGGTGATCTCGAACTTCACGGAGAAGATGTTGGAATACAGGGCAACACTATTGTCCCCGATATCCGTGAGCGCATAATCGATGGAGAACCGCTTGATCCGCAATCCAAGGCCGATGTTGGGCTGCACCGAGAGCGAGCGCTCGTCACTGATGTCCGTGACGTATTGCATGTTGCTCAAACCTGCACGCACGTAGAGGATGCGGGCATAGCCCAGCTCGATACCGAGCCGTGGATCGGCGCTCCAGGTGCCCGTGCGCAGCAAGGTGTTGCGCCGGCCATCGAAGGTGCTTTCAAGCTCTACCGCTGTCACCAGGTCGAACTTCTCGCCGAACTTGAACAGGCGGGCCGCGCCGAGCATCAGACGCGGCAGGGTGACCTCCACGCTGTTGACCGGTATTTCGTTGCCGGTTTGTGCGAACACGTCGATGACCCGTTGGTCGAGGGTGTAGCTCCATGCATTGAAGGTTCCGGAGACATCGCGCGCCACGGCTGAGAAACGCCACCGGTCACGCTCGTACTGGGCGCCCGCATCAAGCCCGAAGCCCCAGGCCTTGCCGAACTCACCCACGCGGCGGTAGATCACCTTGGCGCTGCCACCGAGGCGCAGACCCGGCACGTTCAACTTTCGGGCATAACTGACGATGAACGCATGATCGGCGCTGCTGAAGGTGGTGATGCGGTCGTAATCGATGTTGCCCGAAGGGTCGATGAGCTCGATCGTGTTGGGAATGTTGTCGATGCCGAACCGGAGAAAGGTGAAGCCGATGGCGCTCTTCTCATCGATCGGCTTGGCCAGTCCGATATGGTCGTACTTGGCGATCCCTGCAAAATATTCACTGTGCATGGCGCCCACCTGCAGATCGCCCTCAACACCGAGCAGGCCGGCGGGATTCCAATAACCACTGTTCACGTCGTTCACCACGGCCGTGAATGCATTGCCCATGCCCAGTGCGCGCGCACCCACGCCGATGGCGAGGAATTCATTGGAATATTTGGGCGCATCCTGTGCAGCTGCGGGAACAAGGAAGGACGCGGCAAAAAGCAACGATGCCGTGGAACGCAAGGGAAATTTCTTCATGAACATGCGGATGGGATGATCCATCTCTAACTCCGGGTGGTGCTCAATATTGCCCCCAAATTAACCAACTTCGGCCCCGATGGTACGCCTCCCCCGCCTTCCGGACCTGCTGACGACCGCGAACCTATGCTGTGGGGTGGGTTCCATCCTGTTGGCCTCCCAAGGACAGCTAACAGCGGCGTGTTGGCTGGTGTTCGCTGCGGCCCTGTTCGATGTGTTCGATGGAATGGCGGCCCGGGCCTTGGGAGGTGGCTCCCCATTGGGGGCCCAGCTGGACAGCCTGGCGGATATGGTGAGTTTCGGCGTGGCGCCTGCGTTCGCCTTGTTCACGGCCGCCACACTCCGTTCCGGCGATCTTGCCGGACGGATGGCCGACCCGACCGTTGCCGTGGTCCCCGAACAGGTGCAAGGCACTTCATGGCCATTGTTCGCAGGAGTCTTCATGCTGGTCATCGCATCATGCTGGCGCCTCGCCAGGTTCAACCTCGACACCCGGCAGACCAGCGGTTTCCTCGGTCTTCCTACGCCTGCGAACGGGCTTTTCTGGGCGTCCTTGGTGCTGGCCGCCAACGCAGTTGCGACCCGGACCGGGCCCGGGCATCGAACGCTGGAGGAGTTGGTCGGTTCACTATTCGCAGCGCCCCATGTGCTGTTGATCTTCACTGTGATCATGGCCGCCCTCATGCTCTCCGAGCTCCCCCTCCCCTCCCTGAAGTTCAAGCACTTCCGCTGGCCCGGCAACCAGGTCATCTACCTGCTAGGGGGCATCGGGGTGGTGCTGGTGGTGCTCTACGGCATCCTGGCCGTGCCGTTGATCATGGGGCTGTACATCCTGAGCCCTTTGTGGGGGCGGGTGTTCCAGCAGGGAAATTGAACTGACTACGGCCGAAGATGGGTAGGCACCAGATAGGTCGACGCTACAGGTGCATTCACAGCGATCCTGTCCCCATCTTTGTCCCATGAAGACCTTCCGTGCCTCCATCGATGTGATGCCCCACGACAACCTGCTGGACCCTCAGGGAAAGGCTGTTTCAGGCGCCATGGGCAATCTTGGGTTGCCGGAGATCACCCGGGTGCGTATCGGCAAACACATCACCCTGCACGTGGAAGCGGCCGACAGGAAGACCGCCGAGGCCAGTGTTGATGAGGCCTGCAGGAAGTTGCTGGCGAACCAGGTCATGGAGAAATACAGCTTCTCCGTGGAGGAGGTGGCCTAGCATCAGCCCGCACATCCACGGTCATCGCACGAGCGGACGGATGGCGACGGACTGCACAAGGCGTCGCGGCATACTTCCATCGGTCTGCAGGCGTTATGCCGGTGTCTTCCGGCGCAATACGAAGTTCCGTCCCAGATATTTCTCACGCACCTCTGCGTCATTGGCAAGGTCCTCCGCGGTGCCCTGCTTGAGTATCCGCCCTTCATAGAGCAGGTAGGCCCTGTCCGTGATGCTCAGCGTTTCCTGCACGTTGTGGTCGGTTATCAGGATGCCGATGTTCCTCTTCTTCAGCTTGGCCACAATGCCCTGGATATCCTCCACGGCGATGGGGTCCACCCCTGCAAAGGGTTCGTCGAGCAGGATGAAACGCGGTTCATTGGCCAGTGCCCTCGCTATCTCCGTTCTGCGCCGCTCGCCACCGCTCAGCACATCGCCCATGTTCCTGCGCACGTGCTGCAGACTGAACTCGTCCAATAACTCCTCCAGCTTGCGCTCCTGTTCGGCCCTGCCAAGGCCGGTCATCTCCAGGATCGCCCGGATGTTGTCCTCAACACTGAGCTTGCGGAACACACTGGCCTCCTGCGGCAGGTACCCGATACCGCGTTTGGCCCTTCGGTACATGGCCAGATCGGTGATGTCCGTGTCATCCAGGTAGATATGACCCTCGTTCGGCCTGATGAGGCCTACGATCATGTAGAAGCTGGTGGTCTTGCCGGCACCATTGGGACCCAGCAATCCAACGATCTCGCCTTCGCGCACCTCAACGCTCACGCCGTTCACCACGGTGCGGCGCTTGTACCGCTTGAAGATGTTCTCGGCCCTCAGCATGCTGGTAGTGACCGCGAAGTAAGGACATTGCGAGCGCCCCCTATCACGGGAATCCTGCTTCGTTGTTCTGCCGGTCGGCGGCCCATGATCAGAAGTTCACGAACAGCTTGGCACGGAGCGCGAAGGGGGAGGTGTTCTCGTGGTCATTGTAGCGCAGGCGCCAGATGACATCAAATCGCAGCACCTTCAGGATGTTCTCGACACCCGCGCTAACCTCCATGAAGGGTCCGTTGTAGAGCGAGTACATGCCCGGCAGCAACAGCATTTCCTGCACATGCCTGCCAGCGAGCTCACCGGCCACGGCCTTGAATCCCGCCACCTCCCTCCACTTCAACCGGCGCATCAGTGGGATCCGGTTCAGGAAGAGGCCCTCGAAATGGTGTTCGGCGAGCAGTTGCACATACCGATCACTGATGAACTCGAAGAAATTCATGGTATTGAAGGCGGCGTCATCCAGGTAGAAGGTCTCGTTGCCGCTGTGGATCACCAGCAGCGGATAAGGAAGCGTGCCGAACACCTGCCCGCCCTCAAGCAGGGTGCGTGTCCAGCCTGCCGCACCGAGCTGCCAGCGGCGATAGATGCGCCCCACGACCTTGGTGTACTCATGGTCGCTGCGGAGCACACCGGGGGCACCATAGGCCAGGTGGAGCTCGAGCGTGGGGAACTTGTTGAAGCCGACCGCCACCCGATCGAACTCTCCACTGACATACTTCTCACGATAGGCGAACCGGGTGTTCAGGCTCACCTCGGCGGTGCGGATGCTGCCCACGTTGGCCAGTCGCACATCCCTGTCATCGATCACCGCCTTGATGTAGCGCAGGTCGCCAAGGGGCTGCAGGGTGCGGTAACGGAACATCACCTCGTTGCTGAAGCCGCTGAACCACTCGCGCTCCAAGCTGGCCTTCCACTCCTCCACATCGGTAAGCTTCGTGTTGGGGTTGCGCCTGAAGACACTTCCAAGGAGGTTGTCGTTCCGGAAGGCGGTGATGCTCTGTCCAAGCTGCTCAACGTCGTGCTTGTATGATGCCCGGTAGAGCAGCCGTGGCTCCTTGCTGATGAAGCCGCGCGTGGCAAGACCGAACTTGAAACGTTCATCCTCAAGACCGACCGCCGTGTATCCCTCGAGCTCAACCCATGTGCTGAACGCATTGCTGGTCCGACCGCCCAGCCGCAACCGCATGCCTTCCACGGGATTGTAGCTCAACGTGGTGAAATAGGGACCCAGCTCGAACTTGCCCCGCTCATAGTAGCCGGTAACGATCGTGCTCACGATGTCCACATATGTGCGGAACCGTGGTATCGTCTTCATTGTGTCCACCATGTGGTAGATCCTCAACTCCTTCTCGGTCAGCTGCACGTGGCGGTTGCTGTCCCAGTAATCGGCACCAAGGCTGAGCGGGTCGATCTCCACCACGACCTCGTCCACGCCCTCATAGAATCCGGGTTCCCTGGGCTGGTTGATGACGAATCCCCGGTAACTGGCAGAACGACGCCCATAGAAGCCCTGCACGGCATTCCTGTTCTCCTTGCCGGTGTCGCGGATGACATTCAGGTCAACGACCAGGTCATCCTGGGTCAGCATCCACACCTCGTCCTCCACCGGATCGTAACGCTGCTTCACGCGGAATCCCTGAACGAAATTGAGGTTGGCGCCGGCCGCGATACCCGCTTCGATCGTGTGGACCGCGTAGGTGGTGTCGTTGATCCACATCTCACCGCTGAAGGCGAGTTCCTGCGGACGCTTGGGTTTGAACTCGAGCTTGTAGCACCAATGTCCGTTCACATAATTGCTGTCGGTAAGGAAGTATTCATAGAAGGCCTTTCCACCATCGGCGATCGGACTGATGAAATTCTTGCCGAAGAGCACCAGGTAGTTGTCGTAGATATTGACGTTCTGGTACATGTCACCCATGAACTGGCTGACGCTCTCGTTCTCGATCCCGCTCACCTTGGTGCCACGGATGTATTCACGGCGGGCGCGGGGCTTTTGCCTGTAGAACACCTCGCTGATGCTCTCCGTGATGAAAATGGGCAGATAGGGCTTGGCATCCGTGCTGTCGATGTTGTCGAAGATGAAGGAAAAGGGCTGGAACAGTTTCCGCTCGGTGAACTCCTCGGTGATGTTGTTCAGGTCGAACTCTATCTTGTTGTATGCATCGTACTGATAGGCCGCCAGTTTCTCACGGTTGTTCACGGGCTTGTGCTGGACCACACGCCGCAGTATCGTGAAGGCCGGGTTCTCCCCGCTGGGTTTGATCACCACCTCAGCAAGCTGGACCTTGCTCGGGTCAAGGGCAATGTCGATCACCTGTTCACGGTCGCGCCTCACGGGCACGGTCCTTGGGATATATCCCACAAAGGAGACGCGTATGGAGTCCGTTGCGTAGTAGGTGTCAAAGGCGTACCGGCCATCGATGTCGGTGGTGGTTCCGATGCGGCTGTCAACGAACGCGATGTTCACGAACGGAAGGGTCTCACCCGTGGCCGCATCACTAACGACGCCCGAAATGCGGGTGGTCTGGGCCGCTGCCGGAAACGATCCCGCGCATGCGAGGATGCACGACCAAAGACTGCGTTTTGGATGCAGCTTCATTGATTTCCGGATGCGTTCTTCAAACGGCCCAGGCTGCGTTCACGTGAACGGACGGCCCTGGCGGCCAGCAATATGCTCAACTCATACAGCAGCATCAGCGGTCCCGATACGACGAGCTGGCTCACCACATCGGGTGGTGTAAGGATAGCAGCGACCACCAGGATGATGACGAAGGCATGCTTCCGGTAGGTGCGAAGGAACCCGGGGCCCACCACGCCGGCCCTGGCCAGGAAAAGCACCACCAGCGGCAGCTGGAAGACGATGCCCGTCCATAGTGTCACGCTGGTCACCATGGAAACATAACTGTCGAGTGCCACGGCGTTCTGCACACTGCCGCTCACCTGGTAGGCCCCGAAGAACTGGATGCTGAGGGGCGCCAGCAGGAAATAACCGAAGGCAACTCCCGCCGCGAACAAAAGGGTGGCGAACAGCACGGTGCCGCGAAGCGCCGCCCGCTCAGCGACATGCAATCCGGGGCTGATGAAACGCCATATCTCCCACATCACGTAGGGGAATGCGATGATGAAGCCCGCCACGAAGGAAACCACGAGATGCGTGAAGAACTGACCGCTCATGCTGATGTTCTGCAGCGAGAAGTCCAATTCACCCACGCACAGGGCATCCCCCATGCCCAGAATTCTTCCCAGGGCGCAGAATGCACGATACGTGATGAAGGAGGCGTGCTTCGGGGCCAGGATCACCCGGTCGAACACGATGTCCTTGGCCACGAAGGCCACCACCATGGCGACGGCAATGGCGATGACCGACCTGACAAGGGTCCACCGGAGCTCCTCAAGATGCTCCAGGAAGGTCATCTCCTGTTGGGAACGTTCCACGTATGGGCGGGTCGCGGGTGCCAAAGATATCGGCGAGGCAAGGGCGCCGGACCGCGCCGCATGGTCATTTATCCACGGGAACGGGCCCTGCACCGTGAACAGGGAACATTCAACGCCTTGTTCCCGTATCGATCCGTTGCAACGCATTACCTTTAAGCGTTGAAAGAGCAACCCCTCCGGTATTGCACGGACCGCTATGACCCACGTCGACCTTACTCCTCGCGAAGCACTTCAGCAGTTCTTTGGTTTCAGCAAGTTCAAGGGTGAACAGGAAGCCATCATCCAAAGCGTGCTCAATGGCGAGAACACATTCGTGATAATGCCCACCGGCGGCGGGAAGAGCCTTTGCTACCAGCTGCCCGCACTGATGATGGACGGAACCGCCATAGTGGTGAGCCCGCTCATCGCCCTGATGAAGAACCAGGTGGATGCGTTGCGCGGCTTCAGTGATGAGGACGGTGTGGCCCACTTCCTCAACAGCTCCCTCACGCGCAACGAAGCGCTCAAGGTGCGCCGCGACATCATCGAGGGCCGGACAAAGATCCTCTACGTGGCCCCGGAGTCGCTCACCAAGAAGGAGAATGTCGAATTCCTCACGGACATCAGGATCAGTTTCTTCGCCATCGATGAGGCGCATTGCATCAGCGAATGGGGCCATGACTTCCGGCCGGAGTACCGCCGGCTGCGCACCATCTTCGATGAGATCAAGCGGGTGCCGGTGATCGCCCTAACGGCCACCGCCACCGAAAAGGTGCAGGAGGACATCATCAAGAACCTGGACATCCCGGATGCCAAGGTGTACAAGGCCAGCTTCAACAGGCCGAACCTCTACTACGAGATCCGGCCCAAGAAGGATGTCCAACGCGAGATCATCCGGTACATAAAGCAGCACGAAGGCCGCAGCGGCATCATCTACTGCCTCAGCCGCAAGAAGGTGGAGGAGACAGCCGAGATGCTGAACGTCAACGGCATCAAGGCGCTCCCCTACCATGCCGGCATGGATGCCGGACAACGTGCCAGCCACCAGGACCAGTTCCTCATGGAACAGGTGGACGTGATCGTGGCAACCATCGCCTTCGGCATGGGCATCGACAAGCCCGATGTGCGCTTCGTGATCCACCACGACATCCCCAAGAGCCTGGAGAGCTACTACCAGGAGACCGGACGCGCCGGACGCGACGGCGGGGAGGGCAGGTGCGTGGCATTCTACAGTTACAAGGACATCGAGAAGCTGGAGAAGTTCCTGCAGGGCAAACCGGTGGCCGAGCAGGAGATCGGCAAACAACTGCTGGCAGACACCGTGAGCTTCGCGGAAACCAGCATGTGCCGCAGGAAATTCCTGCTGCACTACTTCGGAGAGGAGTTCGACGACCGCCAATGCAACAAGGGCTGCGACAACTGCGCCAATCCCAAGGAGCAGTTCGAGGCCCGGGAGGACCTGGAGCTGGTGCTGCGAGGCGTGAGGGAGAGCAAGGAACGCCATCGCGCCAAGTTCATCTGCGACCTGCTCACCGGTACCGAGACCAGCGAGATCAAGAACTACAAGGGAGACAAGCTGAACATCTACGGTGAAGGCGCTGACAAGGACAGCCACCACTGGATGGCCGTGATCCGACAGGCCAATGTGGGAGGCTTCCTGCACAAGGACATCGAGACCTACGGCAATCTCAGCCTCACCGCGGAAGGCAGGAAGTTCCTCGCCAAACCGGTGTCCATCATGTTCGTGAAGGAGCGCGACTACAGCGACTTCGAGGGCGGCGGAGAGGATGAGCCCCTTGTGCGCGCCGGTGCAGCGGCCGATGAAAAGTTGATGACCATGCTGAAGGACCTGCGGCGCAGCCAGGCCCTGAAGCTGAAGCTGCAGCCCTGGGTGCTCTTCGGCGACCCATCCCTGGAGGAGATGACGATGCGCTACCCCATCACCATCGACGAGCTGACGCAGGTGAGCGGTGTGGGGCCCGGCAAGGCACAGAAGTTCGGGAAGCCCTTCGTGGAGCTCATCGCACGCTATGTGGAGGAGAACGACATCGAGCGCGCCGAGGAGGTGGTGGTTCGCAGCGTCGCGAACAAGAGCACCCACAAGGTCCACATCATCCAGAACATCGACAAACGCCTGCCGCTGGATGCGATCGCCAAGTCACGCAACCTTACAATGGACGCCCTGCTCACCGAACTGGAGAGCATCGTGCAGAGCGGCACAAGGCTGGACATCAATTACCACCTGAACGACGTGCTCGAGACCGATGTATTGGATGAGGTCATGGACTATTTCCGTGATGCCGAGACGGACGACATCGAGACCGCCTTCAATGAATTCGATGGCGACTACAGCGAGGAGGAGCTCCGCATGGTGCGGTTGAAGTTCATGAGCGAGGTGGCGAACTAGTCCACCAAGCGCCACGCTTGGTCATGTTTCGCCACCAACGATCCGACCAGGAACATGACACCCAACGACCTCACCCTTGTTGCGAAGCATGTGATGAAACTGCTCGTGGAGCGACGGTTCAACGAACTGGAGAAGGCCACCGGTGGCACACGCCTTAGCGCGGAGGACATGGAGGCTGCGATCGATGATGTGGGTACCATGCTTGTGATGCCTCCGGAGACCATGTGGAAGGACCTGCGCATCACACCGGTCCGCAACTGGGCGGGGGCCTTCAACGTGAAGCTGCCGCTCCATACAGCGAACGGCCGCACCACCAACAGCGTGGAGCTTACTGTTCACACGAAGAACGGCCGGCCAGTGATCGAAGTGGACGACATCATCGTGAGTTGAGCCCTGCGATCAACCGCAGCCAAACGTGCCGTTCTGGGACCACATTTGGCTGCGGTTCCGTTCAAGCACCGAACAGCTCCTCCAGGATGACCTCACTCTCCACCAGCTGTCTGCTGTACATGCTGGGCTGCAGACCATGGGTGGTCACGAACGTCAGGAATACGCTCTTGCGTGTGCGGGTGGCGGTGGTGAAGGTCGCCACCTTGCGCGCCAGTTCGGCTGCATAGCGCTTGTCGATCCGGAACGGCCCGGCGCTGAACTTCATCTCGCACAGGTTGATCACGTTGTCATCGCGATCGATGAGCAGGTCCACCTGGGCTCCGCTGTCCTCCCCTTTCCCCACCCAGCTGCTCTCCATGCTACGCACCCCGCCGATCCGCAAGGCGTCCTTGATGCGCTCCACATGCTTCATGCACAGCGTCTCGAAGGCGAATCCCGCCCAGACCTTGCAGGCCTGCGATGTGCTCATCCTCAACCACGCACCGTTTGCGGAAGGCTTCGTCCCCTCCATGAAGCGCAGGTGGAACTGCGTGAACTCATCGGTGATGCGGAACAGGGGATCCTTCGAGCCCTTGTAGGGGCTGTACCGTTCAATGAAGCCGGACTCCTCCAGCTCGCGCAGGGTGTTGCTCATGGTGCCGCCGGAGGCCACACCGCTCCGTTCCAGGAGGGCTGTGCGCGTGAGGCCCTTGCGCACGGTCGCCAATGCACGCACCACCGCCTCGTGATTGCCCGGGTGATCGAACAATGAAGCGAACACATTTTGGAACTCGCTCCGCAGGAAGCCCTGCCGTTGGAAGCACAAGCGGTCGATGGCCTGTGCTGCGCTCTCCCCACGCTTCACCATGCGGAGGTAGTACGGCACACCACCCAGCGCCATGTAGAGCTGTACGATATCCATGCGCGTAAGCTTCACCTTTCCACGCTGAAGCATCCGCTCCGTATCGCGCAGATCGAACGGGGTCAGGCGGATGATGCGCGTGAGACGGTTGTGCAGCCCACCCCTGTTGTTGATCACATGCCTCACCATGTACGAGGCGGCAGACCCACAGATGACCACCACCAGATCGCTGCGCTTGGTGGCATACGCGTTCCAGAAGTGCGAGAACGCGGTGAGGAAGCCGCTGCGGTGCCCATCAAGCCAGGGGAACTCGTCGATGAAGACGACCTTCTTGCCCTTCCCCTTCAACCGGTCGAGGTAGCGCCCCAACAGGTGGAACGCTTCGAGCCAGGTGGAGGGCGGTGTTCTGGTCCGTGCGCTCGCGGGCAATGAGCGCATGAAGTTGCCGAGCTGCTGCTTCAGGGTTCCGTGGTGCAGGCCCACTAGTTCAAAGCTCACCATCCCATCGTACACGCTCCGGATCAGGAAGGTCTTGCCGATCCTTCTCCGTCCATGCATCACGATGAGCTCGGAATAGGGGGTCTTCAGCGCGTCCAGCAGGGCCTTCCGCTCTTCCTCACGACCGATCAATGCTTCCATGTCACCTCAATTAACCGCAGCCAAATGTAGCCTTCAACCAGCATATTTGGCTGCAGTTCATCTCGATGTCAACGACCATGCCAGAGACCACCTCGCCTCCAATGACGCGGTACAGCGTGCATTCCGGCAGATGTCCCTACTGCATTTCTGAAAGCGCTCCCCACGCCATCATCGCTGCGCCCGTCAGCATCGCCTCCTCATCAATATCGAAGGCCGCGGTGTGCAGTCCGCTCTGCGTGCCTTCCTTCCGGGCATTGCCCGTACCCAGGCGGAAGAAACAGCCCGGCATCACGTGCGTGTAGTACGCGAAGTCCTCGGCACCCATGCGGATCTCCATGTCCACCACGCGATCGGCGCCGACCAGGGCCACGGCAGCTTCACGCATGCGGGCGGTGAGCGCGGGATCGTTCTTCACCACCGGAGAACCCTTCACGATACGGAGCTCCGCCATTGCCCCGAACTCGGCCGCCACGCGTGTACACACCTGCGGAAGCAGCGCATGCAGCCTGGCACGCAGGCCCTCATCAAAGGTGCGCAGCGTTCCATCGATGGTCACGGTCCGGGGCACGATGTTGGTGGCGCCATTTCCAATGAACTTACCGAAGCTGATCACCATCGGCTCACCTGCAGACACGGCCGCGTTGGCCTCGTCATAGAGCAGTGGCAGCAGGCGTGCGGCCACGAGGATGGGATCCACCAGGCGATGGCGTATGGACGCATGTCCACCCCGCCCGGTAACCGTCAGATAGAGCTCGTCCGCGGCCGCCATGAAGGGCCCACTGCGGAAGCCCAGCAGTCCGGATGAAAGCTCCGGTGTCACGTGCTGACCGATGATGCCCGCAGGCCGCGGCTCGTTGAAAACACCTTCCTTCACCAGCAGCGACGCACCTCCGGGTTCCTTCTCCTCACCCGGTTGGAACACCAGCATCACGGTGCCGCTGAACTCCTTCCGCAGGCGATGAAGGGCGATACCGGCACCAAGGACCATCGCCGTGTGTGCATCGTGGCCGCAGGCATGCATCACCCCGGGCACGGTGCTGCAATAGGACGGCTTGCCCACCTCCTGGATCGGCAGGGCGTCGAGGTCGGCGCGAATGGCGAAACAGCGATCGGAGGGGGATGCCTCACCCTTCACCAAGGCTATCACGCCCGTACCGATCGCTTCCGCAGTGGGCTTTCCAACGCCTGTCCGCGTGCTGATGCCCTCGGAACGTAGCACCTCATCAACGAAGGCGGCGGTGGCATGCTCCTGGAAGGACAGCTCGGGATGGCGGTGCAGATGTCGGCGCCAGTCCACGAGGCAGTGCTGGAGGGCGGCGATCTCGGAACGGATGCGATCGATCACTTGGATAGCAGCAGTTTGATGGCGGCGGCGAGCAACACCACACCGAAGATCTTCCTGAGGTGATCGGAAGGCAGGGCCAGGGCCCATTTGCCTCCGAAGTAGCCACCGATGACAAAGGCGGCAGCGATAACACCGACCACCCTGGGGTCGATGTGCCCGGCCTTGTAATAGTCGCGGGCGGCAAGGAACACAACCGGAAGCATGAGCACCGCGAGGCTTGTGCCCTGCGCCTGATGTTGTGTGTAACCCAGCAGCCATACCAAGGCAGGCACCATCACAAGGCCACCGCCAATACCCACAAGTCCGCTGAGGATGCCCGCCGCAAGGCCGATGACCACCAACCAGAGCGCCTGCTGTGCATCCATGCGTCAGATGTCGAGGCTGAGGGAGAAATGGAACACACGCGGAAGTACCACGCCATCATCAATGCCCCACGCCCAGTCAGCGCGCACGAAGTAGCCGAGCAGGCGTGTACGCAACCCGAAACCATAGCCCGCCACGATGGGTTCGCGCTGGCTGTCGATGGTGATGCGCAGGGGATTGCGCGCCACCACCACCTGGTTGAACGTATTGTCCTCGGAATAGGGATCCGGACCCGTCCAGGCGGAACCCACGTCACCAAACGCGGTCACCTGCAGGTGGTTCAGGAGGTCCGAACGGATGGGACGGCTCACGAAATAGCGAACAATGGGCACCCGGAGCTCCGTATTGACCACGCCGAAGCTGGATCCGTTGCGCGCATTGTAAAAGAAGCCGCGCATGGGCACGGACATGGTCTGGAAGAAATAATTCTGGGAGAGGTCGATCGGGATGCTGTTGTCAACCTTCGCGAAAAGCCAGTTGTCCACGCCGCCAAGGAAGTGGATGATCCTACGGCTGCCCATGCTGTGGGCACCTGCCAGGCGGCTCACCCAGATCAGGTCGCGATGCACCTTGAGCGAGTGGCGCAGGTCCAGACCCACCACCTGCATGTCCCCTTTCTCGGTCGGATGCTGGTAGTATTCTCCAAAGACCTTCAGTTTCCAGCCCGTCCATAGGTTCAAGCCCCGGGGCATGGAACTATCATAGACATACTCGAGCTTGCCGCCGAAGAGCTGGTCGAAGCTGTTGGCCACGCGCAGGCTGATGGGGTCGATGCTTTGCCGTACATACCGGTCATTGCGGTACATCACCGAAGCCCGGATGCTCGCCAGTTCGCTGAACGGCCAGCTGACCTGGTAACGCATGTTGTGTGTGACCGCCTTGACCACACCCAACTGATCCACGCTTTGGAACGCCTGGCGCTGGAAGGAGATGCGCTTGTCCAGCCGTCGCTTCAGGTCCTCATAGGCGATCAGGTAGTCGTTGTTGTTCAGGTCAAGCGCCAGTCGGAACCCGCCCAGGATGCGGTGGTCCTCGAACAGGTCCGATGCACCGAGCCGGGTGAGTCCGCTCAACCCCGGATTCAGGCTGGCCGCACCGGCAAAGGGCTGATAGAACTGGTTGCTGAAGCTGTTGTCCACCTGGGTGACCACCTGGTCCACCGTGAAGTTGAGGTTGTAGTTGCGCTGCTCGGGATAGGTGAAGGGCTTGTTGGCCAGGGAATCGGGAGACGCGCTCTGCACGGGCCGTGCGTTGGGCTTCTGGCGGGTGGGTGCCGTTCCGTTCAGCTCGTCGAGGAACACATAGTTCCGGATGTCCACCGCGTCGGTGGGCCGTTCATCCGGAGGGTCCACCTTCACCACCGGTGTGGACCCTTGACCCGTTCCCCGGTCAGGGCCGCGTGCATCATCACCCGATGGACGGTCACCCCGGTCCGCCCGCACATCGTCATGAACACTGCACAACCTGAACTCATAGCGCCCGTTCACGCGCTGGAGCTGGGTCAAGCGCCCCTTACCCACGTTCACATGGTGCTCCAGGATGGACCGCCGCAGATCGGTGGCGCGCTCTTCCACCGTGAAGTAGCGATAGTGGACGGTCGTGTCGATGTGGCTCACGGTACTGTCATACCGAACGAGGAAGCGGTTCACCAGCCCGTCCGCATCACTTAGGTAGGCATAGTGGGTGCTGTCGTAGCGCGAAGGCTGCAGCTCGTTCACACCGGGGGTGTTGGTCAACCGCGTCAGGATGCTGGACCGGCTCATGACATCGAAGAGGAACACATCCTTTGTCCCGTTCACCAACCCCACCTCCGCAGTTGTGCGCAGGGTATCACCGGTCCTGTCACTGCTGAAGATGACGCGCCGGTCACCATCCACGAAGCGTGCATCAAGATCGTCGTACTGGTCATCCGTCAGCTGTTCCTGGCGGTTGCCGATGACATAATACAGGTACAGGTCCGTGCGTCCTTCGCGCACGGCACTAAGCACCATGGTCCGGCCGTCGGCCGAATAATCCATGGAGAGGATCTTCTCCAGCTGCAGCACCTCACGTTCCGTGGTTGTTCCATCGTCGACCGAGTAAGTGCGGAGCAGGAGCCTGCCCTTGCGTTCCACCGCGTAGCTGAGCGCCCGGCCGCTGGGATGCCAGGCCAGCACCGGATAGCTGCGGTCAACGATCCGGTCCAGCTTCTTCTCGCCCTTGACGATACGCCGCAGCTTGCGCGTAGCGACCCCATATATCCAGACCTTGTACTGCCCCAGCTCATTGCTCACCCATGCCAGGTGGCTTCCATCGGGGCTCTCCTTGAACTGTTCGTACGTGCGTGCACGCCTGGTGCGGATGGGCAGCGGCTCCTGTGGCATCACCTTCAGCAGGCGATCCTCCTCGATGTAGCGGCTGCGGTAGAACTGATAGCATTCCTGGGACAGGGTCTTCAATGAAACGCCGAGCACATACAGGAAACCGCTCTCCGGATTGCGGCTTACGCGCGTCATGTAGAGGATGTTCGGGATCACCGCCGGTCCGTAAACATCAGCCACATACTTCCAGATGGCATGCCCCATGGCACGGGAATCCTCGCCCTCCAGTCGGTTGATCTTCGCGAAGCGCCCGCTCAGGATGCCATCCCGCACACGGTCGTTCAATTGGGCATCCCAAGGCCTCGAATGGTAGGAAATGATCCCATCCGTGAACCAGGTTGGCAGGCTCATGAACGTGGAACTCCGGAGCATGTCGCGCCAGTTGCCACCGAACATCATCTGGTCGATGATCACGTGCGCGATGCCCGATCGTATCTGGCGATCCAACAGGGTGTGGTCCCCTTCGTAATACACGAAGATCTTGGTGCCCACGATGCGGGTGAGGCCACCGATATTGTTCTCTCCCTGCATCCCGGCCAGGCCGATGTTGCTTTGCCGGAAATCGGTGAGAGAATTGTAAACGATGAACTGCAGCCGCTCATCCATGGCGTAGTCCATCTCCTTCTCAAGCTCCTTCAGGTGTCTGGTGGCTGCCTGCGCGGTGAAGCGGGCCAGATCACGCCCCTCCTTGTAGAAGAACACCTCCATTTCGGGAAGGCGGTACTGCTGCCAAAGGAAATCCTGGTACTGCACGCGGTTCTTGCCGTATTCCTGCTGTGAGCCCGAGTAGAACTGGGCATTGCCACCCGCCACTGCGACTAGCGACAACAAGGCGGACAGGGCGCGAAGGCAACGGAGCGGCAGGATCTGCACGATGGTAAGATAACTACTTTCGGGGGCCTTCGAAAGGTCGATACCGTACAAATTTCGGGCAATTACCGCCATGCTCAACGTTGCCAGGTTCACGTTCAACCCTTTTCAGGAGAACACCTACGTTCTGCACAACGGTGCGCAGGCCATCCTTGTCGACCCCGGTTGTTGGAACGCCAATGAGGAGCATGAGCTGGAAGAGTACCTGGCGGATAACGCGCTCACCCCGGTACAGCTCGTGCTCACCCACGCCCACATCGATCACGTGATGGGCTGTGCATGGGCCCACCAGCGGTATGGTCTGGCACCGGCGTTGCATCCGGCCGATCGAACGCTCTACGACGGTGCATCCAACGTGGCCAGCATGTATGGCCTGCCCTTCGAACCCGGACCTGCACCCACCTCTGAACTCGTCCCCGGCACGGACCTGCTCCTGGGCGAGGACAGGCTCCGCATCCTCTTCGTTCCCGGTCACGCGCCCGGGCATGTCGCCCTGTACAGCGAGGCACAACGCTTCGTCATTGCAGGTGATGTGCTATTCATGAACAGCATCGGCCGCACCGATCTGCCGGGCGGCGACCTGGACACGCTGCTGGCCAGCATCCGCAACGTGCTGTTCCCCCTGGGGGACGAGGTGAAGGTCTACTGCGGCCATGGCCCGGAGACCACCATCGGACAGGAGAAACGGAGCAATCCGTTCCTGAGATAGTTGGGGTTGAAGAGTTGGGTGCTCAGGGTAGAAGGTTTTTGCAACCCCCAACTGATCCAACTCCCCAACCTCCAACTCCTCCAACAACCCTACGGATGGTAGCCGTCCTGCTTGTATTGCTTGATATCGCCCTTCTGCTTGATGGGCGGCGGGCAGTCGAAGCCGTTGCGAGCCCGTAGGAAGAGGAAGCGCACACTGAGGATCAGCGGGCGGTAGGTGCTGCTGAACCACTGCATGCGTCCGAAGTCGATGTCCGCCGGGTTGACGCTGAAGATGGGTGACTCGATGGCCGGGATGAGGATCAGGTGGCCGGTGAGCTTGAAGCCATAGCCCACCTTGAAATGGGCCTGTGCCCAGAGGTCGGGCGGGAAAGCGTGTCCGTTCAGCAGCGGGTCGCCGGTATGGGTCAGGTCCTGCCCCAGGCGATAGTCCACGTTGGCACCCAGGCTCAGTTGCACGAACTGGTAGGGCCAGGTGGGGATGAACTTGTTGGCATTGATATTGAAGGTGATCAGGCGCTCGGCGAGATCCCCTTCACCGGTCAGGGGCGTGAGGCTATCCCCTCGCTGCAGTGCGGCCTCGAAGGCTTCCGAACCGCGCAGGTTCTTGTACGCGAACCCTGCATCGAAGTAGTCCACGATCACCGGGTCGCGGGTATACCACGTGAGCCCGCCTTCGAGGTACAGGCCCGGCCTACCGCTGGCGTCGTAGGTGGCGCGGTACAGCGTGTCACCGCTGCGGAACTGCTCACGCTCGCTCTCGGCGAAGGGCGGAAGCGTGTAGGTAAGTCCAGGGCCGATGAACCAACCGATGCGCTTGGCCTGCCCGTCCAGGGGGATGATGTCCCTCTTCTTGCGGCCGTAGAGGCTTTGGGCCAGGGAAGGCCAGGCCACCAGAAGGCTGAGCAGCACGAGGAGCAGGCGCATCATGGGTACGAAAGTGCGGCGCGGCACTACCGGATAACGGCGTAGCAGCGGGGAAAGTGTCAACGAGGGAGTGTGGGGATCAGCCCCGCATCTTCTGCGGATCTTGGCCTGGCGGACTTCGCGTTCACGCAGCCGGCGGTGGTGGGATATTGATGATGAAAAGCCACGCGAAGAGCGGCGCCCTGTGCGTCCTATATTCGGCGGCCTAGCGCATCATCACCCTTCATGGAACTTGAACCAGAGCATTGGGTAAGGACCATGGATCCCGGCATCTGGCAGATCGAGCGCATCGACAACCAGCTGGACCATGGGACCGAAAAGGACGGCCGTATCGCGTTCTGTAAACGGCTGCTGAACGACCGCTTCAAGCGCGCCTTCGATCGGTCGAGCTTTCACATCTCGCTGATCGACCCCATTGGTGAACGGGACCGGATCGAGCTGGAACGTTTCATGGCCGACCATCCCAAGGTGATGACCGAGTTCATGCGCTACCACAAGCGCTGCGACCTACTGTTCAACGCCACGTTCCATGTCGGCGATGCCGAGGACCGTGCATCGTTCAAGCAACGCGTGACCGCACGTTTGGGAGACCTGGGCCATGGTCTCCACCGCAGCGAACTGGAGGCGCTGCTGCGCGAGGAGCATGAACGCTCATCCCGCACAACGGTCAGGAACATCACTGTGCAGTTCGTTTCACCCGATCAGCTGCTGCGCGAAGGCCGTCCGGTCTTCACCGAATACCACTTCCTCGACCACTGAGGATCATTTCAGGCGGTCGCCTCCAACAACCCCAACGCCTTCTTCTCCACCTCCTCGCTCTCCCACCGCTCTTCAATACCCGGCATGGCGAGCACCTGTTCCATGATGCGGTCGTGGCGCAGGCCCTCGTCCCACGCGGCCTTGTAGCCGATGTCGCTGAACTTCACCTGGCTGTACAGCGGCATCCACTTGTCCGGGTGCTTCGCCTGCAGGCGGCCTTCGATCTTCTTGCGCAGGATGAAGCGCGGGTCGGCCACCAGGTCGCGCATCTCCACGAAGTTGCGCAGCGAGAGGTCGGCGATGGCGTCACCGTTGGGCTTGCGGGCCTTGCCGTAGGCATCGAGCACGGTGGCCCAATTGTCATCGCCGTGCTCGTTCAGCAGGTCATTGAGCACCTTGCAGTCCTCGTAGCCGGCGTTCATGCCTTCGCCATAGAAGGGCACGATGGCGTGGGCCGCATCGCCGATCAAGGCCACCTTGTCCTTGTGCGTCCAGGGTCCGCAGCGGATGATGGCGAGGTTGCTCTGCGGGTTGCGGAAGTACTGCTCGGCCAGGTCGGGCAGCATGGGGATGGCATCCTTGAAATGCGCCTCGAAGAAGCGCATCAGGTCCCCCTCATCCTTGATGTTGGCGAAGGAGAACTCGCCCTCGTGCGGCATGAAAAGCGTGCCCGTGAAACCAGCATCCTGGTTGGCGAGGCCCATCATCATGAAGTAGCGCCGTGCCCAGATGTGGAGACAGTGCGGGTCCATCTGCGGGGTACCATCGGCGTTGGGCGGGAACGCGATCTCCTTGTAGTCGTGCTCGATGAAGCTCTGGCTGAAGTTGAAGCGACCCTTCATCATCTCCTGCCGCACGGCGCTGGGCGCACCGTCGCTGCCGAAGACCAGGTCCGCTTTCACAATGCATGTTTCACCGGAACGCTCGTCGTGGAAGGTGCAGGTGGCGTTGTCCAGGTCCACACCCATGCAGCGGTGCTCGAAGTGGAGCTTCACGTTGGGCAACTTCTCCGCCTCGCTCAGCATCACCTTGTTCAGTTCGCCGCGGCTCACGCTGTGGATGGCCTTGTTGTCGATGCTGTAGGGCAGGCGCGTGAGCTTGCCGTCGCGGTCGTGCGTCATGCGGGCGTACACCGGCACCACGATGCGCTCCACGGCCTCGTGCACGCCAGCGGCCTTCAGCGCTGTCCAGCCGCGGTGGCTCACAACCAGGTTGATCGAACGGCCGGCATACACATTGGTCCTGCGCGGGTCAGGCCGGCGCTCGAACAGGTTCACGGTGTGGCCACGCTTGGCGAGGAAAACGGTGAGCAGGCTGCCAACGAGTCCGCCGCCGACGATGGTGATGTTCTTCATGGGAATCGTGATTGGCGAATGGGACGTGCGTGAACGATTTACAAGAGATCGAGCTGGTTCAGGTTCAAAAGGTGAGTCGCGCTTACCATTCGCCAGTCGCCACTGACCATTCACTCTGCCAAGGATTCCGACAGCAACTGTCCAAACCGCCACACGTCCTCGAAGCTGTTGTACAAGGGCACCGGTGCCATGCGTATCACGTTGGGCTCACGCCAATCGGCCACCACGCCGCGCGCAGTGATGCGGTTGAACAGGGCCTTGCCGTGCCCGTGGGCCAGGATGCTGAGCTGACAACCGCGTTGCATCGGGTCGCTGGGGGTGATCACTTCGAGTTGTGTGCCTGTGCGCTCTGCAACATCGGCGATGATGTAAGCGAGGTAGGCCGTCAATTGTTCGCTCTTGGCCCGCAGTTTGACAATACCCGCGCGATCGAACTGCTCCAAGGCCACACGGTGCACCGCCATGCTGAACACCGGCGCATTGCTCACCTGCCAGGCTTCGGCCGTGGACATGGGCTTGAAGGTGCGTTCCATCGTGAAGCGCTCCGCCTTGTCGTGTCCCCACCAACCGGCGAACAAGGGGAGGTCCTTGCCCAGGTGCCGCTGATGGACGAAGGCACCCGCCACACTGCCCGGACCGCTGTTGAGGTACTTGTAGCTGCACCAGCAGGCGAAGTCCACGTTCCAATCGTGCAAGTGCAGGTGCAGGTTGCCCGCGGCGTGTGCCAGATCGTAACCAGCGGTGGCGCCCACAGCGTGAGCGGCCTGGGTGATGGCGGCCATATCGAAGGCCTGGCCCGTGTAGAAGTTCACGCCACCGAAGCAGACCAGGGCCAACTCCTCGCCCAGCTCAATGATCTTCGCCACGATGTCCTCGGTGCGCAGGGTGTGCTCACCTGCGCGGGTTTGCACTTCGATGAGATCGGTCTCCGGATCCCCGCCGTGGAAGGCGATCTGCGATGCGAAGGCATAGGTATCGCTGGGGAATGGCCGCTGCTCGGTGAGGATCTTCTTCCGCTTACCGGTGGGACGATAGAAGCTCACCATCAGGAAGTGCAGGTTGCTGGTGAGCTGGTTCATCGCCACCACCTCTTCCGGCAGGGCACCCACCAACCGGGCCAGCGAGGGGGTGAGCTCCTCATGGTAATTGTACCAAGGATGCTTCGCGCGGAAATGTCCCTCCACTCCGAAACGAGCCCAATCGTCCAATTCCTGCTTCAAGGCATCGGCCGCGGCCATCGGCTGAAGCCCGAGGGAGTTACCGGTGAAGTACAGTACATCCCGGCCTTCGTGCTTAGGGAAATGGAATTCGGTGCGGAAGGTGCGCAACGCATCGGCGGAGTCCCGCTCCCGGGCGTATGCATGGCTGTTCTGGAGACTGATCATGGGATACGGTCAGGAAAACCTTTATGACAAGGCCAACGGGTTGCCTTTCGCCTGTTCCACCGCACGGTACGAGCTCATCGTGCGTCCAAGGCGGGGTTGATCATGAGCTGGCGCACGAGGAGACCGGCACCGATCCCGGCAAAAGTCGAGAGCAACCCGCGCACCACCCGCTTGGTGCGCCCCACCCGGGCATAGCCATAGGCGTAATCCATGTCACCCTCCATGTAGGGATCCCGTATGGAACCCCTGGTCACGTTCACCCGGGGCAGGGTCATTGCAGCAGCATAGATCGGGGGAAGGAAGAAGGAGTTCATCTCCAGGTTGGCCGCGATCACCGTACCCGCACCGAACACGAAGCCACCCATGGTGGTCCATATCGGCCTGTACCCATCCCGTGCATCCTGTTGCCCCTTGATGAAGCTGCGCATCTGGTCAACGGTAAGATCGTTTCCGAAGACGGTGTCGTGGAAATACCAAATGCGTTCCCGGCCAAGGCTGTCGGTCACGCTGAAGACGTCCTCGGTGGGCTCCTGGCGCTCACGGGGAGGCACCTTGCCGTCGGGCACCAGGTAGCGGACGGCCAGGGTGCTTTGGCCAACCACCCTGCCGGTGACCACCCGGCCGTTCATGAGCAGGATGTTGTCCTGGGCACGCATTCCTGCGGACAGGAACATCATGACGCATACTGCGAACTGGACACGCATCTGAACGCCCAAAGATAGGTTCTTGCCGAACAGCTGTGCGGGCGAACTGTTGAAGAGGAACGGGGCAAGGCGACCCTGCCACCCGTTATATTTGCATCGTTTCCGACCTCCCCATCCCATGAACTTCGTGTCCTACCAGGAGCGTCACATCGGCCCCGACCCCGATGCGACAGCAGCGATGCTGCGAACGATCGGCGTCGGCTCCATGGATGAGTTGATACAACGCACGGTGCCCCAAGGCATCCGAGCGGCCCAGGCCCTGGCCACCGGTGAGGCGCTCACCGAACGCGAGCACCTGGACCACATGAAGGTGCTGGGTGCGAGGAACAAGGTGTTCCGCAGCTTCATCGGCCTGGGCTTCAGCGGCACGGTGACCCCGCCGCCCATCCAGCGCAACATCTTCGAGAACCCCGGATGGTATACGGCCTACACGCCCTACCAGGCCGAGATCGCGCAGGGGCGCCTGGAGGCGCTGCTGAACTTCCAGACCATGGTGAGCGACCTTACCGGCCTGCCCATCGCCAACGCCAGCCTGCTCGACGAGGCGACCGCCATCGCCGAGGCAATGCACATGCTGTACGCTGCGCGTCCGAAGGAACTGGCCAACGCCCACAGGTTCTTCGCTGACAAGGGCCTCTATCCCCAGAACATCGATGTGCTCCGCACCCGCTGCGCGCCCATCGGCGTGGAACTGGTGGTGGGCGATGTGAACACGATCGATCCCGCCGATGGCTACTTCGGCATCGCACTGCAATACCCCGCGATCGACGGCAGCGTGAACGACCACCGCGGCATCGTGGCGAAGGCCAAGGCCACCGGCGTCAGGACGGCGGTGTGCGCAGACCTGCTCTCACTGGTGCTGCTGACGCCCCCCGGCGAGTGGGGCGCCGACGTGTGCGTGGGAAACAGCCAGCGCTTCGGGGTGCCCATGGGCTATGGGGGTCCGCACGCCGCCTTCTTCTGCACCACCGAGGACTTCAAGCGTCTGCTCCCCGGCCGCATCATCGGCGTGAGCCAGGACCGCCGCGGCCGTCGTGGACTGCGCATGGCATTGCAGACACGGGAACAGCACATCCGCCGCGACAAGGCCACCAGCAACATCTGCACCGCGCAGGCACTGCTCGCCGTGATGGCCGGCATGTACGGCGTGTACCATGGCCCCAAAGGCCTGAAGCGCATCGCAGGCAATGTGCACGCCCACACCCGCACCGTGGCCGAAGCAGCGAAGGCGCTGGGCTACACCATTGTCAACGGCAGCTTCTTCGATACCATCACGCTCAGCGGTGCCGATGTGAACAAGGTGCGCGCGGCGGCGGAGAAGCGCATGATCAACTTCCGCTATGATGGCGGCCACGTGAGCATCTCGCTCGATGAGACGGTGCGGCTGAGCGATGTGGGCGACGCGGTGGCGGCACTGGCCGAAGCCGTGGGCAAACCCGCACCGGTGCTCAGCGGCAACGGTGCCAGCATGGCCGTGCCCGCCGACCTGCAACGCACCGGCGCCATACTCGCCCACCCGGTGTTCAATGCGCACCACACCGAGTTGGAGCTGCAGCGCTACATCAAGAAGCTTGAGAACAAGGACTTCAGCCTGATGCATGGCATGATACCGCTGGGCTCGTGCACCATGAAACTGAACGCCGCCAGCACGCTGATGCCGCTGAGCTGGCCCGAATGGAACGCCATCCATCCCTTCGCGCCGGTGGACCAGACCGAGGGCTACCAGGAGCTGTTCCGCGAGCTGAACGACATCCTCGCCAAGGCCACCGGCTTCACCGCGGTGAGCCTGCAGCCCAACAGCGGAGCACAAGGTGAATACGCCGGATTGATGGTGATCCGTGCCTACCACGAGGCGCGCGGCGACAGGCACCGCAACATCGCACTGATACCGAGCAGCGCGCACGGCACCAATCCCGCCAGCGCAGTGATGGCCGGCATGCAGGTGGTGGTGGTGAAGGCCACCGAGGACGGCCAGATCGACGTGGCGGACCTGAAGGCCAAGGCAGAGCAGTACAAGGACACCCTGAGCTGCCTGATGGTGACCTACCCCAGCACGCACGGCGTTTTCGAGGCGGCCATCAAGGAGATCACCGGCACGATCCACGCCAATGGTGGCCTGGTCTACATGGACGGGGCCAACATGAACGCGCAGGTGGGCCTCACCAGCCCAGGCGAGATCGGCGCCGACGTGTGCCACCTCAACCTGCACAAGACCTTCGCCATCCCGCACGGTGGCGGCGGTCCCGGCATGGGCCCCATCTGCGTGAACGACAAGCTGAAGCCCTTCCTGCCCGGCCATCCGCTGATAAGGACAGGTGGTGAGCACGCCATCCCGGCCGTGAGCGCGGCACCGTGGGGCAGCGCGCTCATCCTGCTCATCAGCTATGGCTACAGCAGGATGCTGGGCGGCAACGGCCTCACTGATGCCACGCGCTACGCCATCCTCAACGCCAACTACATCAAGGCGAAGCTGGAGAAGCACTACCCCATCCTCTACGTGGGGGACCAGGGCATGGTGGCGCACGAGATGATCCTGGACTGCCGCGAATTCAAGCGCACAGCCGGCGTGGAGGTGGAGGACATCGCCAAGCGCCTGATGGACTACGGCTTCCACGCGCCCACGGTGAGCTTCCCGGTGGCGGGCACCCTGATGGTGGAGCCCACCGAGAGCGAGGCCAAGCCCGAACTTGACCGCTTCATCGAGGCCATGATCGGCATCCGCCACGAGATCGCCGATATCGAGAACGGCAAGGCGGACAAGGCGGACAACGTGCTGAAGATGGCTCCGCACACCAGCGACGAGGTCTGCGCCGACACGTGGAGCCATCCTTACGGCCGCGAGAAGGCCGCCTTCCCGGCGGGCGTGAACCGCGACTGGAAGTACTGGCCCACCGCGAGCCGCGTGGACAATGCCTATGGCGACCGCAACCTGGTGTGCACCTGCCCGCCGGTGGAGGAATACGCTGCGGCCGAGGCCTGACCCTGTTCCCGTGGCGCACCCCCGGTCCGGCTGCCAACGGACCGGGGGTGCGCATTTGAGGGCACTGTGCACCGATCCGGTACTTTCGCATCCGACCATGCTCTGCGAACGCTTCCTCCTGACCGCCGCTATCCTTGCCTTGTCCGGCACCGCCACCTTGCACGCACAGGCCAAGGCCCTCACCTGCCTGTTGAATGCCGACTTCGAGGCCGGGCTGCCCGCAGGCTGGGACATCGGATCCCAGGTGGCGGTGGTGGATGGCGCGGGTGCCAGTGTGGATGCCTGGCGGGTATCCAACGCCACCGACGCGAATGTGAACGGCTTCTTCCCAGTGGTGGACGACCCGTTCAACGGTCGCTTCATCATGGCCAACGACGATGCCCCACCCTGCGACTGCAGCATGGGGAACGTGGTGTTGACCAGTCCCGCCATCGACCTGTCCACCGTGACAGGAGCGGCCCTGCAGTATCGGGTTTACCACGATGGCAACTTCGGCGGTGGGCCGGCGCTCGTGGAGGTCGGTACCGATGGCGGCACATGGTCCCGGGTGGATAGCATACCCGCCGTGGACAACGCATGGCAGCATCGCTTCGTGAACCTGGACGACCTCGATGGTTCAAGCAATGTCCAAGTGCGCTTCACCTGGAGCGACAACGGGCAGTGGGCCAGCGGGATCGCGCTGGACGATATCTGCATCCGCGGTCGCCTGAACGAGGACGTGACCCTGGTGGAGACATACCTGCACGACCCACTGCCGTCGCCGTTCAACAGCAGCGTGCGCAGCCTGCGCTACACCGAACTTCCCTTGCAACAGGCCGCGGCCCTGACGGTGGCGGCGCGCATTCGCAACAGCGGACGCAACATGGCACGACAGCTCCGGGTGAGCGTCAACGTCACCCAGAACGGCAATGCGGCGGGACCCTTCACTTCGGCGGTGTTGGACAGTCTGGCACCCGGTGGGGAGGCGGTATTGCGCGTGGCCACCGGATGGACCCCTGCTTCGGTGGGCGAGCTTTCGATCGTATACACCGCGGAAACACAGGCTGCCGACGAGGACATGCTT
>JBIJDX010000067.1:0-13108 GCA_044343855.1 Flavobacteriales bacterium
CGTGGTGCGTTCGTTCTGGGGGATCTCCACCGGCTCGCCGTACACTTCACTGCTGCTGCTGAAAAGCACCCGCTTCACGCCGGTGTTCTTGGAGAGGTCCAGCACATTGCGGATGCCATCGATATCGTGCAGCACCATCACCGGATTGTCCGTGGTGCGCTTCACACCAACCACGGCGGCATAGTGGAAGACATGGTCGAACCGGTAGGAATAGAACACGCCGCTGATATCCTCGAAGCGATTGACATCGCACTTGATGAAGGTGACGCCGGCGGGCACCTTGGCCAGTTCGCCGGTGAGGAGGTTGTCCACAACCACGACCTCGTTGGCAGGGTCAGCCGCCAGTTTCTCCGCCACATCGCTTGCGACGAAACCCGCGCCGCCGGTGATCAAGATGCGCCCCATCAGCTGCTTTGCCTTTCCACGCTCGCTGAGGCGAAGTTAATCGTTCACGGGTGATGATGCCCCTAGGCGTGGTCGGTGGAACGCATGAACACACCACACCCGACCATCAGGCACGAGGGTGAGCGGATGTCCGCAGGAACGTTCTTTGCGGACGGACCATGTCCTTGACACACTGCCACCGAATAGCTTTGGGACTTGAACGATGCAAGTGAAAGACCCGGATCTCACGGAAAAGGATGGGGACCTCTGCGGGTTCGGGGGAACACCCGGTGATGCCGCCAGTCGCGGGGTCGTCCTGTTCGAACCACGCGTAACGGACGTTCAAGATGCGTGACTTCCTCCGTGACGAACTGCAGTTCCTGCTCCTCATCCTGTTCTGGGTGGGTGTGGCGCTCTACGGCGGGCCACTGCTGTTCGTTGTACTTCCGTTGTCGGTGTTCCTCATGCGTTCCAAGGAGCTGTGGGCCGAAATGCTCTTCGGCTTCATCATCATCCTGGTGCTTTCCGACATGGAAAAAGATGTGTTCCCCGGAATGCGGATCATCAAATCGGCGAAGAACGCCTACCTGCTCTCCCTCGCTGCCATCCTCGTCATCGATCAAAGGAAGTTCATCCCGACATCTTCATTATTCAGTATATTTCTTCCTTTTTTCATATACAGTATATTTCCAATTGTTTTCTCGAACTCAATATTCATATCAATACAAAAAACAATATCCTATGGATTAATGTATTTGATAATTCCAAATTATGTTCTTTTCAATTTCAGAAGGCAGGGCTGGAGATTCCTGAAGAACTTGACCTGGTTCATTGCCATTGTTCTTTTCTCCGGTTACGTCCTATTCTATGGCAGGGAAACAGGTTACGTTTCCGGTCGATTCAGGGGGATACTTGGCAATCCGAATGCGCTGGGTATCTTCTCCTTCCTGGCGATGATCCTCTTTACCACGGTCAACATCGATCGCAGGAACCTCTTCCCGATCGGACAGAAGATACTCATCTACGGTGTGATCCTGCTGTCGATCGTGCTCTCGGGTTCACGAACCGCGCTGATCAGCACAGCGATCTTCCTGGTCTTCCAGCGCTTCTTCTCCCGTTCACCCTTCCTGGGCTTCATCGCCCTGCTCGCGGCGATCGGGATCGGTGAGGTGGTCTCCTCCAACATCGAGGTCATCGTACGGTCCTTGGGGCTGGAGGAGTACTTCAGGCTGGAGACCTTGGAGGGAGGCAGTGGCAGGTACTTCGCATGGCAATTCGCGTGGGTGCATATCCAGGACTACTTCGTGTTCGGCGGAGGCTTCGCCAATGACGAGCACATCTTCGGCAAATGGCGCAGGTATCTGGAAATGATGGGCCATCAGGGCGGTGCGCACAGCACCTACCTGTCCATGTGGCTGAACGTGGGCATCGTAGGACTCCTCATCTTCCTGCGCAGCCTGTTCCTGGTGTTCATCAAGGCGGCCAAGATCGCCCCGGTAAGCCTCCCCATCCTGTTCTCGGTGCTGTTCTCCATCACCTACGAATCGTGGCTGGTCGGCTCCCTCAACCCCTTCACCATCCTGCTCCTCATCATCATGACCATCATCACCGAACCGGAGATCATCAACTGGCAGGAGGAGGCCGGCGGGGAGGAAATGACAGGTGCGGTTGATACGGGCGGCAATGCGCCACAACAGCCGTCCGGAGCCAACAACCAAGCAGCCCTTGCACCGTAGCGGCTTCCCAAGGGACCGTACATTGCCGCCATCACCGGGTATCATCCTGCGCTGCAACGCGCAGAATGATACCCGGCGATGGTTACCAGATCAACCGTCAACGCCACACCTGACACCGCGCCATGATGGCCCGACTCCGCACCAAGCTGGCCTTCGCATACCGGCACCACATCCGCAGGGTGCTCCGCGACCGGCTGGTTCCCATCATGAACAAGCTGCCCTACGTACGCGGGCTCAGCAAGGAGGTCAGCACCCTGCGTATGAACACCCGGTTCGCGCCCGGACACTTCTACTCCACCATCGTTTCCGTTGAGGAGCTGCGCAGCAGGCAGGACGAGCTTTGGGCGCCACCGCCTCCCGGGCTGCCGGGCATCGACCTGAACGCGGATGCACAGGTGGCGCTCATGGGGCGGCTGGAAGCCTACTACAACGAACTGCCCTTCGCGGAGGAGCCCCAACCACTGACCCGCTACCATTACGCGAACAACTACTTCGCCCATACCGATGCGATCCTGCTGTACGGGATGATCAGGCACTTCAAGCCGGCGCGCATCATCGAGGTGGGATCCGGTTTCTCATCCTGCGTGATGCTGGATACGGATGAGCGCTTCTGCGGGAACAGCATGTCCCTGACGTGCATTGAGCCCCACCCTGCGCGGCTCAGGCAACTGCTGCGACCGCAGGACATGGAGCGCTTGAGGCTGCTGGAGATGCCGGTGCAGCGCGTAGCGTTGAGCACCTTCGAAGAACTCGACAAGGGGGACATCCTGTTCATCGACAGCAGCCACGTGGTGAAGACGGGGAGCGATGTGAACCACCTGCTCTTCGAGGTGCTGCCACGGCTCAGGAGCGGCGTACTCATCCACTTCCACGACATCTTCCATCCCTTCGAGTACCCCAAGGATTGGGTCCTGGGCGGCTTCAACTGGAACGAGGATTACTTCATCCGGGCCTTCCTGATGCATAACCAGGCGTACAGGATCATGCTCTTCGCCAATTACCTGCACAAGGTCCATCCCTCCGTGTTCGATAACATGCCGCTGTGCCGCCGCAACCGGGGCGGTAGCCTGTGGCTGGAGAAGTGCTGACCCCGGCGCGGGGCGGGCTCAAACCGCCGTTGAGCGGAACAGGTTGATGAAACCCTTCGTGATCACGGGCCAGGTGAACCGCTCAAGGGCGCGCCTGCGACCCGCCTCGCCCATCCGCATGCGCTCTGCGGGGGTGCGGTACTCCAGGGACAGCAAGGCCCGGTACAGTTCGTCCGCATCGCCCGGAGGCACCAGGAAGCCGTTCGCGTCGTCGACCAGTTCGGCGGTGGCACCCACATCGCTTACGATGACGGGCCGCGCGCGCACCATGGCCTCAAGCACCACGGTGGGCATTCCCTCGAAGCGTGTGGGCAGCACCAACGCATCGCACGCGCGATAGAGCGCGTCGAGGCCCGTGTCATCCACACGACCCATCAACTCCACGTTGGCAGGCAGGCCCATGGCCTGATAGCCCGCCAACAACGGGCCATCACCCACCAGTTGGAACCGGAAGTCATCCGTCCTGCCCTCCTGCCCGAGCCGCCGCGCAACGGCCATGAGCACGTCGATGCCCTTGTTGAAGGCGAATCGTCCCACGAACAGCACGCGCAGGGGACGGCGATCATCCGCCGGCAGCGCCTCGGCATCCACCGCATCCACCGCATTGGGAATGACGACGACCCGTGTCGCTGTACCCCGAACGAGGCGCTCCAGGATGCCAGTGAGCCTTCCACCCAGCGCGACCACCGCATGCGATCGGCGCACCAGGTGCCTCAGGACCAGCCGGAACGGGAGACCCCGCATCCGTTCCCTGCGCCCGATCATCTGGAACATCTCCAACCCATGGGGATGGATGATGAGCCGGTCGCTGAACGCGTCGATGTCCTTCCACACAGTGAAGCCCTGCGCCATGACCACATCCGGACGCAGCCGGTGCAACTCCGCCGCCACACGGCCGCTGTACCGCCAGAGCTCACGCAGGTAGAACCGTCCGGTATCGATGTCAGCGATGGCCACCTCGGTGATCCCGAGTTCCGGATCGAAGATGGGCGCCGTGTGCGGATGTATGACCGTCAGTCGGACCGCACCGCTGCGCGCGAGGTGCTCGGCCAGCAGCCGGGAGTGGCGCTGCATGCCCCCCATGGCGTGGGGGAACACACCATCGGTGCACAGCACCACGTGGGGGCGTTCAGAAGGCGACATCCTCGGTGAGCAGGGTGGCAACACCTTCATCGATGCTCCAGCGTGGCTCCCAGCCCGTGACACGCTTAAGCTTGCCCACATCGGCCAGCAGGTGCATGCGCTCCACCTTCCGCACCCGCGCGGGGTCCACTTCTATGTGCAGGGGCTCGCCCAATTGCCGGGCGAACGCCTCCACGATGTCGCGCACGCTGTACTCGATGCCCCTGCCGATGTTGAAGACCTCCACTCCCTGCAGGCCGGCGTTCAGCAGCGCGGACATGGCGCGACCCATGTCCTCGGTATGGATGAAGTCACGCTTGGGATCGAGGTTTCCCAGGTGGAGGGTGCGCGCCCCGCTCCGCACTTGTTTTTGGATCTCCGGTATCAGGTGCGGGTTGGTCTCGTTGGGTCCGAACGCATTGAAGAAGCGACCGATGATGACCGGTACGCCGGTGCGGTGGTGGAACTCACTGGCCAGCTTTTCCGTGGCCAGCTTGGTGATGCCGTAGATATCCAGGGGACCCAACGGATGATCCTCCGCGATGGCCCCATCGGCGATGGGATACACGGCTGCGGTGCTGGCCACGAAGACCTTGGATACGGATGCGGCCCGCTCGCAGGCGTCCAGCACATTGATCGTACCGGTGATGTTGATGTCGGCCGCTTCCACCGGATGCTGGTTGCAGTACGGGATGAAGTGGATGGCGGCGAGGTGCAGCACCGTCTCCGGCCGCACGGTATCCAGCACCTTCATCACCCCGCTGCGGTCCCGGATATCCACACGGTGGAAGTGTGCATCATCCACCGGGGCCAGTCCGCGCCGCCCGAAGCTGAGGTCATCCAGCACGAAGACCTCATGGCCCTGGCGGGACAGCTCGCGGCAGAGCGCTGAGCCGATGAAGCCGGCACCTCCGGTGATGAGAACGCGGTCCACGTTGTTCAAGGGTGAGGCCGCAAAACTACATGGTGGTTGGGTTCCATGCTACTTGGCCAAGGGATAGGATGGGACGGTCTGTGGAGCAATGCTTGACGGCCTCTACTTTCGCAAACGCTCCGATGCAAGACCAACACCTATTGATCATCTGTCACACCTTCCCGCCTTCGCCGGGTGTGGGTGGCAGACGTTGGGCGAAGTTCGCCAAGGAACTTGCTCGCAGAGGGTATACGGTGCATGTGATCTGCGCGGAGCCCGGCCACATGGCACAACGCTCGCCATGGTCGGCAGACATCCTTTCAGACCGGATCATAACCTATCCTCTTCCGCGCAGATACCCCTCTGTGGTGAATCGTTGGCCACTTGCCAACCTGTTGGACAAGCTGGCTTATCGGTTCTGGATGCGTATCCTGCCATTGATCACGCGAGGGAATTCGCGGGACTCAACCATATTCTGGCGCGGCAAATTGTTCTCCCTAGCCGGACAGCTAATTCGCACACACAAGATCCGAACTGTTTTCTCAACCGGCGCTCCCTTCAGATTACTCTATCATGCCGTGAACCTGAAAGAGCATCACCCGGAAATACAAGTTGTCTGTGATCTCCGGGACCCTTGGACCTGGTGGGACAACTATGGCCATGGGCTGCTTTCAAAAAGCAAATTCGCTGAGGAGGCTTCATTCGAGCGGAGGGTGGTCGAATGCAGTGACCATTTGATCAGCCCGAGCTCAAGTGTGTTGCAACACCTGAGATCGACCTATCCGGAACATGCCAGTAAAATGGCTCGAATTCCGCACACCATCGATCCGGAGGAGTTGAATGTTCAGGTATCCCGTCATAGCGATGTGGATCTCCGGCTGGTCTATGCAGGAACCTGGTATGGTGCTGAAGAAGCAGAACATTATTTCAGCGCATTGATATCAGCATTCAACGCCCTGAAGTCGATCGCACCGGAACGATTTCTGCGGACGACCTTCGATCTGTACATCGCAGCGAATGATGCATCGAAGGCGCTTGAAATGACCCGACAAGCCGGTCTGCAGGAACGCATACGATTCCACGCGCCATTGCCGCCCAAGGAGATCGCCACAGAACTTGTCAATGCCAGTGCAGCCTTGGTTTTCATACCGTCGAAGAACAAGGACCTAATGGGTACGAAGTTCCATGAGCTCTTCCACCTCAGAGTTCCGATCATACACGTTGGCGAGCCGGGAGTTGTTGCGCGGACCATCGTTGAGCACGGCCTGGGCTGCAGCATTCCTGTGGATCAACTCGCAAGGCAATTGCCAATGATCGCTGCAGGAGTGTGCCCAATTCCGCACAACCCCACCTATGACACGCAGCAATACCTGTTGAAACAGGTCACGGATCAGTTGCTGAACAAAACGCACGGCGGAAATGCGTTGACCTGACAAATTCCTTCGCTTGCTACCCAGTAAGAAGTTCGAACAGGAGACGATTCACCCCGGGTATCCGGAAACCACGCAGGTTATACCAACGCGTTACTTGAAGGATACAGCGTCCTCCAGCGGACATATTCTTCGTGACCTCCGGCGCAAGCAACAGGTTCTCAAGTTGCCGTAATTGATGTTCGCCGATCCGGCCGTCCTTGGCATGCAAAAGCACATGCAGGTAGGTACGGTGGATGATGCCATGTATCAGGCCGGGTGATCCCAAGGCCACTGCGTCATTGAGAAACTTCCGGTGGTAGCGAAGCGCACTGTCACAATAGCGTTGCAGGGATCCGAACGCGTCGCCGACCTTTCGCTCCTCCGCGATCCGGTAATGACAATCCGGGACACCCGGGAACGCACGCCAGACCATCTTCGACTGCAGCAGGGCCCGTGTATGCAGCTCCACATCCTGGTGGCGCGCGAACGCCTCATCAAAGCCCCCGAGGGACCGTAGGAATCCCAGGTCCCAGATGGGTTGCATGGTCTGCCACGGCAGTTCGTGCCGCAGGAAATCATGCAGGGGGGTCCGGGAGCCGGGCACCCAGCGCTGCCCATGGTCGCCGATCCTGTTCCTGAACACCTCCATGGTGAACACGGCCATGTCCAGCCCGCTGCCGTTCATGATTGCCAACCGCCCACTGATGCAATGCGGTGCAAGGAGATCATCCGCATCGAGGAAGATGAGATATCGTCCGCGTGCTTCGGCAATGCCCACATTTCGGCAGTGGTTGGCGCCCCTGTTGACCTCCATGGGCAGCACGCGGATGCGCTCATCCGATGCAGCCAGCGACTGAAGCAGGTCCACACTGCCATCCGTGGAACCATCGTCCACCACCAACAATTCCCACCGGTGGTCGGACTGCTCCTGCACCGATCGGACCATGTCACCGATGAACCGACCCTTGTTATAACTGGGTACGATGATGGAAACGAGGGGTCCTGCGACCGCATCATCCAACAGCGACGGCTCCTCCCAGCCAGCGCCGAGTTGCGCGAGCACCGCTTGATAGGAAGCCGCATGGGCCGCCTTGGTCAGGTGCTGCCGTGCATGGCAGCGCAACCGGTCACGCACTTCGGGAGGCGTGCGACCGAGGCCCTCAGGGATCCCGGCGGCGAGGACCCTGCCAAGGTCCTGCTGCCCGACCAACGCACTGAAATCGCCCACGCCCTCGGAAATGATCACTGGAAGACCCGCCGATAGATACTCGGCGAACTTGGTGGGACTCGCCACCCTATTCGTGATGCAGGGGTAACGGACCAGCAGTCCATGATCGCATTCCTCCAGTACGTCCACGACCTCGTCATAGGGGAGCCAGTGCCGGGACACCTGTGCCGGTAGGTCCCTGATGAGCTCATCGATACTCGGATGTGGCTCACACAGGAACAACATCCTCCGTGTGGGGTCGGTTGCGAGCCATGGTCGCACATAGGACGCCATCAGCTCGATGGACTGCCAGCCCACGCTGCTGCCCGAATAGACCAGGACCGTGTCCCCCTCACCCCAGCCGGCACGCGCCCGGAACCCACCTGCAGCAGGACCATCGTTGCTTGTGCGATCGTCCCCGATGGTGCACGGAACCACCACATGACGATCGCCCGTGTAGCCGAAGCGCTGCCTCCAGTGCCCAACCAATGCATGGCTGACGCTCATGCGGACATCGCTCAACCTGACCGCCCGGTCCTCCAGCGCCGGAACCTCCCTGATGAGGCGTTCATCCTCCACGAGCCGGAACTCCTCCCACTCCACTCCGTACGCCGCACGGGCATCAAAACACACCGTGGCCACCAGGCCCTTGTCGCGGAGATCAAGGGCAAGTGCCGTGGCGAAAACACCACGCGCAATGATACCGTCCGGCCTGATGAACAATGACAGGATATGCAGCCACAGGTAGTTCAGCCGCCAATTGCGCGCCAACGGCACCATGGGCAGTACGATGGCACCGGGAGAGCGGGCCCTGATCGCCTTCCTATTGCCCAGGAACCCCCTTAATGATACCAAGGCCACCAGGCGTACCCGTTCGGGGCCAAGCCCATTGAGATGGCTCACCACATCGGTCACCTGGCTCCAATACACACCGGTGGGCTGGTCGTTGTATGTGAGGTAGATGATCACAGGGAACCCATCAGTGCTTCAAAGACGCGCTCCGTGGCATGTCCGTCCCATCGCTCGGGGATCCGCCCCTGTTTGAAGGTGCCGTTCGCGATACGATCCAAGGCGGCAGCCACCCCGGCAAGGTCGAATGAGAGCAGCTCGTTCGTTCCCTCCGTGATGGTGACCGGGCGTTCCGTATTGCTGCGCAGGGTGAGGCAGGGTATTCCACGGAAGGTGGTCTCCTCCTGGATGCCACCGCTGTCGGTGATCACGAACGCACTGGTGGCGACAAGCCGCTGGAACGCAAAGTAATCGAGTGGGTCGCAGCGGTGAAGGCCGGCGATGCCATCAAAAACCTCCAAAAGCCCCGCCTCGCCGAGTTTACGCACCGTGCGCGGATGCACGGGAAAGACCACCGGGTAGCGGTTGGCAACGAATGCGATGAGGTCAACCAGCTGCCGGAGCTGCGGCACATCGTCCACGTTGGAGGGGCGATGGATGGTCATCAGCGCATGTCCACCCGTACCGAGCCCGAGCTCCTCCAGCACGGGATCGGTGCGGATTCGGTCCTCGAACGCCACCAGCGTATCGATCATGGTGTTCCCGACCATGTGGATGGCCGTGGGGTCGGCACCCTCGCGCAACAGGTTCTCGCGTCCGCTCGGCTCGGTCACCAGGTAGTGCTGCGTGATCCGGTCCGTGAGGATGCGGTTGATCTCCTCGGGCATGCCCATGTCGCAGCTGCGAAGACCGCTTTCCAGATGCGCAATGGGAACGCCCATCTTGTTGGCGGTGAGCGCCGCAGCGAGCGTGCTGTTCACATCACCGACCACCACGAGGAGGTCAGGGCGATACGAGCGGATGACCGGCTCCAATGCCAGCATGATGTGGGCCATCTGGCTGTTCGGAGTGCCTGGCGGCACACCCAGCCAATGGTCGGGACGGAGGCCGAACTGTTCGAAGAACACGGTGCTCATGCGGTCGTCGTAATGCTGACCGGTATGCACCAGCTCCACCTGCACATCACCGCGTGCAGCCGCCACCTGCCTGAACCGGGTGACCTTCATGAAATTGGGGCGGGTACCCACCACCACCAGGAACTTCTTCATGGGCGATCGGTCCTGGTTGCGATGATGTATTCGTTGCTCGGCGTATCGCTCACCTTCCGCGCCGGAGCCCCAGCGATGGTCATGTGCCCCCCGGGAAACGAGGTGTTCACCACGGCATTCGCACCTACGACCAGGTTGTCACCCAGCACGATGTCGCCGAAGATCTTGGCACCCGGACCGATGTAGCAGTTGTCGCCGACCTGTGGGACAGGCTCCGGCGGGGGACCCGGACGCGTGCCGATGATCACATCCACGTGCAGCCGGCAGTTGGCGCCCACACGCACATCAGGATGAACGATGATGGTGCCCCTGTGCGCGATGGAGAGCCCCGGACCGAACGTGTTCGGTGGTATCTCGAAGCCACACCGCACGCTCTGGCGGTGGAACAGGAACGAGGTGAACTTGAACCGGATCACGTGCAGGGGTCCGGCATGGGCACGGGTATTGACGAGGTATTCCAGCCGGCGCAGCAAACGCTGGAATCTCCATACCTCATCGTAGAGGAACGGCCGTACCGTGGAACGCCGCAGGGCGATGCGGTCGGCCTCCAGGTAGGCTGCAAGGTCTGCGCGGTTGCGGATCATGGGAGGGGCGTTGTTCCGCGTGCGAAGGCGCCCAACCGGGCGATGCGCTCCGCTCGTTCAAATCCGAACAGACGATGCACCATGCAGTAGCCCCGGGAAAGACCGGGCGAACGCTCCGGCCGATAACCCTTGGGAAAATGCGTCCCGAGCAGGCGCATGGACCGATCACGGTCGTGCCGGTGGATCACACGGATAAGCATGAACATCTGTTGTTGGAGCAGCGCGATGTCCCGCGCATGATGCCCAGGATCCATGGCCTCCAAATGAGCAATCACCCGTGCCCGCAGCTGGACGTACCGCTCCATGTTACCGACCCTGTCACCTGTGGAGATGGACCCCCGTGTGCGCCTGTTGACAATGGTCCCGATGGCGGCGTCCCTGGCGATGGTGCCGCCGTTGATGAACAGCCTGTGGGCGAGCTCATAATCCTGGCTGCTGGCCTGGTCCTCCTTCCAGCCGCCTGCAGCTTGCAGCGCCTCCCGTTGCCACAGGTTGGCGCTCGTGGTGCCCAGCTGCAAGCCGACCCACGCGGACCATGCGTCGTCACCAGAAGGCAGTACTTCCTGGGTACGGCCATCGTCCCAGCACCTGCGATAGGCACCTACCACCATGACAGGTCTATCGGAGCGTGCGGACAACGCAGCCTGCCGCTCCAGTTTCCCCGGCAGCAGACGGTCGTCCGCGTCGAGGAACTGCACGTATTCACCGGTGGTGGCGGCAAGCCCCGCATTGCGTGCCGCATTCGCCCCGCGGTTGTGCTGCGATAGCACCCGCAGGTGCCGAGGACGCTCAGCCGCCAGTTGTTGAAGTAGTTGGAGGGTGGTGTCCGTGCTGCCATCGTCCACTGCCACGACATCCAGCTCAACACCCTCCTGAGACCACACGGAACGGACCGCGTCCTCCACGTGCTCTTCGACATTGAAACAGGGTATCACCACAGCTATCCGCATACCTGCCGGCCCGTGACCGTTCGATCTTGCGCTATCACGCGAAGATAGGCCCTGCAGCTAACAGGAACCGCCGTGGGCGCGCTGAAACGAAGTGGTCCGGCGCGATGCCGGAGGGGTGTCTCAGCGGTGGGCCCCACGCGCCAGCAGCGTCCGGGCCAGATAGTAGACGCGTGCAAGGTTCAGTCGCCCCCCCGCCCGAACGTAGGCCCATACCACGGGCATCCCGAGTGGCGGCAGATGATGGTAGAGCTCGTCCCATGCTCTGCGCAGGCGCCGGTCGAAGGCCGCTGCGGGAAAGGCTCCCGCCTTCCGGTTCCATTCGCCCAGGTGCCGGAGCCAGGCGCGGAAGGCAGCGACGGAGGCAGCGTCAGGCGGCGCGTTGAAATACCGGTTGCCGTACGAATGCACGCGCAGTTCCCCGGGGGTCAGTTGCCCGTGCCCGAAGCGACCGAGCACCTGTTGATGCAGCGCACAATGGTCCGCCCACTTGTCGCGCCGTTGCACCATGTTCTGTGCACCCTCCCGGTACAGGACGGTGGCCTTTGCGAGATTCGCCATGCGCAGGCCGCGATGCACCGCCTCCACCTGCCAGAGCCGGTCCTCCCCGTAATAGGGCCATTCCGGCAGGTAGCGCAGGCCCGTGCGCTGCAGGGCAGCCCTCCGGATGACCAGGGTGGGCTGGAACACACCCACGCTGAACGCGAGCTGGGCGCACACATCTTCGTGCTGCTCAGGGAACCTTCGCAACACGGAGGGTGCATGATACAGGGCCGCTGCCGATCCGCACAGGTCCACGTCGGGATGGGCTTCCAGAAAGGCGACCTGTTCGGCGATGCGGCCGGGAAGCATGACATCATCGGCATCCATGCGTACGATGAGATCACCGGTGGCCATGTCCATGGCGTGCTGTGCCGCAAGCCCCGGACCCACGTTGCGATCCAGCCGAACCACCCTGAGCAGTGGGTGCTCATACGCCGCAAGCACAGCGGGACTTTCATCGGTGCTTGCGTCGTCCACGGCGATCACCTCATCGGGCAACCGTGTCTGTGCGGCAATGCTGTCAAGGCACTCCCGGAGGAACGGCGCCTTGTTGTGCACGGGTATGATCACCGAGACCTTCACCGGAACCACTGCTTGATCGCCATGTGCAGACGATGCGCGTACCAACCCGGCAGCCGCATCGCGCGCTCCAGTTCCCGCCATTGCCGAAGCTGCTCCCGCGGCAGACGCGACGCCACGTGCGCTGCGGTGTGAAGCAGGCTGCGCATCATGCGGTATTGTTGCCGGGAGAAGAGACCGCGGTCCCACTTCAACAGGAAATGGACGGCCATCTCCTCCACCAGTTCCCGGTGGGATCGCTCCACCGGCAACACGCGCAGCCCCTTCACCGGATCATACCCCATGGCGATGGTGCGCGCCAACTCCACCGCACCCACCCGCGAACAGGCGTCGTGCAGAAGGGTGGCCGTCTCGCGCACGAACAAGGGTTGCGCGAGGCTGGTCTTGCTTTCCGCATGGATGCGGAACACGCCCAGCGGCCGGTCGGTGACATGCACCGCTTCCGAACCGTGCAGGAACAGCAGACGCCACCACAGCTCAAGGTCCATCACGTACTGAAGGCCCTCCTCCACCCCCTGCATGTTCCGAAAGGTGCT
>JBIJDX010000068.1:0-13090 GCA_044343855.1 Flavobacteriales bacterium
GTTCGTCACTGCACGGCCCGTCCGCGGCGCCACCCGCTACCAGTTCGAATTCACCAACGCAGCCCTTGGGTACTCCAGCACCCAGACCTCCACGGGCTACCACCTCTGGCTCAGTTGGGCAACAAACCACCTGGTGGCCGGCAACACCTACAACGTAAGGGTGCGTCACAGCAGGGATGGTGGCGTCACCTGGTGCGATTATGGGGATGTCTGCACCCTCTCCATCGTGGCATCCTCCTCCATGGATGAACAGGATGGCGTGGCATACATGAAGACCATCGATGAGGAGTTGCCTGTGCTGACCCTGTGGCCCAACCCCTCCAACGGCCGCCAGGTGGAACTGTCATTGGATGGGTTCCGGGGCGAGGAGGCCGTACAGCTGACCGTGCATGACCTGTCGGGCAAGTTGTTGCATGATGAGCGTCTTGCATCAGGTGCCGATGCCACCCCGCGCACCATCCGGTTCGCCCATGCATTGCCGGCCGGACAGTACATCCTGCGTATCGCAGGGTCCAGTGACTACGTCGTGGAGCGCTTCGTGGTGGCGCCATGAGCTGATCCACATGCGGCTGATGGGCCGGACGGGGTTGCCGAACTTCGTCCGGCCCAATGCATTTTCCGGATGACGGACCCCTGCGCTGTTCGCTGCCCTTGGTGCCTGAAGGATGACACCTACAGGAACTACCACGACACCGTGTGGGGAGTTCCTGAACATGATGACAGGCGGCTGCTCGCCAAGCTCATCCTCGATGGGGCGCAGGCCGGGCTGAGCTGGCATACGGTCCTCGTTCGCACGGAGAGCTATTCACGCGCCTTCGATGGATGGGATGCGGAACGCATCGCCGGCTATGGTCCGAAGGATGTGGAACGGCTGATGCGCGACCCCGGTATCATCCGCAACCGACCGAAGGTTCACAGCGCCATCGGGAATGCCCGGGCATGGCTGCGCATCATGGAGGGTGGTTCCGGTTCCTTCGATCGGTTCGTATGGAAGCATGTTGATCATAGCACGGTGGTGAACCACTGGAAGACCATGGCCGAGGTGCCAACCCGCTCGCCGATAAGCGATGCGCTCAGCAGGGACCTGAGGGGTGCTGGCTTCAGTTTTGTGGGCACCACCATCGTCTATGCCTACATGCAGGCCATCGGCATGGTCGATGACCACCTGGTGAGCTGTTGGAGGCGCGCTGGGGGATGGGAGGTACTTTCGTGACGTGAGCATGCCTGCACCTGTTACACCGGTGGAGGTCACAAGGGTTGAGTCAGGAGTCGCCCAACCTGCCAGCGACCTGCTTGTGACCGAGGAACCCCTCGAGATGCGCCTGGGTCATGGCCCCATGGACCAGCGCAGGGAATTCCGGCTGGGCGTTACCATGCGCACTCCCGGGAATGACCGTGAGCTCATGCTCGGGTTCCTGTTCAGTGAAGGAGTGGTCGGGGCTCCAGCGGAGGTTGTGCGCGTGGAGCATTGCACGGACGTGGAACCGGAGGAGCGTGGAAACGTGGTGCGTGCGGAGTTGCGTCCCGATGTGGAGGTGGACACGGCACGGTGGCAGCGGAACTTCAACATCACCAGCAGCTGTGGGGTATGCGGAAAGAGCAGCATCGAGGCTGTGCACGCGATCCGCCGCAGAGTGATCGACCCATGCGGTCCCGTGGCTGCATCCACGATCATCGCATTGCCTGAGCGTATGCGAGCCGCGCAGACGGTCTTCACGCACACCGGTGGCATCCATGCCGCCGCACTGTTCGACGCCGATGGAAGGCTCCTTCTCCTCCGCGAGGATGTCGGTCGCCACAATGCTGTGGACAAGCTCATCGGAACAGCGCTCATCACCGGCCTTCCGCTATCGACCTCCATTCTCCTTGTGAGTGGCCGTGCAGGCTTCGAACTGGTGCAGAAGTGCGTTATGGCCGGGATCCCACTGATGGCCGCCGTGGGGGCACCATCTTCGCTGTCCGTGCAGCTGGCGCGCGACAGCGGTCTCACCCTTGTCGGGTTCCTGCGGGGTGATCGCTTCAACATATACGCAGGCACGGTATGAGCGCACCCGATCGGACCATGGCGGCGCGCATCGATGAACTCGCCACGGAGCACATCATCATCACCCCCTACGACCCGGCGTGGCCGATCCGCTATGCATCGGAGCAGGAACGCCTGCGACTTGTTCTGCCCGGCGACCTGTGCACGGCCATTGACCACATCGGCAGCACCGCAGTGCCCGGCCTCAGCGCAAAGCCGGTGATCGACATCCAGGTGGAGGTGACCGATCTCGAACGTGTCCGCGCCGAGGTGGTGCCTGTGATGCGGGGCCTCGGCTATGAGTTCATCTGGCGGCCCACAATGGGCGAACGCAAGCCGTTCTATGCGTGGTTCATCGGGCGCGACCCGGGCGGACATCGTGCGGTTCATGTGCACATGGTGGAGCCGGATGCGGCCACCGCTGAGCGCCTGCTCTTCCGCGATATGCTGCGTGCCAACCGCGCCGCAGCGATGCATTACGATACACTGAAGCAGGGTCTGGCCGCAGCATATCCGAATGACCGGGAGACCTATACACGTGGCAAGGAGCCGTTCATTGCCAGCGTTTTGGACGCGGCCAGGCGAACACACCGTGATGCGTGGCCATTCCTGACCTGGCCGTGAGCATATCGCGCAGGGAGCGCGCGGTGATAGTACGGTGCCACGGGCCTTCGATAACTTTCACCCCATGAACGACCGCGCCATCGCGCTCCTGCCGCCCGACACCCACACGGGATTGCGGTCCGGACCCCGTCCCGATCGCGCTGCCGGCATCCCCGCGCTTGCCAGGGCCATGGGCCACTTGCACGAGGAGACCGGAGTACTCTCCGGTATCGGCATCCTGAACAAGCTCAACCAGAAGGATGGATTCGATTGTCCCGGCTGTGCCTGGCCCGATCCGGAACACCGAAGCCGTCTGGGCGAGTACTGTGAGAACGGTGTCAAGGCCATTGCGGAGGAGGCCACCACCAAACGCGTGGACCGTACTTTCTTCGCACGCCATACCGTGGAGGAGCTCAGCCGCTGGAGCGACCATCAACTCGGCAAGGCCGGGCGCATCACCGAGCCGTTCATCCTCCGCAAGGGCTCCTCTCATTACGCGCCCATCACCTGGGATGAGGCCTTCTCCACCATCGCAGGGCGCCTGAAGGCGCTTGCCGACCCCAATGAAGCGGTCTTCTACACGAGCGGCCGCGCCAGCAATGAAGCCGCTTTCCTGTACCAGTTGTTCGTGCGGCGCTTCGGCACCAACAACCTGCCTGATTGCAGCAACATGTGCCACGAAAGCAGTGGCGTGGGCCTGGGGGCCACCATCGGGGTGGGGAAGGGGACCGTATCCCTGGAGGATCTGCACCGCGCGGGACTCGTCATTGTGATGGGTCAGAACCCCGGTACCAATCACCCGCGCATGTTGAGCGCACTTGCCAGGTGCGTGGAGAACGGTGGGAAGGTGGTGAGCGTGAACCCACTGCCCGAGGCCGGTACCGAACGCTTCGTGGACCCGCAGAGCCCGCGCTCCATCATCACCGGAGGCACTGCGCTCAGCAGGCTGCATGTCGGGCTGCGCATCAATACCGATGTGGCGCTGTTGAAGGGTGTGATGCGCCTGCTGCTGGAACGGGAGGATGCCGCTCCGGGCACGGTGTTCGATCAGCGCTTCATCCACGAGCGCACCGAGGGATACGATGCCTTCATTTCAGACCTGCGCACCGTGGATGCACAGCAGATGGCGAACGTCTGCGGCATCCCCTTCGCACAGCTCCAACAACTGGCCGACCTCTGCTGCTCCACCGACCGCATCGTGATCACCTGGGCCATGGGGCTTACACAACACGTGAACGCGGTGGCCAATGTGCAGCAGGTGGTGAACCTGCTCCTCCTCCGCGGTGCCTTTGGCAGGGAGGGCGCAGGAGCTTGTCCGGTGCGCGGACACAGCAATGTGCAGGGCGATCGCACCATGGGCATCTACGAGAAGCCCAGTGAGTCCTTCCTGCAAGCCTTGGACAAGCGCTACGCGTTCACCGCACCCCGAGCGCATGGTTTCGACGTGGTGGACTGCATCGAGGCGATGCGCGATGGCCGGGCAAAGGTGTTCATGGCCCTGGGCGGCAATTTCATCAGTGCCACACCCGACAGTGAAGTGACAGCGCGCTCCATGATGAACTGTGCGCTCACCGTGCAGGTCAGCACCAAGCTGAACCGCAGCCACATCGTCACAGGTGAGGAGGCGATCATCCTCCCATGCCTCGGACGCAGTGAACGCGATATGCCATACCGCATGGATGGAACGCCCGTGCAGGGTGGCCGCCCACAATTCGTCACCGTGGAGGACAGCATGAGCGTGGTTCATCGTTCACAAGGCTCACACGAACCGGCATCACCATACCTGCGCAGTGAGGCGTGGATCGTCTGCGGGATCGCCACTGCGACATTGGGTGACGGAGTGCCTGTTCAATGGTCGCAGTTGGCCGAGAATAACGACCGCATCCGAGATGAGATCGCTGGGGTGATCCCCGGATTCCACGACTTCAACCAGCGGGTGCGCAAACCCGATGGATTCGTGCTGCCCAACGGCGCGCGCGATGGAGCGAAGTTCACCACACCCACCGGTCGCGCCCGCTTCAGCGTCGATATCGTGCCGGAATGGAACGTTCCGGACGGACGCTTCATGATGATGACCATCCGCACCCACGACCAGTTCAATACCACCATCTACGGACTGGACGACCATTACAGGGGCATCCATGGCGAACGCCGTGTGGTGCTCATGCATGTGGACGATATGCATGCCGCCGGCCTGCGCGAGCGGGATCGCGTGGACATCTTCAGCCATTACGACCGCGAGCGCGCGGCCCACGATTTCTTCGTGCTGCCGTATGACATCGCGCGGGGATGCGTGGCCACCTACTTCCCTGAAGCCAACGCACTGGTGCCGCTGCACCTGAAGGCACACAGGAGCGGAACGCCGGCGAGCAAGAGCGTGGTGGTCGAGGTGCGCAGGCGGTGAGCGTCCACAACCTCCGCTCACTCACCATCCACATCCCGCTTCCGGGGTGGTTTCTTCTTCTTGTTCGGCACCACCCTGGGCCGGAAGCGTCCATCCAACGCACCAGCCGCCTTCTGCTCCTCGCGCTTGGCGGTGCGCTCGATCGCATCGAGCTCCTTCCTGGTGATGCGTTTCTTCTTCGCCATGTGGGTCATTGTTCGTCCGCGCGTTGAAGGGCGGCCTGCCGCATGGCCTGCGCCTGCTCCCGTCCAAGATAGCGCTCCACGCCGGCATGCACCAGGTATACCAATGGTGTGGAAAGCAGGGCGACGATCAGTTTGTAGGAATAGGCGGTGAGCACCAGCGCGGTGGCCATCGCAAAGCTCATGTCGCGGAACAGCCAGAAGGCCACATAGGTCACCACCACGCTGTCAATGAGCTGGCTGATCAACGTGCTTCCCGTGGCCCGCAGCCAGATGCGGCGGTCTCCGGTGATGCGCTTGATGGCACGGAAGCTGAAGGCATCCACCAGTTGACCCACCACGAACGCGGCCAGCGATCCCACGATGATGTTCATGCCCTGTCCGAATATGGCCGCGAAGGCCGCCTGCATGTCCGGAACACCCGCATCGGCGCTGCTGCCAAGCCACCAGCCGGTCTCCGCAGGCACGTGGATCGACAGGTACAGCACCACGAAGGCGAACGCGATGAGCGCCGTGGTCAGCAGTGTGAGGAAGCGCACGCCCCGCACACCGTAATAGTCGTTCACCACGTCTGTCATGATGAACACGATGGGCCAGGGCAGCACACCCACGCTGAGCACGAAGCTGAGATGGTCCTGTCCAAGCAGGCTGAAGTCGGCTTTCGGAAGGCCAAGGAGCGTTTCCAATTGGAAAAGCTTCACGCCGATCATCTCCGCAATGAGCGCGTTGGCCACGAAGAAGCCGCCCAGTACCAGGTACAGGCGGGTGGCCTTGTCGGCAAGGATCGAGTGGATCATGACCGGGGTGCGCCCGTGGACGCGGTGACAAGATCGCCAATGCGGATGGTTCCCGCATCCGCACATACCGCGTTCACCCCGAACAGCACCTTGTTGCCCTTGCTGCGGAAGGTGGCCAGGGTCCGCAACGGCTCCCTGCCGCGTGTGCCGGTTGCCTGATCGGTGTTCACGATCACACACCGCGCGCACGGCTTCACCAGGTCGAAGCGCGATCCGCCGACCGTCAACGAAGGCCACTCGTCCTCCGCCCATGGCTCGGCACCGTCGATCACCAGGTTCGGGCGGAAGCGGTCCATCGAAATCGGTACCCATGCGGCACCATGCACCTGCTTCCCACGCTCGTTCAGGTCCCGAAGCGATGCGGCGTTCACCACCAGGTAGGGAAAGCCATCGCTCAACGAGGTGAGCGCGTTGGCATACCGACCATCTGTTCGGCGGCGGGTGCCATCCGGTTGGTACACGAGTTCAACAGGGGACCCGCACCGTTCCGTGAACCATGCGTTCGCCGCATGGGGTGCCGGGATGCAGCGTACCCGGTCGCTCCATACGCTGCACATCCGGGTGGAAGTGGCTTCCAAGGTCCAGGGCAGGTCCAGATGGCTGCCATCGCGCGTGTCGAACACCCTGAAACCGTCTTGCAGTGCCTCGGTGTGCAGCATCGCCAGGACCGGCAGCTCGCGCTGGCTCACGAAGCGACCTTCGGCATCCACCAGCATCCACCGTCTATCATGCAGGGGACCGCGATCGCTGAGCGCGGCCTCCTTTACATCCAGGCCACCCACCGACTTGATCGGGTGGATGTGAAGGGAGGCCAGCCTCAACTCCATCAGCGGCTGCGGATCACGCGTTTGAGCACCTCGCGTTCACCGACACGGATGCGTACGAAGTACAGCCCTGGGGCTTCTGGCAATTGGATGCGACAGCGCGTGTCGTAGTGATCCACCACCGCCTGAACGGTCCGTCCACGCGCGTCATGCACACCCAGCACACGCAGCCGTTCGGTACCACCATGGCCGATCCACAGGGTGCCATCATCACTGGGGTTCGGCCATACACGCAGCGCAGAGCCTGCGACCGGTGCCACACCCAGCGGGCCGATCTCCGTGCTGTCCGCTGCCACCAGGGAGGGCCGTTGGTCCGAGGCATCGAGCATGTCGCGGAACTGGTCGATCGGACCGCTGTGCGTGCCGAACATCTCGGCGTTCCAAAGCGGTGGAATGGGCTGGTAGAACACGTGTGCGAAGGCGCGCAATGCACCGCCCTCGCCCTGCAGGGGCACATGGTAGTGCACGATGTCCGTACCGCTCCCTTCCGCACCGTTCACGTCGCGGTTGAAGTTGGGGTCCAGGAGCGCGGCACCAGCGATGCGTGTGGTGTCGTAGCTGGGGTGCGACATGCTGAAGCCCAGCGGCGTCAGGCGATTGTCCTTGATGGCATCCCTGGCGCGCTCCAGAACGGTGGTCACGTTGCCGTTCACATCACCCATCACCAGCTCATAGATCTGCACCTGGTCCTCCGCGCGGATCACGTCGTAGTGCGGCTCATGGCCTGCATCATGACCGATGAGTTCGTGCATGGCATCCGTGTTGCCGCTCGCGAAGACCGTATCGCCCGAGGCGTTGAGCACCACGAAGGTGATGAAGGCCCTGCGCGATGGAAAGCCGCTGGGGAAGCGATGACCCGCACGATTGGTCAGCTGCAGGGCGTAGTAGGCGGTGTCGGTGTCGCGGTCCACCAGGTCCAGGTCCGCCTCCAGGGTCTGCTGCGTCAACAGCCTTCGACTTCGTGCGATGGTGCTGTCGAACTGCACATCGGTGGCCGGTATGCCCAGCACATCCCTGTTGGCCTTCATCAGTTCCAGCATGTGCACATTGCCTCCCACGAGGTGATGGAGGCCGTACGGCGTCTGCGGGTTCAGGAAGGCATATTCCGCCGCCAGGATGATCGGGTCCTGTATCCGCGGCATGTGGCAGGTGTTGCACTGCACCTCCGTGGCGCTGTAGATGCTGTTCTTCCACTCGTGGTAGGTGGCCTGCTCCACGAACTTGTCACCGGTGAGGTTGCCCTCCAGGTCGATGGTCTCGGTCAGCAGCGTATGGCATCCCGCGCAGACCTTGCTGTTGAGCATGTGCGCACCGAATCCCGGGGTGAAGCGCACGAAGAACTGCATGATGGCCGGGTTGATCTGGTCATCGGCATAGGGTCCATAAACCCGCGCCGAGTCGAATTCCAGCTCCCCGCTGAAGTACGAGCCGGAAAGGGCCTCTGATTGCATGTGGCAGCTCAGGCAGCTCACACCGTCCAGCCCCAACGTGCTGGTGTCCAGGTTGGCCATGGTGAAGGGTGCATGGCCCAGCAGGCGTTCCTCGTGCATGCCAAGTGGGGCGTGGCAGCTCAGGCACTTGTTCTCGATGGCCGTGCCATGCTGCGGGTTCACGAGCACTTCATGGCTCACCTTGGCCCGGAAGAACGGGTCGCGTGCGCTGTTGGCCATCAACGTACTGCGCCAGTCATCCGCCACGTTCACATCCCGCCCCTGCGCATCGATGCTGGCAAGGCCGTTGGGGTCGCGTCCATGGCAGCCGGCACAGCGCCCGGCGGTGGTGAAGTAGGTGCTCACCAGCACAGGCAGGTCACCCTCGCTGCGCAGCAGAGCGAGCTCCAATCCGCTGTGCGGTCCCTTCACCGGCCGCGTGGCGGCACGCCAACCCGCGAACAGCGCCACCAGCGCCCCAAGCACGGTTAGGGTGATCCATGTGTTCCGTTGCATGCGCATGCCGGCCCGGGTGCCGTTCCCTGCAAAGGAACAGCAAGCCGGGACAATGGTTCCGGCCAACGCGGTGCCTTCCTTGCAAGCCCGTCATCCCCTCCGGCGCCAGGTTCCGAATGGAACGCGCAGCCCGCCGGTGCTTCAGGAGCGCGTGGCGGCACACCAGGCACCCGCATTCAGGCCGTCCCATACCAGCCATGATCAGCCCCGCGTTGTTCATCGAGGGGAGCAACCCTCCGGCGCCAGCCCGTATCGTCCGCCTACTTTCGCCCCATGATCCGCCTGCTCGTTGTTCCCTCGCTGCTGCTCAGCAGCGTGCTCGCTGCACAGGGAGTGGAACCCTTCGTGGACCACTGGGATGCCAAGAAGACCATAAAGCGCAGCGAGGGCCTCATGGTCAATGGCCGCGAGTGGGGTGAATGGAAGTTCTACGACCGCGAAGGCCGCCTCATGGAGCAGGCCGAGTTCAAGAGCGGTGAGCGCGATGGCCGGGTTCGGGTGTACTATGAGGGCGGACAGGTGCAGCACGATGGCTGGTTCAAGCGCGGCAAGGAGGACAGCCTGCGCACCAGCCGCTACCGCAATGGTGACATCATGGAGCAGGGCCAGCACCGCAACGGCCGCAAGACCGGACCCTGGCTCTACTTCCACCCTGACAGCGTGCCCATGCTGCGCGAAGTGTGGGAGGACAGCCTCGTGCTCGTCACCGACGCGTGGGACAGCACCGGCACGGCCGCCATCACCCAGGGCAATGGCGTCCTGCGCAGCTGGTATCCCAGTGGCAGGCTGCAGGAGGAATGCAGTTATGCCCAGGGCGTGCGCAACGGGCCCTGCGTACTCAACCATCCCGCGGGCAATGTGGCCCAGCGCGGCAGCTATCGCGGTGGGGTGAAGGATGGGCGCTGGGAATACGGCTATTCCAATGGGCGCACGGAGAAGGTGGAGCACTATGTGAACGGTGCGCTCACCGGCACGTTCCGCCACTGGAACCGAGCAGGACAGCCCGACATCACAGGCCGCTATGCCAACGGGCAGAAGGACAGCACCTGGACCTGGTACCGCGCCGACGGCAGCAAGGAAATGGAAGGACCCTTCGTGCAGGACCAGCGCATCGGCGTATGGAAACACTGGTACCCCAATGGGCAGTTGCAGAGCACAGGCACCTATGCGGCCGACAAGGAGGAGGGCGAGTGGGTCTACTTCTACGAAGGTGGACAGTTCTGGCGTAAAGGCCCGTTCAAGGCCGGGGTGAAGGACGGTACGTGGACCACCTGGTACGAAGGCGGACAAAAACTGCAGGAAGGGCCATATGTCGCTGGAAAGGAGGAAGGAGAGTGGAGCAGTTGGTTCGAGAACGGTGCATTAAAGACCAAAGGAACGTTTCTCCAAGGTCGCATGAACGGCCTATGGACCGGCTTCTTCCCCACCGGCGAGCCCGATTTTGAAGGGGTGTACAAGGATGATCTGAAGCACGGTGCCTGGAAGCTCTATTTCGAGCCCACGCCGGAGAAGCCGCTTGGTGGCCGGGTGCGCGAGGAAGGCAGCTATGTGGATGGACGCAAGAGCGGCCGCTGGATCAGCTACAGTGTCAACGGACTCCCCATCAGTGAAGGGCTCTTCGCCAATGGTACACCCACCGGACCCTGGACCTACTACGACGATGCTGGTGTGAAAATGCGCGAACAGTCCTTCCAGAACGGCGATCCCCATGGCCCCTGCAAGGTGTACGACCAGCGCGGGCGCCTGGTGCAGGAAATGACCTACAAGGAAGGCCGCCTGCACGGGGCGATGAACTTCTACGACCGCAGCGGCAAGGTCACCAAGAGCGTGGAGTACCAAGAGGGCCAGGTGAAGAAAGCCGCACCACCGGCCATGCAGAAGGGTGGCGCCGCTCCAGCGCAGGTGCCGGGAGGGAGGCGGTGAGGGGCGCTGCATGAATGATGCAGCCAGTGGTATGTCAAGGTGCGCCCGACCCCTACACCGGTCTTCACTTGGCCGCTGCCACCAACAGTACCTCGCAGCAGGGCCAGCGATGGGTCTGCCTGAGGGTATGCAGACCGGCTTGATCGCGCAGGACGTTCAAGAAGTTCTGCCCCATTTGGTAGAAATGGCCCATCACCCGGCATCGTACGGTGAGGACGGCACGATAGTGTCGGAAGGGATGGATCTTCTGGCGGTGAACTACATTGGTCTCATGCCCTACCTGATCGGTGCGATACAAGAGCAACATCAAGAACTTACGGCCACCGAGTCCACCAACGCCGCCCTCACCGATCGCTTGGCCGAGCAGGACGCCCGCATTGCTGCCCAGGATGAAGTGCTGAACAGCATGCGCGAAGAACTCGCCCAGATGCGCGAAGCCCTCGCCGCCTGCTGTGCCGCCACCCCCGGCGATACCCGCCTATTCACCACACCGCCCGCCAACACCCCCGTTGACCTGAACAAGGCCTTGGAAGGCGACGCCCGCCACCTGCACATCCAACCCAACCCCTTCACGGAGCGCACCACATTGCACTACCGCCTGGAGCGCGCGGGCCGCATGCAACTGCTGGCCAACAGCGCCGATGGCAAGGCCCTGAAGGTGTTGCAGGAAGCCACTTTGGAGGCAGGCGCCTATCAGTTCAATTGGGAGACCAATGAGCTAACCCCCGGCGTGTACTACGTGACGCTGCTGCTGGACGGCGAACCGCTGGTGAAGAAGGCGGTGAAGGTGATGCGGTAGACCCCATCCTGTAGTTGGCAAAATGGACCGGGGCCGGTGGTGCACACAGCGTCCTCCGGCCCCATCCTTGTCAGTCCATTTATTCTCCCTATCTTTGCCTCGCAAGTCGGCGGAATGAGGAAGAGGGGCCCGCCCCTCTTTTTTGTTGCAACACCTTGGCGGTCAACGTAGAAATGGTCACCGAAGCACGCGTGCGGCAAAGCTTGGATCGGCACCTCGAAGGCACCACCCACTTCGTGGTGGACGTCGCCGTGCGCCCCGGTCCCAAGGTGGTGGTGGAGGTCGATAACGACAAGGCCATCACCCTCGAAGAGCTCGCCCGCCTCAACAAGGCCGTACGCGACGACCTTGGTGCCGATGCCGACGACTGCGAACTACAGTTCTCCAGTCCCGGCATGGGGCGCCCCTTCAAGGTGGCCCGCCAGTACCAGAAGCACATCGGCCGCCTGGTGGAGCTCGTCCTCGCGGATGGCAGCACCGTGCAGGGCCAGCTGGTGGACCATGCCGACGAGCAGCTCAGCCTGCGCATCCAGCACCCCAGCAAGGTGAAGGGCCGCCTGCCAAAGCTCGACGACGAAGTGACCCTGTTCCCGCTCGCCGGGATCAAAGCAACCAAAGCGATCATCAAGTTCAATTGAACGTGCCAGCATGAGCACCGTGAACCTCATCGAATCCTTCGGGGAATTCAAGGACATCAAGAACATCGACCGTGTCACCATGATGGGCATCCTGGAGGATGTCTTCCGCGGTGTGGTGAAGAAGCGCTTTGGCGAAGAGGCCAACGTGGACATCATCATCAACCCGGACAAGGGTGACCTGGAGATCTGGCTCAACCGCGTCATCGTGGAGGATGGCATGAGCGAGGACGACAACCTGGAGATCGAGCTGGCCGAAGCCCGCAAGATCGAACCCGACTTCGAGGTGGGGGAGGAGGTGAGCCAGGAGGTGAAGATCGGCGACTTCGGCCGCCGCAACATCCTTGCCCTCAAGCAGAACCTCCAGAGCCGCATCATGGAGCTGGAGAAGGACCACCTCTACAAGAAGTACGCCGACCGCGTGGGTGAGATCATCACCGGCGAGGTGTACCAGATCTGGAAGCGCGAAACGCTCATCCTGGACGATGAGGGCAACGAGCTCATCATGCCCAAGGACCAGCAGATCAAGACCGACTTCTTCAAGAAGGGCGACAACGTGCGTGCCGTGGTGTGGAAGGTGGAGATGGTCAACGGCAGCCCCAAGGTGATCCTCAGCCGCACCGCGCCCGAGTTCCTCGCCAAACTGTTCGAGCAGGAGGTGCCCGAGGTGGCCGACGGCCTCATCACCGTCAAGCGCATCGTGCGCGAACCCGGTGAGCGCGCCAAGGTGGCCGTGGAGAGCTACGACGACCGCATCGACCCGGTGGGCGCCTGCGTGGGCATGAAGGGCAGCCGCATCCACGGCATCGTCCGCGAACTGCGCAATGAGAACATCGACGTGATCAATTTCACGTCCAACGAACAGCTCCTCATCCAGCGCGCGCTCAGTCCCGCCAAGGTGGGCAGCATCAAGCTGGACAATGAGAACAAGCGGGCCGAGGTGTACATGAAGCC
>JBIJDX010000069.1:0-13061 GCA_044343855.1 Flavobacteriales bacterium
GGAATGCATGCACGTTCGCACCGCTCACTGGAAGCCAGGTGTCCAGCAGGCGCAAGCTCCGCCTGAACAGCGATTCCTCTTCGGCGTTGCGTGCCGCATACAACCAACTCGTCTCGTTGCCGCGGTAGGCAACGATGCCCTCCTCCCTGCAGATGGCCAGGTAGGCTGCGTTGAACTGGTTCCGGGGGAACACCAGACTGCGGCGCTCCACACCGAAGAACTTCGCGGCACGTTCAGCGGCGCGCAGGTCCTCCCTGAACTCCGCTGCGGTCTGCCCCGGTTCTAAACAGTAATAGTGGGAGAAGGTGTGGCAGGCCACTTCATGCTGGGGGTGCTCCAGGAGCAGGCGGATCAGGTTCGCGCCGTAGTGGTAAGGGTCCTCCTGTTCGTTGGCCCCCAGGGTGTCCAAATGGCCGTTGTACGGAGATAGCGCGGTTCTCTGGTAGCTGGGTCGAACGGATGGGACGGACCGCAACAGTGCGTTCCGGTCGTGATGGTAGAGCAGCCCAACGGTCGCGAACGTCGCCTTTACACCGTACTGTTCGAACACCTCGAGCATGCGCGGCAGTGCCGCCCTTGCACCGCGGATGTTGGCGCCATAATCCGTGAGGGTGCGCTTGTCGCGCATGCCCCAGAACAGCTCAAAGTCCAGCGAGATGACGAATGCGCCGGTGGTCATGGTCCGTGCAAAGATCGATCAGTATACCTGTTCTCCGCGGATATAGGTGGACAGGACACGTGCCTTCCTGAGAAGAGCCTTGTCCGCCGCAGCCAGGTCCACGTTGACCACGGTCAGGTCGGCCCACTTGCCGGGCTCCAAGGTGCCCAGGTCTGCTTCGTTGAACGTGGCGATCGCGTTCCAGATGGTCATGCCACGCAGGGCCTCCGTTGCCGTGAGCCCGTTCTCGGGCATGTATCCCCCCTCCGGCCAACCACTCCCGTCCTGCCGGAGGACCGCGCTTCGGAAGGTCTGCAACGGGTCGATGCCTTCCACGGGGAAATCCGTGCCCAACGCCACCAGGCCCAGGCTGCGCAACAGGTCCTTGTATGCATATGCATGTGCGATGCGCGCGCTTCCCAATCGCTCTTCGGCCCACGGTCCATCGCTCGTGGCGTGCGTCGGCTGAACACTGGGAATGATGCTGTACCGTGCGAAGCGGGGACGGTCCCCAGGTGATACCACCTGCGCATGCTCGATCCGCCAACGCAGGTCGTTGGTTCCTCCCAACACCTCGCCATAGACGTCCAGCAGCAGCTTGTTCGCGCTGTCCCCGATGCAATGGGTGTTCATCTGGAACCCATGTTCCTTGCACCATGCGGCCACTTCAGCGAAATGCGCACGGTCCGCGAGCTGCAGGCCATGGTGATCCCGCCTGTCACTGTACGGGGCCTTCAATAGTGCGCCCCGCGATCCCAGTGCACCATCGGCATAGACCTTCACACTCCGCACCTGCAATCGTTCATCATCAATGGCACCGATGCGCGCGAAATGGGCAAGGTTGGCCGGTGCGTCCGTTACCATCGCGTACACACGCATTTTCAGCTGACCTGCGCGCTGCATAGCACGCATCAAGGCGATGGTTCCGGTGTCCAGGCCGGCCTCCACCACCATGGTCAGCCCAACCTTGAAACAGTCCGCCTGCGCCTTCAGAAGGGCGGCCCGCTTGGTGGCCTCATCCGCCTGGTCGAAAATGCGCTGGAACACGGCCACTGCATTGTCAAGCAGCAGTCCGGTGGGCCTGCCACTACGCAGTTCAGCCAGCCCGCCGGCAATGGGTTGCTCCGGGTCGAAGCCCACCGCGCGCATGGCCGCATCGTTCACCACCGCGGCATGTCCGTCCACACGTTGCAACAGCACCGGCCGGTCCGGGAAGAGCGAGTTGAGCAACTCGTTGTCCGGCATGGTCCTGTCAGCCCACCGGTTCTGGTCCCAGCCACGGCCCAGCACCCAGGTCTGCTCCGGATGGGCCGCGGCGTGTGCTTGGGTACGTTGCACAACCTCCTCCCAGCTCCTGCACCCGTGAAGGTCCGCCTTCATCGCATTCAACCCGTAACCGAGGAAATGGCAGTGTCCATCGATGAACCCCGGATATGCATGCGCTCCGCCGAGATCCACTGTGGTTGCCGCACGGTACTTGTTCATGATGCGCCGCTCGGCACCCACCTCCACGATACGGCCATCCCTGACAGCGATCGCCTGGTGCCTGCTGTCCGCCTCATCGAATGCATGGAAGGTGCCGTTGTGCAACACCATGTCCGCCTGTTCGTGCTTGTGGGCACAGCCCTGGCCGGTTGCCACAATGGCCAGCAGGATGACTGCCTGCATGATGATGTTCTTCATGTGAGTGATGGATCCGTTGTGCGGTGGGGTGCGCGGACCGAAAGGGCTGCGAGTACAACGAATGGCAGCAGCGGCAGTCGGTACCGGACCAATGCTCCCACAACGGGAGTGGTCCAACCGATCAGCAGCCCCAGCAGCAGCAGGAAGGAAAGGCACCATAGCAACAAGGCCACATCCACCCGCGATGCCGCCGTTCGGAACAGGACCATAATGGCGAGCACCAGCACCAGTATGCCTTCCAGCGATGCCAGGGTGCCCAGCAGGCCGTGTCCGAGCATGGTCACCGGCGACAGATAGGTCATGTACACCGCATGGGGGGCGTTAACCAGCAGAGAGCGCCACGTGCCATCCAGCCGGGGAAGCTCCACAAGGCTGCCCGCCTGCACGGAACGGGCCATGTTCACGAAGTCCTGCTGCTGGCGTGCCAATAGTTCCGGTGCATTCGTGGTCGGGCTTTGTCCCATCACCAGCAGTGTGATGAGCAGCACGCCGTGCGTCATCAAATGCCAGCTCCAGGCGTTCTGGTTCCGACCCTGTGACAGAGCCCAGCCGATCGCACCGGGCAGCAGGCTCAACAACACGTAGCTCTTCACCAGCAGCATCAACGTCACGCCGAGGAACAAGGCTGCGGCGCGTTGTGCGGCTGCCGGTGTCCTCCCCGGCACCAGTCCCCATAGGAATGCGCCCATGCCGGCCAGAAGCAGGTTCTCCTTCAGGGGCCCGCTTGGCCACAGGACCAGCGTGGGTACAAGGAACACGGCGACCAGCAGGTGCCACACCCCGTGTGGTGCCAGTCTCAGCATGGCCGTGTATAGAAGCACGCTGCCCCACGTCGCCACACCGGCTGAAAGCACAAGATGCACCGGTAGATGACCGAAGGAAAGTAGCCCCAGCAATGCATTGTAGCGGATCATCGTGTGGGCGTCATTGTAGAAACCGGTCTCGAATGCGCGGTACCAGTTGTTCATCACGGTGTAGTAGTGCGCATCGAAATGGGGTGCATCGTTACCCACCGCGAATAGCATGCGCAGGTAGTCTCCTGGGGAGCCCGGAAGAGCACCGTACATGACCATGCCGTCATCGAAGTACTTGAACAGGTCGGCCGTTGAGCGGTCGGGATAGATCCGGGTGTAGATCACCCACAACAGGAGGCCTGCGGCAAGTTTCAGGAGGAAGAGGAAGGCCACCCTGCGGAACCCAAGCCCATCGACCCTCACGCCGGACCAACGACCGAGGAGGTGGAGTATGAGCGCCGCGTAACCCGCAGCCAGGACCATGCCTGCCATGCCGCCAAGGTAGAGCGCCAGGGTGGCTTCGATGCGCAGCGGTGATGCAACCTCCGGGCGGTACCTTTGCCTCCAGTACCATGTCCACAACAACCGCCAACCCCGATGTCGCGCCAGCTGGCGTGGACACCGCCCGCAAGCTGGGACTGCTGCCCGAGGAGTTCGCCAGGATCCAGGAGATCCTCGGCCGGCAGCCCAACTTCACCGAGCTCAGCATCTACAGCGCCATGTGGAGTGAGCACTGCTCCTACAAGAACTCCATCACGCAGCTGAAGACCCTTCCACGCTCTGGTCCCAGGCTCCTCGCTGAGGCCGGACAGGAGAACGCAGGCCTTGTTGACATCGGTGATGGTTGGGCCTGCGCCTTCAAGATCGAGAGCCACAACCACCCCAGTGCCATCGAACCCTACCAGGGAGCGGCCACCGGTGTGGGTGGCATCAACCGCGACATCTTCACCATGGGCGCGCGTCCCATTGCGCAGCTCAACAGCCTGCGGTTCGGCGACATCACCAGCGAAGCACGCAGTCGCTGGCACATGCGCGGCGTCGTGAAGGGCATCGGTGATTATGGCAATGCGTTCGGAGTGCCCGTGCTCGGCGGCGAGGTTTATTTCGACCCCTGCTATACCACGAATCCGCTCGTGAACGCCATGAGCGTGGGAATCGTGCGCACCGACCGCGTCATCAGCGCCACCAGCCACGGCGAGGGCAACCCGGTCTTCATCGTGGGCAGCAGCACCGGCAAGGATGGCATCCATGGTGCTTCCTTCGCCAGCAAGGACATCACCGAGACCAGCATGGATGATCTTCCTGCCGTGCAGGTCGGTGATCCCTTCATGGAGAAACTGTTGCTTGAAGCTTCGTTGGAACTGGCGCAGACCGATGCCATCATCGGCATGCAGGACATGGGCGCGGCCGGTATCACGTGCAGCACCAGCGAAATGAGCGCCAAGGGCGAAAGTGGCATGGACATCCACCTGGACCGCGTGCCCACCCGTCAGGAAGGGATGCGCGCATGGGAGATCCTGCTCAGCGAAAGCCAGGAGCGCATGCTCGTGGTTGTGAAGAAGGGCCGTGAGGACGAGGTCAAGGCCATCTTCGACAAGTGGGACCTGAACTGCGTGGAGATCGGAGCGGTCACCGGGGGGGGCACCCTGCGTTACTTCATGAACGGTGACCTCGTCGCCGAGGTGCCCGCCGAAAGCCTGGTGCTCGGGGGGGGGGCTCCCGTTTATGTGCGCGAACAGAGGGAACCCGCCTACATCGCGGAGAACAAGCGCTTCGATGCGTCCGCCATCGCCGAGCCCGATGACCTGCGCGCGGTGGCCTATGACCTCCTCGCCAGCCCAAACATCGCCAGCAAGCGCTGGGTGTCCGAGCAGTACGACACCATGGTGCGCACCAACAACATGAGCACCAATGCGCCTTCCGATGCCGGACTCATCCTGGTGAAGGAGACGGGCAAGGGACTTGCGGTGACCGTTGACTGCAACGGCCGCTATGTGCATGCGGACCCCTGCACCGGAGCGATGATCGCCGTGAGCGAAGCCGCCCGCAACATCGCCTGCACCGGCGGTGAACCCTGCGGTGTCACCAACTGCCTCAATTTCGGCAACCCATATGACCCGGAGGTCTACTGGCAGTTCGCACAGGCCATCAAGGGCATGGGCGATGCCTGCCGTGCCTTTGAAGCGCCCGTGACAGGCGGCAATGTGAGCTTTTACAACCATACCGTCACGGACAAGCGCAACATCCCCGTATTCCCGACGCCCACCATCGGCATGGTCGGTATCGTCAACGATATCACCAAGCGCATGAGCATGGACTTCAAGGAAAAGGGTGATCTGCTCTTCCTGCTCGGACGCAGCACCGATTGCATCGCCTCCAGCGAATACCTCGTGCGCCATCATGGCGTGCAGCGTTCGCCCGCACCGTATTTCAACATCGATGAGGAACGCCGCCTTCATACCATGCTCCTGATGCTCATCCGCAGCGGTGCCATCAATGCCGCGCACGATGTGAGCGAAGGGGGCCTCTGGGTGACCCTCGTGGAGATGGGCTTGCACCGCGGTCTGGGCTTCGATGTAATCACCGACAGCGACATACGACCCGATGCATTCCTGTTCGGCGAAGGCCAGGGCCGTGCCGTGGTCAGTGTCACCGCCGAGCAGGAGAACCAGTTCCTCGACATGATGGGCGAAAGCCGTGTGCCGTTCATCCTTCTGGGGCATGTCACCAAGGGAAAGCTGGTGGTGGATGAAAGTCCCTTTGGATTCATCGAGGATGCGCGAAGGACCTACGAACAGGCGATCCCGCATATCATGAACGAACAGTGAGCGCGCTTGACGCGTTCGCCAACCACCAAGCAATAACTACCATGCCCCAACCAGCCTTTTCCGGTTCCCTGCCCGCCATCGGCAGCCCCGCCCCCCCTCTGCGCTATGTGAAGAACGACCGCACCGAAGCATCCCTTGCCGATCACAAAGGCAACGTGGTGGTCCTGCTCATGTTCCCCAGTGTGGATACCGGTGTGTGCGCCACGGAGACCCGGACCTTCAACCGGAAAGCCACAGGTCTGGGTGCCATCATGCTCGCAGTAACCGCTGACCTGCCCTTCGCATTGGGCCGCTTCTGCGCCGCTGAAGGCATCACCAATGTGGAGACGGGAAGCGACTTCCGCCACCGCGATGCCGATGCGTGGGGCACCCGCATCGCCGAAGGTGGCCTCGCAGGTGTGCTCGGGCGCGTTTCCTTCGTCATTGACAGGGAAGGCGTGGTGCGTTTCTGTGAAGTGACACCCGAATTGGGCAGTGAGCCGAACTACGAAGCCGTACTGAACGCCGCCAGGGAGCTTCTGTGAGCGGTCCATGATGAGCAACGCCCGCCTTGGCCATCCAGGGTGGGCGTTGCCGTTCGCGACCATGCAAGGCGCATATCCCGGTACATTCGCGCTCCCCCCGTTCACCATGAGGCAAGCGGTCATCCATATCCTGCGCTGCACGGGTGCCGCCATTTGCTGGTTCGTGGTGGTCACAACGCTCTGGGTCGCCCTGCTCGGTGTGGTGGATCCACCGGTCACGTGGCACATGGCCGCACAAGCCAGGGAGCAGGGTGGTGTGCAGCGCAGTATCGTGCCGCTCGAACGGATGGCTCGCGCATTGCCGCTGGCGGTGATGGCCTCCGAGGATCAACGCTTCCTCTTCCATCATGGGTTCTCCTGGGAGGCCATGCGCAAGGCCCTCGAGCGCAACAGGAAGGCGCGCCGTATCCGGGGGGGAAGCACCATCAGCCAACAGACCGCCAAGAACGTGTTCCTCTGGCATGGCCGCACCTATCTGCGCAAGGCCCTCGAGGCGTGGTTCACGGTGCTCATTGAAGTCCTGTGGACGAAGGAGCGCATCCTCGAGGTCTACCTGAACGTGGCCGAAATGGGCAGGGGCGTCTTCGGTGCCCAAGCTGCCGCGCAACAGTGCTTCGGCCGTTCGGCCGCGCAGCTCACTGCGCCACAGGCGGCCCTCATCACCGCCACCCTGCCCGCACCGCGCAAATACAACTGCAGCAGACCCTCCGGCTATGTGAGCGGCCGCCAGCAATGGGTGCTCCGCCAGATGCGCAACATCGGCGACGTGCTCGATCCCGTGGTGCGCTCGAAGCGTCGCATCAAGATCGAAGAGGAGGAGGCGCGCAAAAAAGCACGCGAGGCCCGAAGGCGCAAGGGTTAGCTGCCCTTGGAGTACTCCACCTGTGTTGGGTAGGCGAATTCCAGCCCGGCAGCTGCGAAGCGCTTCATCAGCTCGAGGTGGATCAGGCTGCGCGTGGTGAAGATGTCAGCCTCCTTGCGGATGAAATAGATGAACAGCACGTTCAATGAAAAGTCCTTGAATGCCGTGAAGCTCACCACCCGCTCGGGCATCAGCAGGTCCGCATGGTCGTCCACCAGCTTATGCAGGATGGCCAGTGCCTCCTCCATCTTCTCCGTCGGTGTCTCGTAGATCAGGCCCAGTTCATGCCGCACTCGGAAGGTGGACTGGTGTGATACGTTCTCCAGCACGCTATCGGTGAACTTGAAGTTCGGCACCACCACGATGGGCCCTTCAAGCGTCCTGATGCGCGTGCTTCGGATGCCCACCTCCTCCACGAATCCGTCGTAGCCCGCAATGCGGATGCGGTCCCCGACCATGAAGGGCTTGTCCGTGAATACCGTTACTCCGCCGAAGATGTTCGCCACCGTGTCCTTCGCAGCCATCGCCATCGCCAGTCCACCGATGCCGATGCCCGCAAGCAGGGCACCAACATTGTAGCCGGCGTTGTTCAGCGCCAGCACCAGGCCAAGCCCCCAGACCAGCACCTTTGTCGCACTGCGCATCACCGGCACCAGTTCATTGGAGACCACCATGGCCTCTTCACGCCGTGCGCGGGGCACGAGGAACTCCTCAACCAATGCATCCATCAGGCGCGCCAGCAGCCAGGTGAGGGCCAGTACGGTGGCCACCTTGATGATGCGGTCCACCCACTGCTCCATGCGCGCGGGCAGCTCCAGCTGGTGGAACGCCAGGTAGATGCCGAACAGCGTGATGATCGCCACCAGCGGTCCGCGTAGGGCACCCACAAGGATGTCATCGAGCCGCGTGGTCGTGCGGCTCGCAAGTCGTTTCAGGGAGTTGGAGGATGCCCATGAAAGTGACCGACCCACCAGCCATGCACCGCACGCCCATGCCAATGCTGCCAGCCAGTGTGATAGTGGATTGCCCAGGAAAGGCGTGTCGAGGGACGGATCGTTCATGCAGGGTAACTTTGAGGGTCGCGGAATTCCCCGCACCCAATGTGCCGGGACAAAAGTAGGCCGCGTGAAAAAGGACCATGGCCGGTGTAAAGCAGGAGGAACGCCTCGTCGTTGTAACGGGGGCGAGCAGGGGGGTGGGCGAGGCCACTGTTCTACGGTTGGCCCGCGTGGACCGCTGTCGCGTGCTTGCTGTCGCGCGTGATGCGCGGGCTCTCGGACGGCTGGCGATGAAGGGCGACGGTCTCATTGAGATCTGCGTGACGGACCTTGCCTTGGACCTGGCGGCTGCGCGCGTGAAGGAGCACGTGGCGGGCAGGCGTGTGCATGCCCTGGTGCACAATGCCGGCCTGTTGCACAAGGCCCCCATGGGAGGCCATGCGGGTGATGCGCTCGATGAATTGTTCCGTGTCAATGTCCGCGCACCCCTGCTGATCACGCAGGCCCTGGTGGATGAACTCGATGGCGAGCCACCCGGCCATGTCGTCCACATCGGCAGCATGGGAGGCTTCCAGGATAGTGCCAAGTTCCCAGGTCTTGTGGCCTACAGCGCGAGCAAGGCCGCCCTTGCCTGCATGGCCCAATGTCTTGCAGAGGAGTTCAGGGAGCGGGGTATCCGCAGCAACTGCCTTGCACTGGGGTCAGTGGATACGGAGATGCTTCGGGGGGCTTTCCCGGGATACAGGGCACCCGTGACCGCGGAGGCGATGGGCAACCATGTGGCCGATTTTGCGTTGAACGGCCACAGGCTCTACAACGGCAAGGTTTTACCTGTTGCGGTAACAACACCTTGACGAGACGGAGACTTTTTTCACAGCAGGGCTTGCACGGATCAAAAGGCTCCTTACATTTGCAGCCGCTTTCGGAAAAACGTTCTTTGAAGCGACCCGGCAAACGGGTGTGGAGGAGTGGGTGAGCATGGGGTTGGAAGAAAAATTTCAACAGCCTCTTGCAGATATCAAAAACCTCTGTACTTTTGCCGACCCGAACGACGGGGCTTGCCTCGGCAGGATTCGCTTGAACGACTGAACAAGACCGGAAAGAGGTTCCACCTCGACCCGATACAGTTCTTTGACTTATTGTCCAATCTGAGAACAGCAGGTGTCCTTGTGATCGGAAGATCAACATGAGAAGACCACGTCAACAGACCAGATCAAACACACATTTACAATGGAGAGTTTGATCCTGGCTCAGGATGAACGCTAGCGGCAGGCTTAACACATGCAAGTCGAGGGGCAGCACGATGTAGCAATACATGGGTGGCGACCGGCGCACGGGTGCGTAACACGTATGGAACTTGCCCTGTACTGGGAGATAGCCCTCCGAAAGGAGGATTAATATCCCATAATAGATCGGGTGGCATCACCTGGTCTTAAAAGCTCCGGCGGTACAGGATGGCCATGCGCACGATTAGCTAGTAGGTGAGGTAACGGCTCACCTAGGCTACGATCGTTAGGGGGCCTGAGAGGGTTATCCCCCACACTGGTACTGAGACACGGACCAGACTCCTACGGGAGGCAGCAGTGAGGAATATTGCGCAATGGAGGCAACTCTGACGCAGCCATGCCGCGTGCAGGAAGAAGGCGCTACGCGTTGTAAACTGCTTTTAACCGGGAAGAAACCCCAGGACGTGTCCTGGGTTGACGGTACCGGCGGAATAAGCACCGGCTAACTTCGTGCCAGCAGCCGCGGTAATACGAAGGGTGCAAGCGTTATCCGGATTCATTGGGTTTAAAGGGTGCGTAGGCGGGGCGTTAAGTCAGTGGTGAAATCCTGCAGCTTAACTGTAGAATTGCCATTGATACTGGCGCTCTTGAGTGCGCTTGAAGTAGGCGGAATGTGCCGTGTAGCGGTGAAATGCTTAGATATGGCACAGAACACCAATTGCGAAGGCAGCTTACTAAGGCGATACTGACGCTGAGGCACGAAAGCGTGGGGAGCGAACAGGATTAGATACCCTGGTAGTCCACGCCGTAAACGATGATCACTCGTCATTGGCGATATACGGTCAGTGACCTAGCGAAAGCGTTAAGTGATCCACCTGGGGAGTACGGCCGCAAGGCTGAAACTCAAAGGAATTGACGGGGGCCCGCACAAGCGGTGGAGCATGTGGTTTAATTCGATGATACGCGAGGAACCTTACCAGGGCTCGAACGCACGTGGACAGTGGCGGAAACGTCATCTTCTTCGGACTGCGTGCGAGGTGCTGCATGGCTGTCGTCAGCTCGTGCCGTGAGGTGTCGGGTTAAGTCCCATAACGAGCGCAACCCCCATCTCTAGTTGCCAGCGGGTAATGCCGGGGACTCTAGAGAAACTGCCCGTGTAAACGGTGAGGAAGGTGGGGACGACGTCAAGTCATCACGGCCCTTACGTCCTGGGCTACACACGTGCTACAATGGCGAGTACAGAGGGAAGCTACTGGGTGACCAGATGCAGATCTTCAAAACTCGTCTCAGTTCGGATCGGAGTCTGCAACCCGACTCCGTGAAGCTGGAATCGCTAGTAATCGCATATCAGCCATGATGCGGTGAATACGTTCCCGGGCCTTGTACACACCGCCCGTCAAGCCATGGAAGCCGGGGGTGCCTGAAGTCGGTGACCGCAAGGAGCTGCCTAGGGCAAAACCGGTGACTGGGGCTAAGTCGTAACAAGGTAGCCGTACCGGAAGGTGCGGCTGGAACATCTCCTTTTTAGAGTAAGTTGATCGGTCTCTGTTCGTTGCGGAATGCCCGCAACGCTCGACACCGCTGTCTCAGTTGGATGATACTTCTTAACGGTACCACCGTTACCTTCCACCTAGTCCTGTAGCTCAGTTGGTTAGAGCGCTACACTGATAATGTAGAGGTCCGCAGTTCAAATCTGCGCAGGACTACCACGGGTAAGGCAACGGGGAATTAGCTCAGCTGGCTAGAGCGCCTGCTTTGCAAGCAGGAGGTCATCGGTTCGACTCCGATATTCTCCACTGGCTCCGGACCCAGGTCCGGAGTGCCCCCCAAGGGCGCCGTTCTTTGACATGTTGTTGGACAGACCAAAACAGACCGAGTGATCGGTCCACCGAGCAATTAACGATCTCGAGCGATCGAAAAGTTACTAAGGGCGTACGGTGGATGCCTTGGCTCTCAGAGGCGACGAAGGACGCGATAGGCTGCGATAAGCCACGGGGAGGTGCATAATGACCTGTGATCCGTGGATCTCCGAATGGGGCAACCCATCCTGTTGAAGACAGGATATCCCGAAAGGGAAGCTAACCCAGGGAACTGAAACATCTAAGTACCTGGAGGAAAAGAAAACAAGTAGTGATCCCCCTAGTAGTGGCGAGCGAAAAGGGGATAGCCCAAACCGGGGCCGTTTCGGCGGTGCCGGGGTTGTAGGACCACAACGTGGACTGTGTATGCATAGTGGAACCCATCTGGAAAGTTGGACCATAGGGGGTGATAGTCCCGTACACGAAATGCATGCACTACCTAGTGGTATCCTGAGTAAGGCGGGACACGTGAGATCCTGTCTGAATCCGCCAGAACCATCTGGCAAGGCTAAATACTCCTGAGAGACCGATAGCGAACCAGTACTGCGAAGGAAAGGTGAAAAGCACCTCGAACAGAGGAGTGAAATAGTCCCTGAAACCGTGCGCCTACAAGCGGTCGGAGTCTGCTACGGCGGATGACGGCGTGCCTTTTGCATAATGAGCCTACGAGTTGCTCGTCACTGGCAAGGTTAAGGGGTTCAGCCCCGCAGCCGAAGCGAAAGCAAGTCTTAACAGGGCGTATAGTCAGTGGCGGCAGACGCGAAACCTAAGTGATCTAACCATGGCCAGGTTGAAGTTCCGGTAACACGGAATGGAGGACCGAACTGGTAGACGTTGAAAAGTCTTCGGATGAGCTGTGGTTAGGGGTGAAAGGCTTATCAAACTGGGAGATAGCTCGTACTCTCCGAAATGCATTTAGGTGCAGCCTCGGGTGTACTGTTATGGAGGTAGAGCTACTGATCGGGCTAGGGGGCTTCACCGCCTACCAAACCCGGACAAACTCCGAATGCCATAACATCAGTACCCGGGAGTGAGCGCGCGGGTGCTAAGGTCCGTGCGCGAAAGGGAAAGAACCCAGACCATCGGCTAAGGTCCCTAAATACACGCTAAGTTGAGCTAACGAGGTCGGACTGCATTGACAGCTAGGATGTTGGCTTGGAAGCAGCCATTCATTTAAAGAGTGCGTAACAGCTCACTAGTCGAGCGGTCCGGCGTGGATAATGATCGGGCATCAAGTGTGTTACCGAAGCTGTGGGCCCCATGTGGGCGGTAGGAGAGCATTCCGGTCTGCGTCGAAGGTGTGGCGTAAGCCATGCTGGAGCGTCCGGAAAAGAAAATGTAGGCATAAGTAACGATAAGGCAGGTGAAAAACCTGCCCGCCGATAGACTAAGGTTTCCTGATCAACGTTAATCGGATCAGGGTTAGTCGGGACCTAAGGTGTAGCCGATAGGCGAAGCTGATGGATAGCCGGTCAATATTCCGGCACCGACTTGCATTGCGATGGGGTGACGAAGGAGTGAACGATCCGCGCACTGACGGAATAGTGCGTTGAAGGGTGTAGCTATAGGGATGGCAGGTAAATCCGCCGACCCTGGCGAACCGGACAGTACCGCGAGCCCTCGGGCAAG
>JBIJDX010000232.1:0-4201 GCA_044343855.1 Flavobacteriales bacterium
CCCCGGCATGGTTTCGGAAGCCGCCGAAGAACAGGTGGGACCCCGCAGGAAGCGCTGTGCCGCTTACGGACGCAAGCACCTGCGCAAAGGGCGCTGTGGCGCGCGCAACCGCCGCGTGGAGCGTTTCCTGCGGGGATATACATGGTAGGAAAAGGTCATCCGGAGCATGAAACGGATCCTGCTTATCCCCTTGCTGCTGCCGCTGATCGTCGAAGCCCAATTCGACAGGTTGCGTGCACCGTGGACCATCAAGTTCGTGCCGGACACGCTCTTCTGGTTCAGCAGGGCGTCCGATGGCTTGCACAACTGGTCGCGGCTGATCGATGCCACGGACATCTGGGCTGCCAACGCCCTGCCCGGCAACGACACCATCACGCTGGACATGATGACCCCGGCGGTGCGCGGGATGAACTTCATCTTCGCCAACATCGACAACCGCGACATAGCGGACCTGCGCGGATCCGCCCTGGAGTCACTTGAAGGGTAGTTCATCTTCGTGCTCGAATACGTGACCGCCGATGGGTGGTCGCACTGGTTCGTGGCCAACCTGATGCCCATCGGCCTGGAGCTGATGCCCGGTGGTCCCGGGGACATCGTGTTCAACTATTTCGTCCATGCCGATGACGGGCTGGCGCGTGGGTTCGTGGCGAAGGGGGAGTTGTTCTTTCTTTACGGAGGGCTCGCGGATGCCGGCCCGTAAGGCAGAGGGGCCACCAGGGGGCCGGACATGCGATACCAGAAGCACACGCGCGCGGAACAAGGCGCAAAAGCAAAAAAATTTCGAGTAGGGCTTGGAAATACCGAATTATTTTCCGAACTTCGCATTGCCTCGTAAAAAAGCGGGCAACACGCATGTCAAACACCACTCCCATAGCCTTCATATCCCCCATGGGAGGGTGCTGCATGCATGCAGTGATGGTGATCGGCAGGACCCGTGAACGACGGGCCTTCTAACGGCCGCATTACCGGGTTTGTCCCGGTGCGCTCCGGTCACGGACCAGGGTAACGTATCGTTGTGGATCGTCAGGCTTGTGGCATGCCGTCAAGGCATCCCCGCAGCCGACCAGGGCAACGCCCGCACCACCGCGTACCCCTCCGCCCAGGCGCATCAACAACTCCCGGCCGTGCACCGGCATCACCGATCCGCGGTGGCGCGACCCCACGCCGGGGGGATCCGCCCACCGCAGTACCAACTACTGCACGCCCATGGCACGTTCAATGAAGTATGCCACCACCGATGAAGTGGTGAGGAAGTTGTCCTTGAAAAGGGATGTGAAGATCACCCCAGCCGGGGAGATACTTATGATACATCCCAATTCCCCCAAACGTGTGGGGGATGTAGGGAATAAGAGTTGGGGTAAAATTGATTTTTTAGTGCATTCCTGTAAGTACAGATTCACTTACGTGAACTCTTTTTAGCAGGATATGCCCCGGCGGTGAAGGCGCCGTCGGGGCATTGACCACGAAACCGAACGCCGTATCCAACGCAACACAAACCGAACATCCATGTCCACGAACACACCCCGACCACTCCCCTACGGACCTGAAAAGCGACGCCGACTGAAAGACCAGGTCCTCGGCCGCCTCGTGTTCAGTACCATCCCTGATGAGCTCAACGCTGTCGACCACTTCGCCGCCATCCTTGATCGCGTGGAGCAGCATGGCCTCGGCATTCACGGTATTGATGTAGGCTCTGAGGAGGAGGGGGAGCTTTTCACGGAGACCTTCGAACAAAGTGGTTGCGAGGCCTGCACGGAGCCGCGCTGGTACCGAACAGCCTTCCAGGAAATGAAGAATGCCCTTGGCCACATCCCCGGTCTGTGGTTCAGTGCCACCTATTACGTTCCGGAAGAGCTCATCGAGGCCGAGGCGGTCCGCGAGCGCGAGGAGGAGCGAGAACGCAGCCGCAAGGCGCCATAGCGCACGCGCTCCATTCCACTCACCCACGGGTCATGTCCGCCCGAACGCAACCCTTCACTCACCCTTTAACCGACCGAACGATCATGTCCACGAACACACCCCGACCGTTCCTCTACGGACCTGAAAAGCGACGCCGACTTAAGGACCAGGTCCTCGGCCGCCTCGTGTTCAGTACCATCCCTGATGAGCTCAACGCTGTCGACCACTTTGCCGCCATCCTTGATCGCGTGGAGCAGCATGGCCTTGGCATTCACGGCATTGATGTTGGCTCTGAGGAGGAGGGAGGGTTTTTCGCGGAGATCTTCGAACAAAGTGGTTGCGAGGCCTGCACGGAGCCGCGCTGGTACCGAACAGCCTTCCAGGAAATGAACAGAGCCTTCGGCCACATCCCCGGTCTGTGGTTCAGTGCCACCTATTACGTTCCGGAAGAGCTCATCGAGGCCGAGGCGGTCCGCGAACGGGAAGAGGAGCGAGAACGCAGCCGCAAGGCGCCATAGCGCACGCGCTCCATCCCACGAGCCCACGGGTCATGTCCGCCCGAACGCAGCCCTTCATTCACCCTTTAACCGACCGAACGATCATGTCCACGAACACACACCGACCGTTCCTCTACGGACCGCACAAACGCGACAGACTTATATGTGATGTCCTGGACCGCTTGGTGTTCGACACCCTCCCGGACCAGCTCCGCGGTGTGGAGCGCTTTGCCGCCATCCTCGATCGTGTGGAACAGCATGGCCTCGGCATCCACGGCTTCGAGGTGGAAAATGAGGAGGGCTACCTCGATGCGGAGGTCCGTGAGCTCTACAAGGGTCTTGCTTCCACAGATCCCCGCTGGTACCGCACCGCCTTCCAAAAGGTGATCGGCACCCATACGGGCCCCGGCTTGCGCTTCAGTGCCTGCTTCCACGTTCCGGAAGAGCTCATTGAAGCCGAGGCGGTTCGCGAACGCGAGGAGGAGCGCCAACGCTACAGCAACGACCGATGATGCGCACCCCACCCATCCTGTGCACCGCGCTGGCCATGGCCACCGGGCTGGCATTGCAGGCACAGCGGGTGGCCTTCGTGGTGCCCGACGAAAGCCCATCCATCACCCTGCACCTGCCATGAGCGACCTGTTCCTCCGCTACATCGCGCCCGAACGCATCCACATGCGCTTCCCCGTGGAGGAATTGCTCCGCACGGCCTGCTTCTACCCCTCCTGCGCCCTGGATGGCGGCGTGGTGAAGGACCTCAACGAGCGTGCCCCCGAACTGGGCATCCGCAGCTTCGTGTACGCCGACTACCTCACCTCGGAAGCCGACTTCCTCGAGCGGTTGGACGGGTTCCGGCACTACCGCGTGCTGTGCCATCGCCCCGTGGAGCTGCACGAACTGGTGCCCGAGGGCCGGTGGACCTGTCCGCCCGGCATCCCTGCGCAGCGCTACAACGGCGTGCACACCTCCGTGGAGCCCTTCCAGCACTGGGCCGTGTACGAACGCCTGCCCGATGCACCACCCGCTCGCGGCCCCCTGCGGTGGAGCCTGCTCTACATCAATGCCGAGGCCCTGGCCGTGTACCACGGGCTGTTCCGGCGCAACCGCATGGTGCCCAAGGCCCTGGCCCTCATTGAGCCCGGCCATCGCTTCGGCGGCAACTGGACCAGCTTCTGGGACCCGGAGGAACCCCTCCACCGGATGCTGCAGGAAGATCCGCGCGGCATGCCACCGCTGGTGTATTGCGGTGGCCGCTTCGGCGATGTGCTCCCCTGGCCCGACTACACCGAACAGCGCCTCCTGCGGCCCTACTACCACCAACGCCCCGGCGAGGTGCGGCTGGCCCTGTGGGACCTGGCCGACCGGGAGAGCCTGCATTACAGGGAGCGGTACCGACCACGAGTGCGCAGGAGGACCCAATGAATCCGATCGGTAGGTTGGGGGTGTGAACAGGCCTGCCTTGGGAGCGCTGAACGCCCAACGGAACCTGTGCCCATGCCCCCCAATGACCCGGGTGGAGTTGCGTCCTGAGGCACGCTGCGGGGTGGCTTCGAGGGCCTCAGCCACCCTCAGCCACCCTGCGCACCCTGAGGCACTCACAAGGTCGAAGGGCCATCCTTCCCATTCACACCCCCTGCGGCGCCAGCACGCACAGCTTCACGCTGGCCCGGCCCGCCCCGACCAGGAACTGGTTGTGCAGCTTGCGGTCCCACTTCAGCGTGGGCGGCAGCACCAGGATCACCAGCGGACGCGACAGGCCCTTGAACTTGAGCGGCGTGGTGTAGCGCAGTCCCGTGGCCGGCTGC
>JBIJDX010000233.1:0-4199 GCA_044343855.1 Flavobacteriales bacterium
GGCAGTGATTACGTGCGGGTCATGTTCGGCAGCAACGTCATCATCCTGCTGCTGTTCGCCATCAACGCGATCCTCAGGGGTGCTGGTGATGCGGCCATCGCCATGCGCACCCTCATCCTGGCCAACGGCATCAACATCCTGTTGTGCCCGGTGATGATCCACGGGGTGGGGGACTGGGATGGCTTCGGCGTCACGGGTGCGGCGCTGGCTACCGCCACCGGCAGGGGGATCGGCGTGCTGTACCAGTTCTCCCGGCTGTTCTCAAGGTCGGGGCGTGTGCACCTGCGCGGCCTGCCGTTCCGCCTGCAGCCGTCGGTGATGTGGACCATCGTGCGCGTGTCGCTCGGAGGTGTGCTCCAGTTCGTGCTCCCTTCGGTGAGCTGGATGTTCCTCGGCACGATCGTTGCGCGGTTCGGAAGTGCGGCAACGGCCGGCTATACCGTGGCGGTGCGCATCATGCTCTTCTCGTTGCTGCCCTCGTGGGGCATGGCCAATGCCGCCAGCACGCTCGTTGGGCAGAACCTCGGTGCAGGCCGGCCGGACCGGGCGGAGCGTTCCGCTTGGCTGTGCGGGCACTACAACATGGTCTACCTGGTGGCCGTCGCCCTGCTTTTCTGGTCCTTTGCGCCGGCCCTGGTGGGAGTTTTCAGCGACGGGGCCGCAATGGGTGGCTACGGCGTGGCAGCCCTTCGCACCGTATGCCTGGGCTACTTCTTCTACGGTTATGGCATGGTGTTGGCGCAGTCGTTCAACGGGGCGGGTGATACGTTCACGCCCACCTTGATGAACGCGTTCTGCTTCCTGGCCATCCAGATACCGCTTGCGTGGTGCCTGAGCACGGTGCTCGGCTGGGGCGCACAGGGTGCCTTCACCGCAGTACCCATCAGTGAGAGCATTCTCGCCATCATCAGCGCGGTGCTGTTCCGCCGTGGCGCCTGGAAGTCGGTGAAGGTGTGAAGGCGGCAGGGCCGCAGGGTCTGTGCACCTCCCTATTCCGCCTTGAATTGCCTGGGCCTGCCTGCCTTGTACCAGCGCAGGAGCGTGTCGATCATGTGCTCCATCTTGCGCGCATCGGCCCAGGTGGCGCGGAACACGAGGTTGCCGTCACTGTCCACGAGATAGGCACCGTTGGGGGCTTTCCCGTACGCCGCGTACACCGCGTCGTTCAAGCCGTCGACCAGCACCGGAAGGGTGCCCAATGCGGCGTATTCCCTGGCATATGCCTGTTTTTCCGTTTCGCTCGTTGGCAGCGGATGGCGTTTGCGGCCCCTGCCATCGCCCGGGTGCAGCTCGTGTCCGTAGATCACGAAGATGTCCACCTCCTCCCGGGCGTACTTCCTGCCCAATGCGCTCCACCGTTCCAGCTGGATGCGTGATGGCGGGTTGCTGATGCTGCCGAACATGAAGGCCCTGATGCGTCCGTTGTGGTCGCGCAGGCGATAGCGTCCTTCCTGTTGCGCGTAGGGCAGCTCGAAATCATGCGTCACGGGCTCCATGCCGCCACCCTCACTGTAGGTGCGCAGTTCGCGGTAGGTCTGGCGCATCAGCTTGTCGAAGTTCATCCGCCAGGTGCTCACCGTTCCCCGCATCGCACGGATCTCGTCCCTGCTGTATGCGTTCAGGTAGTAGTCGAGGTCATCGTGGAAGACCAGCGTGCTGTCCGTGGTGTACCAGGAGGGGTCCCAGTTGTTGAGCTGGGCACGGCCGGGCAGGGTGGCGATCAGGAGGCTGAGCGCAGCGATGACGCGCATGGGAGCCGGGGATGGAAGGCATGCAAAGGTACTCCGCACGGGTGCGTGATCCAAGGATCCCCGGTCGGTGACACTGGTCACGGAGCCAGCGGCGGTGCCTTGACGACCTTTGCAGCATGCGACGCTGGATGCTGTATGTGCTTTTCATCGCCCTTGGAGCGGCTGCCGGTTGGGCCTATTGGAATTGGTATGGCTGCGTGCATGGGTGCGCCATCACCGGTCGCTGGTGGACCAGCACGGCCTATGGTGGCGTGATGGGGTACCTGGTCCACGGCCTGATGATCCCTGAACGGCGGGACCAAGGCAGGTGATACCCGCAGGGCACGGAGTATGCGGACCGTGCGGCACGGAGCGCCGGGCCCTCACTGATGATGTGTTCAACCAAGGAAGGTCACTTCCACCCACTCTTCGTCCGACAGCCGCAGATCGCGCAGCCGGAGCTCAACGTTCCACAGCACCACCGGAGCATCCCTGCGCAGTTCAACGGGTTTGTAGGGCCAGCCCCGCACCTTCAGGAACACCGGTTCGGGCCAGCTGGCATCGTACAGCAGGCTGAACCGCATGGCCTGATGATCCACCACGAGTTTGCGGTCGCGCAGGTCCAGGGCGGTGGTGGTGACGAGCAGAGCGGCCGGATAGAGGCGTCGTTGCCAGGCGGGATCCGGGGTGCGGAACAGCGCCTGCCTGAACTCCAGCCGTGGCATGCTGGTGCCGCTGAGCAGGGCGACCGGGTTGTTGCGATCGAGCCGGACGTGCTGCAGTGCCATTGGTCGGGATGGGTCAGAACTTCCAGCGCAGTTGCACCTTCAGGTCGCTGCGGGTGTTCCCGGGTATTTCCTGCAGGCCGCTGCTGATGACGTCCTGGTCCTGGTAGATGAAGGCCCCGTAACGCACCCACAGGTCGACACCGCGCAACGGGCTCAGGCGTGCCATGGCGTACCAGCGGATGCCGCGACCGTAATACGGGGGTATGGCGAACACACCGATGAGCTCGTTCTCGTATGCGTAAAGCCGGGCATCGTAGCTCTCGGTATCGAACAGGGCGAAGCGCAGGCTCAGTTCCAGGGGGCTGCTCAGGGGTCGGTGCACCACGTCCTGGTAGATGAGCATGCCGTGGCGGAGGGGGGCGGTTCCACGCTGGAAGTCCACGGTTTCAACGCGTGTACGGAGGCTCACGGAGTTGCTCACCTTGTAGGTGGCGTTCACCCGGTAATTGGTCTGTTCCACCCGCACCAGCGGATCGATGCCGTCCACATCATCTGCTGTGTTGCGCGCACGGTCCTGGTGACGCACACGGGCGTACACTTCCACGCCGCGGCTGGGCTTCCAATTGAGCTGGGCAAGCCAGTCGTGGCCATCGGAAGGCGCATCGGTCTGGAAGCGCAGCCACGGGAACCGGAACTGATCGAAGTAACCATTGAACCACCATTGCCTGTTGGGGCGGATCTCGATGCCGGTGTAGATGCCCCGTTCGTTCCAGGGGTTGGTGCCCTCCGCGAAGGCCACGCTGTACAGGCCGTGGAAGTCGCGCCGGTAGTCACGCAGCAGCAGGCTCACGCTCACGCGCCGGTCCAGTGCCACCACGGCACCGGTGTTCATGGCCAGGCCCCCATTGGCACTGCGGGCCACCTCGCCGAACCAGGTGAGGTTGCGGTACAGCAGGTTCCAGTCGGTGCCGATGGTGGAGTTGCTGCGACCCTCGAAATCGAACTGGTTGTAGGGCTGCAGGTTGCGGCTCAGCTCACCGCCGAAGTCCACACGCGCTCCCGTGACACCCATGCTGAAGGTGGAACGCGTGTAGCGCAGGTGGCCTCCGATGATGCGCTCGTTCACGGCATCCTTTTTCTCCAGCTCCCGATAGGTGCGGTGGAAGCCATCCTCCTGGAAGCTGCTGAAGATGACCTCCTCGATGGCCGTTCCGAGGCTGTCGGTCCCCGTGACTGAGGAGACGTTGCCATCCAGTTGCTTGTTGGAGTAGAAGCCGGTGACCTCCCAGTTCCTGCCCAGTCCATACGTGGCGGCAGCCCCTCGCATGAAGAGGTTCTCGTTCACGCTGGTGTATGGTGCAAGACCGATGGCATTGCGTTTCACGTTCATGCTGAAGCTGCTCTTCGCCGCAAAGGCCAGCCCGTTCCAGAAGGTGAGGCCCTGCCCGAACTGGGCGCTGTAATCTCCCACCGCGATGGACTTGAACCTGCCGATGCCGCGCAGGAAGAGGTGTGCGCTGTAGAAGTCGAACCCGTTCGGTTGTGTGCCGCGGAAGAATTCCTCCCCCTCGTCCTTCTCCGCCGTGAAACCGAAGCTGATGTTCTGCCGGTAGCGGAACCGGTAGCGGGTGTAGAGGCGGTACGGACTCCCCAGGTAGATGCGGTTGTTGCGCTTCAGGGAGTCGAGCACGCGCGGATCGCTGTAGTCTGGAAGCAGGTCTCCATCGGGGGAGTGGTAGCG
>JBIJDX010000070.1:0-12938 GCA_044343855.1 Flavobacteriales bacterium
CCGTGGCGGAGCTCATCATGCAGCGGTTCGTGGATGGACAGTTCGACCGCGTGGTGCTGTTCTACAACAAGTTCAAGAACGCTGCTGTCCAGATCACCACCGAGGAGCAGTACCTGCCCATCCCCCCAGCCCCGCGCGGCGAAGGCAGGGAGGTCAGCCAGGGAGAGCACATCATGGAACCCGATCGCGCCACCATCGTGGAGCAGATCATCCCAAAAAGCCTGAAGATCCAGCTCTACAAGGCCCTGCTGGACAGCTTCGCCGCCGAGCACGGTGCCCGCATGACCGCCATGCACAAGGCCACCGATAACGCCGATGCCCTGCTGAAGGACCTGAAGCTCACCTACAACAAGGCGCGGCAGGCTTCCATCACCAACGAGATCCTGGAGATCGTGGGTGGCGCAGAGGCACTGAAGAACTGAACCCGGCCCGGCTTCGCCGACGGGTCCACCTGCGCAATGCCGCTGCCCGGATATGGTGCCGGCCGGGGCGCTTGCAGCGCCGGCCCGACGTTCGTTGTTGTTGCCGGCAACCGCCTGGCGTAACCTTCCCGGACCACCTCCCGTTCAAGGGCCCACTCATCAACCAGTGGACCATGAACAGAACCTTACTCATCGTACTGACCACATTCATCGCCGGCACCATGCACGGGCAGGCGGGCACCTCCAGCGGGACGGCCTCCATGGAGCTCGTTTCCTTTGAGGCAGGCACCATGGACGCCAGCAGCGTACAGGTCCGCTTCGCCACGATGGCGGAGCGCCCGGGCGAGCGGTTCCGCGTGGAGCGATCACGTGACCTCCTGCAGTGGGAACTGGTGGCGGACCTGGAGGGGAACGGCGCCGGCAACGGGTATTCGCCCTATACGGTCGTCGATGACGCCCCCATTTCCGGCGTCTCCTACTACCGCCTGATGGTCCGTGAGGGTGCCGAATGGAACGAACTCTCCGACCTCTTCTCCATCCGCCACGAGGCATCCGAAGGATTGTCCATCCGCCCCGAGCAACGCCCCGGCCGGTTCAGTGTGCTGGCCCAGGGGACCTTGGCACAGGTCACCATTCTCAACAACCGTGGACAGTTCGTGCCCATGGACCTGCAGCAGGACGGCGATCGGGTGATCGTGAACACCGAATTGCTGGAGAACGGCACCTACTATGTCCAGGCCACGGTGAACGGCATCCAGCTGATGCGACCGATCGTGGTCCATGCCGGCAGCATCGTGGGCGGATAGGCCCCACCGCACGCTCATGCGGTCAAGGGGGCGTTCCGGCCGGAACGCTCCCTTGACCGTTGGCGCACCTGCGGTCGTTGTACTTTGGCCCGGGCCTTGAGGCCTCCTGAGCATGTCCCGCCTATTAGCGCTGCTGGCCTCGGCGACCGCCGCCTTCCTGCTTTCACTGGCCTTCGTGGAGCCCGATGGGGAGCGAAGCCTCCGGAAGGCGGCGGCACGCGCCACGGAAGCGGTTCGCCACGCGGAAAAAGAGCTGCAACACAGCACGACCGAAGCGGCGCGGACCCTTGCCGGAACGGAACCGCGGGAATGGATGCGCCGGCACGCCGCCGACAATGCCAGGCTGCTGCGTCCGCACGGGATACAGCTCATCATCTACCGCGGCGATTCCATCGTTGCGTGGACCGGCCAGGTCCCGCGCGAATGGGCGGAACGACGTCCGGAGGCAGGTGAGCGCGTGCAGGTGCCCTCCGGGATCCACCTGCAACGGACAGCCGAGGTGGGGCCCTACCACCTGCACGCACTCCGGACCCTGGTGGTGCAGGTGCCCATGAGCAACGCGTACCTGCATACCGGCTTCCACCCATCGCTCGGGCTTCCCAAGGGCCTTCAGGCGCTGGCCGTGGGCACCACCGGCACCACCATCACCAGCGTCGCGGGCACTCCCCTCATGGACCTGCAGTGGGCGGATGGCGCCCTGGATCTCGGCGGGTGGATACTGCTGCGGCTCGCCTTTCACCTGTGTGGGGCACTGCTGCTCGTATTGATGCTCGCGCACGGCTGCAGCATGGTGGCCGAGCGCCGTGGGGCCCTTACCGCATGGGCGGCCTTCCTGGTGGTGCTCGTCTCCCTGCGCGGGGCGGCCCTCGCGTTCTGGCCCAGCTCCACCTTCGACCGCCTGCCGCTCTTCGATCCGGCTGTCTATGCCACCTCTTGGGCGTTCCCCTCCCTTGGCGACCTGCTGCTGAACGCGGCCATCCTGTTCGCGGTGGCGCTGTTCACCCTGCGCATGGCGGCACGTGGGGGGGGCGCGCATCCCCATGGGCTGCTGCTGGCGGCGGCCTGGACCGCACTGCTGCTGTTGGGCGGAGGCATCACCGCGCTCATCATCGGGCTCGTGGACAACAGCAGCGTGGAACTGGACCTGTTCCACATGGAACAGTTGAGCCTGTTGAGCTCCATCGCACTGCTTGCCATCGCACTGCTCCATGCCGCGTGGTGGATCACCGCACGGGTGGTGGTGGGACTGGCCGACCGCAGCGGGGATGCGCCCCGATGGTGGATCGTTCCTGCGGCCGTATCGGTGGCGTGGGTGACCGCCCACGCGCTCCAGGGCGTGGCGGACACCGTCCTGTTCCTATGGCCCTTCCCCCCTCTGCTGATACTCGTGCGCTACCGGCGCTCCCGCCTGCCGTTCGCCGCCGGTGCCACCACGGTGGCCCTCTTCGCCCTGGTGTCCACGCACCTGCTCATCAGGCACAGCCGCCAGCGGGAGGAACGCGAGCGACCCGTGCTGGCGGAACGCCTGGCGGTGCGCGAGGACCCCGTGGTGGAACTGCTCTTCCGCAGCACCGCTCCCACCCTGCGCAAGGACCGTGCTGTTGGTGCACTGCTTGATGGCTCGCGGCAATGCGATGCACGGCAATTGGATGAGCTGGTCCGCCAGCGCTTCTTCACGGGGTATTGGGAGCGGTACGATGTGCGACTCTTCGCCCTTGACACAACGGGGCGGCTGAGCTGTACCAACACCACGGCATCCCCGCAGACCATCGCCAGCAAGGAGGACGCCTTCAATGATCCGCTGGCGATGGCCGACATGCCGGACCTCTTCATCGAGGAACTCCCGGGGCGAAGTCCGTTCTACCACGCCCGCATGGCGGTGATGCGCAATGACAGCACCCCGGCGGGGCAACTGCTCCTGGAGATCCACCCACGCTCCGCCTTCCAGGGCATGGGCTTCCCGGACCTGCTGCTGGCCGGAGACGACCCCCTGGCCCGGCGGGCCCAACGCTACAGCATGGGCCGCTACGAGAGCGGCCTGCTCGCCGAGCGTTCCGGAGCGTACGACCTGCCCTACCGATGGGAGCGCCCGCCCGCCCCCGACGGGCTCCGGTGGAGCGAGGAACAGGGATTCCGCGTGCTGGCAAAGGGCGACCCCCAGGGCACCCTGATCGTGCTGGCAACACCGGAACCCACCCTGCTGGACCATGCCACCTCCTTCAGCTACCTCTTCGCCTTCTTCGGTGCACTTGTGCTTCTTGCACTGGGGCTGCGCGCGCTGCTGCAGCCACGGCGCGCCCGCACCATCGGCATCGGCGCCAAGGTGCGTGTGGCCCTGCTCCTGTTCACCCTCATCGGGCTGTCGTTCTTCGGCTTCGGCACCCAGCGGCTGCTGTCCCGCCAGTTCGAGGAGGGCCAGGCAAGCACCGCATTGGCACGCGCCCGTTCCGTGGCGGCCGAGCTGCAGCATCGCTTCGCCGGAAGCACGGGCATCGGTCCGGATGAAGTGGCCTACCTGCAGCACCTGCTTGCGCGGGCCAGCAATGTGTTCCTCACCGATATCGTGGTGCACGGCACCGATGCAAGGCTGCTGGCAAGTTCCCGTCCGCAGATCTTCACAAGCGGTCTGCAGGGCCCGCTCATGGACCCGGAGGCCTTCACACGCCTGGCGCTCGAAGGCTCGCTGGGCTACGTGCACGAGGAACGCATCGGCAGCGCGGCATACACCGCCGCCTATGTCCCCCTGCGCGATGGCAGCGGCAACACCCTCGCCTTCGTGTCCCTGCCCAGCTTCACCGACCGGGCCCGGCAGGACGAGGAACGCGCCGGCGTGCTGGTGGCCGTGGCCAACCTCTTCGTGCTCTTCTTCGCCCTCAGCGTGCTGGTGGCCGTGTTCATCAGCAACTGGACCACGCGTCCGCTTGACCTGCTGAAGAACGCCCTGGGCCGTGTGGCATTGCAGGGCGCCAACGTGCCCATCCGCTACCAGGGCAATGATGAAGTGGGCCGGCTGGTGGAGGTGTACAACCGCAAGGTGGAGGAACTGCGCGCCAGCGCCGAACTGCTCGCCCGCAGCGAACGCGAGAGCGCCTGGCGCGAGATGGCCCGGCAGGTGGCGCACGAGATCAAGAACCCGCTCACGCCCATGAAGCTCAGCATCCAGCATTTCCAGCGCACGTGGAAGCCCGATGCGCCCGATGCCGCCGAACGCCTCGAACGCTTCAGCCGGGGCATGGTGGAGCAGATCGACACCCTCAGCGGCATCGCCGGAGCCTTCAGCGACTTCGCCCAACTGCCCAAACCACGCCCCGAACCGCTGGACCTGGCCCAGGTGGCCGAGGCCGCCGTGAGCGTGTACCAAGCCACCCCGGGCCTGCAATGCACCCTCGAACACCTCGGGCACCACCCCCTGCCCGTGCTGGCCGACCGTGACCACCTGATGCGCGTGTTCAACAACCTGCTGAAGAACGCCCAGCAGGCCATCCCCGAGGACCGCGAAGGCCGCGTGGAAGTGCGGCTGCGCAGTACGGAAGCGGAGGCCATCGCCGAGGTGTGCGACAACGGCACCGGTATCGCGGAAGAGGACCGTGAGCGCATCTTCCGGCCCAATTTCACCACCAAGGGCAGCGGCATGGGCCTGGGGCTGGCCATGGTGCAGCGCATGGTGGAGGGTGCCGGTGGAAGGGTGTGGTTCGAAAGCCGCGAAGGCGCGGGCAGCAGCTTCTTCGTGGCCTTACCGTTGGGGAAAGCGTGAAGCCGTTGAGCTACGCTCCGAACCAAAAGACCTCGTTGACCGCATCCGCGACCTCAGCGTCCTGGAAGCGCTTCGTACGCTCGCGCTACGTCAGGTGGAGCAGGATGACCTTGCCGCAGAGTTGGAGCGCACAGCGGACCTGAGCGACGAAGACATCAAAGCGGGTCGGACACATTCCATTGCCAAAGTGAAGCAATGGATGGGAGAGCAGAAGCGCAAGCAATGACCGTTGAGGTCACCACCCAAGCACGCATGCGCCTTTTCGCGATATGGAAGCGCAGCGCCGAAGAGGCTTCGCCGGAACGTGCGGACACGCTGGAAGCCCGCTTGTTGGCGCGGGCCGCTGAATTGGAGCAGCATCCGCATAAGGGGGCATCCGGAACCCAAACTCACCCCCCGTGGGCAAGGTCATCGTGCACTCTTGCTCGGGCGCTACAAGATCATCCAACCCGTAGTAGGCGAACGGATATTCATCACCGACCTCTTTGACACCAAGCAACATCCTTCGCGTATGCGGGGGTAGCCGATACCTTTGGCCGTGCCGATCTACTGTTCGTCCACGTCCCTGATCATCTGATCCATTCGGTCCATGAGCTACCAGAACCTCCTCATCGCCGATGAAGGCGGCATCCGCACCATCACCATCAACCGTCCCGACCAGCTCAACGCACTGAACCGCGCCACCATCGACGAGTTGGACCGCGCGCTCAACGAGGCCGAGGCCGACCGCAGCGTGCGCGTGGTGATCATCACCGGCAGCGGACCCAAGGCCTTCGTGGCCGGCGCCGACATCAAGGAGTTCGCGCACTTCAGCGTGGAGGAAGGCAAGGCCCTCAGCGCCGATGGCCACACCAAGCTCTTCAACCACGTGGAACGCCTCAACAAGCCCGTGATCGCCGCCGTGAACGGCTTTGCACTTGGTGGAGGACTGGAACTGGCCATGAGCTGCCACTTCCGCGTGGCCAGCGACAATGCGAAGCTGGGCCTCCCCGAAGTGGGCCTGGGGGTGATCCCCGGCTACGGCGGCACGCAACGCCTGGCGCGTCTTGTTGGCAAGGGCAAGGCCATGGAAATGATCTTCCTGGGTGGTGCGGGCATGATCAAGGCCGATGAGGCCCTGCAATGGGGTCTGGTGAACCACGTTGTACCTGCGGACCAATTGCTCGCCAAATGCACCGAGCTCGCTGCTGCCATCGCGAAGAACAGCCCCACGGCCCTGGGTGCCGCCATCCGCGCGGTGAACGCCGGCTACGAGCCGGGCGCCAACGGCCTGCAACGCGAGATCGAGGAGTTCGGCAAATGCTTCGGTACCGCGGATTTCAAGGAGGGCACCAGCGCCTTCATGGAAAAGCGGAAGGCGGAATTCAGGGGGAATTGAACCACGGATACACACTGATCAACACGGATGAAAGGCCTCTCGCCATGTGTCTTCCGTTGGAACGAGCCCATCCGTGTCCATCCGTGGTTGAACTGCTTTGAGCACCCTCCGCAAACTCGCCGGCCAGACGGCCATCTAAGGGCCCATCGGTTGAACTGACAGTCAACGATCGATACCGATCCGTGGTATCTTCACATTGAACTGCCACGATCATGTCCAAGAACGCATCCATCCTCGTGGGCGACCACTTCGAGTCCTTCGTCGCTCGGCAAGTGAAGTCGGGCAAATACACTTCAGTGAGCGAAGTGATACGCGCCGCCTTGCGCCTCTTCGAGGTGGAGGAAACGAAGAAGGAGAGCCTCCTCAAGGAGCTGAAAAAGGGTGAACGCTCGGGCTTCGTGCCGGACTTCGATAGGGATGCCTTCCTGAAGGACCTTCACCAGAAGCACAGCGCAACTGCCGGGAACTGAATACAAGCCGCGTTGCGTGTAAATGGAGCACCGCCCGAGGCTGGCCTAGGCTTTCTATCCCCAGCCCCTCTTTCACAACTTGTCAGCGCTTCATGCGTTCGTCATCAACCCCATCCGACCTTCGTCCTCGGTGTTAGCGTGACCGTTACCGATGACGGTCATACGGGCCCCATCCGTGTCCATCCGTGTCCATCCGTGGTTGAACTGCTTTGAGCGCCCTCCGCAAACTCGCCGGCCAGACGGCCATCTACGGGCTCAGCAGCATCGTTGCGCGCTTCCTCAACTTCCTGTTGGTGCCGCTGTACACCAGCCAATTCGTCTTCGAGCCGGCGGAGTACGGGGTGGTCACCGCGCTTTATGCCTGGACAGCCTTCCTCAACGTGGTGCTCACCTTCGGCTTCGAGACCACCTTCTTCCGCTTCGCTTCCAAGGACCACGTGAAGGACAACCCCGACGGTGGACAGGTGCTCTATGCCACCGCCACCTGGGGCCTCTTCTTCCCCGCGCTGGCCTTCATGCTGTTCGGCGGGCTGTTCTCCGCGCAGCTTGCGAACGGCCTGCACTTCGGGGCGTACGCCAGTTCCGTGCTGATGCTCGTGATGATCATCGGCATCGATGCCATCACCGCCATCCCCATGGCGCGGCTGCGGCAACAGGGCCGTCCGTGGAGGTTCGCGGCCGTCAACCTGCTCAGCGTGGGGGTGAACATCGGGCTCAGCCTGTTCTTCCTGCTGTACTGCATGAAGCGCTACAACATGGGCGAGCGCAACGCACTGATCGATGCGGTGTACGACCCCTCGCTCGGTGTGGGCTATGTCTTCGCCATCAACCTGGTGAGCACGGCGGTGAAGCTGCTGGTGCTGCTGCCCTCGTGGCCCTCGTGGAAACCGTTGGACAAGGACCTGCTCCGCGCCATGGCGGCCTTCGGCGCACCACTGATGATCGCGGGCCTCGCCGGCATGGTGAACGAGACCGCCGACCGCGTGATCCTGAAGTACCTGCTGCCCGCGGATGTCGCCGACAGCGAGATCGGCGTCTATGGCGCGTGCTACAAGCTGGCCGTGCTCATCACCCTCTTCATCCAGGCGTTCCGCATGGGTGCCGAGCCCTTCTTCTTCAGCCATGCCAAGGAGAAGAACAGCCGCGCCACCTTCGCCCGCATCATGAACATCTTCGTTGCGGTGTGCATGAGCGCCTTCCTGGCGGTGATGCTCTTCCTCGACCTGTTCAAGTGGTTCATCCCCAACCCGGCCTACCACGAAGGGCTGCGCGTGGTGCCCATCCTCATGCTCGCCAACGTGTTCCTGGGCATCTACTACAACCAGAGCGTGTGGTACAAGCTCACCGACCGGCCGCGCGTGGGCAGCACCATCAGCATGATCGGCGCGGCCATCACCATCGTGCTGCTCTTCGCGCTGATCCCTTCGCTGGGTTATATGGGCGCGGCCTGGGCCACCTTCATCTGCTACGCCGGCATGGCCGTCATCAGCTACGTGTGGGGGCAGCGGCACTACCCGATCCCCTACAACGTGACGCGGGTGCTGCTGTACATGGCGGGGGCGGTGGTGCTGTGGTGGGGGTGTGAGCAGGTGGCGTTGGAGGGCATTGGGAACTATGCAATGAGAGCAGCCGCACTGTTGATCTTTCTTGGACTGGCCTGGAGGTCGGAGAAGAACGCGCTGGGTTCGTTGCCTTCATGAACTCGACCATTACCCACCGCAGCCTGATCGCTTACTTTTGAAGCATGGCTCTCAAGGTGACCAGAGGTAAAAAGGACGAGGTGGTGATCACCTTAAGTCCGGGCGTGGACCCTGCCGACCTCCAGCGCGCACTGGATTACCTGGAGTACCTCGACCTGACCAAGGATATGAAAGTGCCACAGTCCGAAGTGGACAAACTGGCCCGGGAGGTGAACGCAAGCATGGCGCGTAAGCGTCGCAAGCGCTTGGCTTCGTGAAGCTCGTCGTTGATGCGAATATCGTGTTCAGCAGCTTGCTCCGTACCGAGGGAGCAGTAGGCGACATCTTCTTCAACAGCCGTCCACCGCTCCAGCTATTCGCCCCTGAAACGTTGCGCCAGGAGATCGCCGACCATCGGGACAAACTGGTGAAGTTGAGCAAGCAGCCCGCAACGATGATGGCAACCTTGGAGCGGCTCACGCTCGCACGGATCACTTTCCTGAACGAAGGGCTCATCTGCACCGTGAGCTGGGCCAAAGCCCGCGAGGTCATGTCGGGGCTCGATGATGATGACACCGTTTACGTGGCACTCGCGATCCAACTCAAAGCTCCGCTTTGGACCGGCGACAAACGTCTGCGGAAGGGCCTTCTGAAGAACGGGTACAGCCTGATCCTGGACACAGCAACCCTCAGATCCACACGTCTCAAATAAGCAGCCCCATGGCCTTTGGCTCCACGTCCACGACCGTCCCCATAACCAACCGTAGCCGCCACCCCCTCCCCAGCTACGCCACCGACCACAGCGCCGGCCTCGACCTGCGAGCCAACCTCGATGCGCCCATCATCCTCGCCCCCGGCCAGCGCGCCCTGATCCCCACCGGCCTCTTCCTGGAACTTCCCGAAGGCACCGAGGCCCAGGTGCGCCCCCGCAGCGGCCTGGCCTTCAAGCACGGGGTAACGGTCCTCAACAGCCCCGGCACCATCGATGCGGACTACCGCGGCGAGGTGGGTGTGCTCCTCATCAACCATGGGCACGAGCCCTTCACCGTGAACGATGGCGAACGCATCGCCCAGTTGGTGGTGGCGAGGTATATCAGGGTATCTTTCGCGGAAGTTCCGGACCTTCGCGCCTCGGAACGCGGCGCAGGGGGCTTCGGCCACACCGGCACGCACTGAGCAGAACGCAATGAAGATCATCGTCCCCATGGCGGGTATGGGCAAGCGGATGCGGCCTCACACCCACACCACCGCCAAGCCCCTGCTGCCCATCGCCGGCAAACCCATCGTGCAACGCCTTGTGGAGGACCTCGCCGCCGTGGCCGGAGAACCCGTGGAGGAGGTGGCCTTCGTGGTGCACCCCAGCTTCGGCGCCAAGGTGGAACAGGGGCTGGTGGCCATCGCGGAGAAGATCGGTGCCAGGGGCTCCATACACTACCAGGAAGCGGCCCTGGGCACCGCCCACGCCATCCTCTGCGCCGAGAACGCCCTGAGCGGCCGCATCATCGTGGCCTTCGCGGACACCCTCTTCCGGGCCCAGCTGAAACTGGACAAGGACTGCGACGGCGTCATCTGGGTGAACAAGGTGGACGACCCCCGCCCCTTCGGCGTGGTGAAGCTCGACGGCAACGGCATCATCACCGAGTTCGTGGAAAAACCCCAGGAGTTCGTGAGCGACCTGGCCATCATCGGCATCTACTACTTCGCCGATGGCGAGCGCCTCCGCAAGGAGATGCAATACCTCATCGACAACGACATCAGGGACAAGGGCGAGTACCAGCTCACCAACGCCATGGAGAACATGAAGCGCAAGGGCGCACGCTTCAAGGCCGGTGCGGTGGACGTGTGGATGGACTGCGGCAACAAGAACGCCATGGTGGACACCAACACCAAGGTGCTCGGCTTCGTGAAGGACGACAAGGGCCTCGTGAGCCCCAGCGCCAGCCTGCAGGGCAGCATCGTGATCCCCCCCTGCTTCATCGGCGACAATGTCACCCTGGTGAACAGCGTGGTGGGCCCCAACGTCTCCATTGAGGCCAATGCCGTGATCACCTCCAGTGTGGTACGGAATTCGATCATCCGTCCGGCAGTGCACATCACGGATGCCATCATCGACAACAGCATGCTGGGCGAACGCGCCCGTGTGACAGGCAGGTCCCTGGACCTCAGCCTGAGCGACGACAGCACCGCCGGCTGACCCACCCCCATGACCCGCCGCACACTCCTCCCCCTGCTGGCGCTCGCGCTGCTCCTGGGCGCCTGCGGCGGTTCGCGGAGGATGCCGGCCACCGCGCACCCCGACACCTCCGAAGCCCCCCCGACCGACCGCCGGGCCGAGGTGATGCGCCTCTTCATGGAAGGCACCCAGGCCCGCCTGGGCGGACAACCCGCCAAGGCCGTGGCCGCCTTCGAACAGTGCCTGAAGCTCGATCCCGCGAACGGCGCGGCCCATTTCGAACTGGGAAAGCTCTACCACCAGGGCCAGGACTTCCCCAAGGCCGTGGACCACGCCAGGAGCGCCGTGGCCGCCGACAAGGCCAACATCTGGTACCGCTTCCTGCTGGCCGACCTCCACCAGCAGAACCAGCAGGTGGACGAGGCCATCGACGTGTACCGCGGCATCGTGGACCAATGGCCCGACCGATACGAGGTGTATTTCGACCTGGCCAACTCCCTGGCCTACACCGGCAAGGTCGCTGAAGCCATGAAGGTCTACGGCCAGCTCGAGGCGCGCATCGGGCTCAACGCGGAACTGGTGATGCAGCAGTATGGCATGCTCACCGGCAATGGCAAGCTTGCCGAGGCGGAACAACTCGCCCTGCGCGCGGCGAAGGCGTTCCCCAACGACCCCCAGTACATCGGACTGCTGGCCGAGGTGTACGACGAACGGGGCGACCACGAAAAGGCCCTGGAGCAGTACCGCAAGGCCCTGGAGCTCGACCCCGGCAACAGCATGCTGCGCATCGGGCTGGCAGAGCACTACTACGCCACCGGGCGCATGGAGGAGGCCTACGGCGAACTGGGCGAGGCCTTCCTGGACCCCGAGATGGACATCGACGCCAAGATGCAGGTGCTCATCGGCTTCTTCGAGATGACCGACCACGAGGGGCAGGAGCCCGGCGACCGCACCACCCTCGTGGCACGCTCCTACGCACTGATCGAAGCCCTGGAGAAGGCACATCCCGAGAGCGGCAAACCACACACCATACACGGCGACTTCCTGGTGCGCGACGGCCGCCATGCCGAAGCACGGGACCAGTTCCGCATGGCCCTGCGCCACGAACAGGGGCGCTTCCCCATCCACCTGCAACTGCTGCAGCTGGACCTGCAGCTGGGCGACCACCGGGCACTGGCGGCCGATTCCGACTCCGCCATCACCCTCTTTCCCACCACCCCCGAGCTGTACCTCTACAAGGGCATCGCAGCTTCACAGCTCAAGCGCCACGACGAGGCCATCGACGCCCTCATCACCGGACGCGACCTCGTGGTGGACAACCCGCCCCTCTCCACCCAGTTCTGGAGCAGCCTGGGCGACGCGTACAACGAGGCCGGCCGCTTCGCCGAGAGCGACAAGGCCTACGACAGGGTGTTGGCCGCCGAGCCGGACAACATCGCCACGCTGAACAACTGGGCCTACTACCTGAGCCTGCGCGGCGACCAGCTCGATAAGGCCGAACGCATGAGCCGGCGCGCCAACGAACTGGAGCCCGGGTCACCCACCTACCAGGACACCTACGCCTGGGTGCTCTTCCGCATGGGGCGCCATGCCGATGCCCGTACCTGGATGGAAAAGGCACTGGCCGGATCGCCCGCGCCCGACGGCGTGCTGCTGGAGCACTACGGCGACATCCTCTACGAGGTGGGGGAGCGCGAGGCCGCTGTGCAGCAGTGGCGCAATGCCCGCGACAAGGGCGGGGCCAGCACCCTCATCGACCGCAAGATCACCGAAGGACGGCGCGTGGAATGAAGAACAAGGCCCTGCTGCTGGTGGCCCTGCTCGCCGCGGCCGGGTGCAAGCCCGGCAGAACCCTCCCCCTGCTGGGGCGCGACATCCCTCCCCGGTCCCCGGAAAAACTGCTCGAGCGCCTGCTCCAGCACACCGGGCCGGACTCCCGCTACTACAGCGCCAAGGCCTCCGTGGACCTGCAGCTGCCCGACGGCGACCGCAGCTTCAAGGCCCAGCTGCGCTCCGTGCGCGACAGTGCCGCCTGGGTGAGCGTGGTGCCCGCACTGGGCGTGGAGGTGGCCCGCGTGGTGATGACACCGGACAGTGTGAAACTGCTGGACCGCATGAACGACCACTACTTCCTGGGCGACAGTGCCGCCACCCACCAGCGCTTCGGGCTGATGCCCGCCCTGGGCATGCTGCAACGCGCACTGCTGGGGCTCCCCGTGGGACTGGACCCCGACGCGAAGTACCGTGCGGACCGCG
>JBIJDX010000234.1:0-4186 GCA_044343855.1 Flavobacteriales bacterium
GTGCTGTGTCCGCTCGGGAAGCTGAAGTGATGGTGCAACTCCACACCATCCACCCACTGTAAGCCCGCAAGCTGTTCGCGGAACATGGCAGGCCGGTGCACATCAGCGAATACCGACCGCTTCAGCACTTGCGTAATGATCGCACTGAGCCCGCAGGAAAGACCGAGCTGCAGGGCACTGCGCAGGTCCTTGAACCACCATACGACCAGTGTCAGCGCCGTGGGAACCAGTCCATCGGCCAGGTGGGTCAGGTGGGCCATCACCACATCCGGCCATTGCGCGTGGAAGGTGTTGGCAAGCCTGTGCAGTTCCAATGAACCGAAGAGCAACAGCCCGATGCCGCCGCCGGCAAGGAAGACCATCCAACCGAGCAGAAAGGGGCGCAGGACCGGGTCGCGATACACGCTGCAAAGGTATCGCCTCCGATGCGGGACCCTGTGCCGGGGGCAGCGGAAAGGACCGGACGTGGTCCGGCAATGCACATGGGATGGTGGATGACATCCCGATGGAATACCACGATCGGAGTATGGGCATTGAACCGCACGTCCCGGTGTTTTGCAGGACCGCAACGACACCCATGAGCACCACTGGAAAGCGATACATCGAAAGGACCGGGGACCGCACCGGCTGCCGCATGCTGGATGCCCGGACCAAGGCGATCCTCAACTCCGTGATGAAGGAGGGGCGCGGCCGCGCGCTGGACGCCTACCTGCGGGCACTGATGCCGGGGAAGTGAATGTGTGCCGGTGTGCGATCTTCGCTTGTGCACATGCATGATACCGACCGACCGGACACGCTCCGCCTGTTCATTGGGGGTGCCATTGACCGCTCCGGTGTAAACATGGTGGAGCGCACTGTCCGCCAAGCGACATGGGCCGCACATTGGCGCATGATCGAACCGGCATCGTGGCACGTTACCGCGCTTTTCATCGGCGATGTTCCACAGGGGCTGGCGGATCGCGCGCAGCAGGCGGTCGCCGATGAGGCCTGCGCAAACGCCCCCATCGTATTGCATGAAGGAAGGCTGCAAAGCATGCCACCGGATGCCCCCACCATGCGGTGGATCCGCTTCCTGCCGAATGCCGCACTCACCGCCCTGCACACACGGCTTGCCCACCGGTTGTCCCTTCCGCCATCTCAGCACGACCCGTTCTGGCCCCATATCACTTTGGCGAGGGCGCGTGCGGGGAGCAGGCACCATTTGGAGCTGGAAGGACAGTTGGCCCTGCCGCGGCTTGTGTTGGACAGCCTCAGCCTCTTCCGCTCCGACCCCGGACCGCATGGCCGCACCTATCGACCGGTTTTCTCGCGGCCCTTTTCAGGACATGTCCGAGCAGGTTCGGACACGGAGCCGTGAACATCCCACGGAACCTTTGATACGGCTTGATACATGTGACCCGTCCCTGACGAACAACACGGTACTTTTGTGATCTCCACCCCTGTTGTGACCCTCATGCGCCCATATCCCCTGCTTGTTCTGGCCCTGTTCGCCTGCGGCTCCCCGGACACCGTGCACGTTGCCGATGATGCTGCAGCCAATTCCGACAGCACCGGCACGGACAGCCTCATCCATCCGGACGAGAAGCACTTCCGCACATTGAAACAGCTCACGTTCGGTGGGGATAATGCCGAAGCCTACTGGAGTTTCGCGGGGGACCGACTGATCTTCCAGGCCACCAATCCCGCATGGGGTGAAAGCTGTGACCAGATCTATGTCTTCAACCCCTTCACCGACGATCTGCGGAAAGCACCGCCCGCCAAGCTCAGCATCAACGGGGGACGCACCACCTGCAGCTACTTCCTGCCCGGCGACTCGCTTGTGCTTTTCGCCAGCACGCACCAGGGTGGTCATGCCTGTCCCAAGGTCCCCGAACGCAGGACCGATGGCAAATACGTGTGGCCCATCTACGACTCGTTCGACATCCAAGTGAGCGACCTGAACGGGACGCTCGTACGCCAGCTCACCACCACACCCGGTTACGATGCCGAAGCCACGGTGAGCCCCAAGGGCGACCGTATTGTGTTCACCAGCATGCGCGATGGCGACCTCGACTTGTACACCATGAACATCGATGGCAGCGACGTGAAGCGCATCACGCATACGCTCGGGTACGATGGTGGGGCGTTCTTCAGCCCCGACGGGAGCAAACTGTTGTGGCGCGCGAGCCGTCCGAAAGGCGAAACCGAGGAGACCGAATACAGGCAACTGCTGAAGGAGGGGCTCGTAACCCCGACGAACATGGAATTGTACGTGGCCAATGCCGATGGCAGCGACATGCGAAAGGTGAGCGACCTGGGCAAGGCCAATTGGGCGCCGTACTGGCATCCCAGCGGTGAGAGGATCCTCTTCGCGAGCAACCACAGGAGCGAACGTGGATTCCCCTTCACGCTCTACATGGTGAACGTGGACGGTAGCGGTCTGGAGCAGGTGAGCTTCGGGGACACCTTTGATGCGTTCCCCGTGTTCAGTCCGGACGGCCGCCACCTGGTCTTCAGCAGCAACCGCAACAACAACGGTACCCGCGAGACCAACCTCTTCCTCGCGGAATGGGTTGATTGATGCACCACCTGAATGACAGTGCCACAGCCCTCACGTCCCCGGTGGATGCAGCGGCTTGCCGAGCGGTGGGGTGTTTCGCCTGCCCGGGTGCTGGTGATTCTGCTGGTGTTCGCGCTCACCGGCACCACGGTGATGCTCCTCAAGCGCCCCGTGCTGGCCTGGTTCACCGGTGATGGGCCTCAGGGCTGGGTGGTGAGCGCGGTCTACTACCTGTTGATCCTGCCCGCCTACAACCTCATCCTGCTGGTGTATGGCGCACTTTTCGGTCAGTTCAGGTTCTTCTGGGAGTTCGAGAAGCGTTTTTTCAGGAGGCTGTTCCGGCGTTCGTAGGACCGCTCATGTGTCAAGCGCCTGTCGAATGCGCATCGCCTCGCTGACGGCATCCGCCTTGATGCGGCACTCCCAGCACACCACAACCTTCCAACCCAGTGCCTCCAGCGCCCGTTGCTTGCGTTCATCACGCTCCTGGTTCGCCATGAGCTTGGCACTCCAGAACGTGGCATTGCTCTTTGGAAGGGCGGGTGAACAGAACGGGCAGCCATGCCAGAAACAACCATGCACGAGCACGGCCACCTTGCGGCCGATGTAAGCGATGTCTGGTCGTGCGGGCAGCCGGGCCACATGCAACCGGTACCCAGTCAACCCCTCGGTGCACAAGGCCTTGCGCAGCATCCGCTCCGGGCCGGTATTCCGCGAACGGATGCGGCTCATGACAGCGCTGGTGCGCGCATCGATGGGCACCGGAGCGCGGCCATCGCGCAGGTAATGCACGCCATCCATGGCACAAAGATGGATCGCGCGACAGGTGATCAGCGCGTGGTGGTGCCGGCGATCTGCTCGGACCTCGCCTCCATATCGAAGGACAGCTGGCTGCACGGAGCTCCGTTCTTGAAGTAGAACGTACCTCCCCATTTGTGATAGACCTTGCGGAACTCGGTCACCACGCCTCCGCGCTCCAGCTTCACCACGGTGATCACGCGGTTGGACTCCACCACCAGTTCTTCATTCCGAACGACCTCCTCGTCGAAGGGTGGGAGATCGGAACCATTCCCCACTGCGGCAGGCTGCGCCTCTTCCCGCACCGTTGGGCGGATGTGTTGCCGTTCGTCCGCTCCCACATTGGCCTTGGCCAGGTTGCTCCTTGGTGCATCACCGGAAGGCACCGGCTGCGGCCGTGGCCTCTGTTCAGCGGCGGGTGCGGGAGTGATGGCCGGAGCCGCCGGCTCCGCAACGCGGCTGTCGGTTGCAGCCCTTGCGGCCTGCTCCATGCTGCGCCTGGCTTCCGCCTCCTTCTGCTGGTCTTCGCGACGGGCCGCTTCCGCCCGCGCCCGCTCAGCCTTGGATGCCTGCTCCGCCGCTTTGCGGGCCTCCGCAGCGGCCTTGGCGGCCATTTTCGCTCCGGCGGCCTCCTTCTCCTTTTCCTCCTTCTGCTTCCGCTCCACGGCGGCAAGGGCTTCCTGCAGCTGGCTCTGGATGGATGCCGTGTAGTCCGTGTCGTATTCGAAATCGCCCGCATCCTGCTCGTAGCGGATGATGCCCACCGGCTGGTTGAATACCACGATGTTCACATCGTCGTACTGCTTGAAAATGGAAACCGCGAAATCGAATGGGACGAAATCGTTGTTC
>JBIJDX010000244.1:0-3867 GCA_044343855.1 Flavobacteriales bacterium
CCATCAGGCGCACCGGCGCCAGTGCCCTGGGAAGTGCATCGGCCGCAAGCCCGACAGCGGTGATGAAGAGCACCACCTGGTGCAGTGCGGTCCGGTCCTCCAGGTGGTTCACACCCATCACCAGTGCCATGCCCACCCGCATGCCCACATCGGCCCACAGCAACAGCACCAGCAGGGAAAGGGGTGTGGACCATTGCCGGGAGTGCAATGCAATGGCCGTTGCGCCAAGGAACAGCGCCACCACCAAGGCCACCACGCCCGGGTGTGCGCTCCCCACCACATACCGGCAAAGGGAGGTGACCGTGACGGCAACGTACCCGTTCGTGCTGCCGTGATACAGCAAGCCCCTGCGCCGCATCTCCCACGCCAGCAGCAGCCCCGCCAGCACCGGCAGCAGCCCCAGCAGGAGCCACGCAGCGCGGGCCGTGCGGGTGATCGCTCCTGATCGCGCACGCTGCACCAGGTCCACGCCGGTCGCGCCCACTGCAAGCACCCACAGCGGTACCAGGGCAGGCATGAAGCTGTTGGCCACCGCCGATGCGGCAAGCAGCAGCACCAGATGGCGCAACCGCCGGTGCTGGACGTAGTGGACCGCGGCCACCAGGGCAAGGCACACCAAGGCCATGGCCGGCCCGTAGCCCCTGAAGAGGGCGAAGAAGTCGAGCAGGAAGGGGCAGGGGAGGAGCGCGAGCCAGAACGGCCATCGGATGCGCCGGTCCGTGATGAACAGGCCCAGGCGGTATACCGCCCAGGCGAACGGCACGAAGGCCAGCACACTGCCCGCGCGTGAGCCGGGCAGCGAAAGCCCCCAGATGGCATGGCCAAGCGCACCGATGGCCGAACTTGCGAAGTGGTTGCCCGCATCCCACAACGCGCGGTAGGGCAGCCATTGCCCCCGCTCCATGTACCAATGGATGGAGGCGCACTCATCATGCACCCAGGGCACCAGGGAGGCCCTCAGGGCAACGTACAGGAGGGTCGTCACCGCAAGCGCGGAGTAGGCCAGGCGGTCCTGTTTCACAGGGTCCTGGTGCACCCGACCTGGTGGCTCCATTCCCGTGGAGCGTTGTCAGCCGCGCTTGCGCACCGTGCGCTGCTCGATCCGCTTCTCGTAGTTGACACCTTGGAAGATGCGCTGCACGAAGATGCCCGGAGTGTGGATCTCATCGGGATCGAGCTCACCGGGTTCCACCAGGTGCTCCACCTCGGCCACGGTGATCCTGCCGGCCATGGCCATCATGGGGTTGAAGTTGCGTGCCGTGCGCTTGTAGACCAGGTTTCCCAGCCGGTCGCCTTTCCAGGCCTTCACCAACGCGAAATCGGCGCGGAGCCACTCCTCCAGCACGTACATCTTGCCGTGGAACGCGCGTGTCTCCTTGCCTGCGGCCACTTCGGTACCGTAGCCTGCAGGAGTGAAGAACGCCGGGATGCCCGCACCACCGGCGCGGCAGCGTTCTGCCAGGGTGCCCTGGGGGATCAGCTCCACCTCCAGCTCACCGCTCAGCATCTGCCGCTCGAACTCGGCGTTCTCGCCCACGTAGCTGCTGATCATCTTCTTGATCTGCCTTGTCTGCAGCAGCAGGCCCAGGCCGAAGTCGTCCACGCCCGCATTGTTGCTGATGCAGGTGAGGCCCTTGACGCCGCTCTTCACCAGGGCGTTGATGCTGTTCTCCGGGATCCCGCACAGTCCGAAGCCCCCGACCATCAGGGTCATGTTGTCCGCGATCCCGCGCAGTGCCTCACCGGCATCGGCCACCACCTTGTTCATCATTGTCGTTGCTTGTGCTGCGAAGTAATGGCGAATTCCGTGCTGCGCTATCACTTACCGGCATGCTGCGTGCTGGTCGTGGTGTCTGTGCAGCACCGTTGGCAGCAGTTCGTGGGTGGCGGCATGGTCATCAATTCCTGCCCCCTGCTGGCGGTAGCGCTTTTCTGAGCGTTGCCTGTGGCTACGCTCCACACGCTCCATAGTAAGGCAGCCTGTGGCTTCCCACACCCCGGCAGAACAGCCGGCTGGTGTAGCCATAGGCTGTGGGGAGAGCTTATGGTGTGGCGCTTAGCCGCAGGTGTATGCTCCCCCAAGATCAGGTGCGTGGGATAGTAGAAACCCACAATCAACCTGAACTTCGGCGCGATGAGAACGAGCAAGTGGACGGAAGCGCAGATCGTTTCGATGCTGCGCGAGCATGAAGCTGGCAACAAGGCCGCCGACCTCTGCCGGGAGAACGGCGTGAGCCATCCCACGTTCTACCAGTGGAAGGTCAAGTACGGCGACCTACGAAGTGGCACTTAGCCGCAGGCTACGCGCAGTTGGGCCAGGCTCCTACACGTTGGCGGGTCCCGTATTCAGCCCCATCAATCCCAATCCGGTTCACCGGTAGGCTTTCCCGCCTTGCTCTTCCTGCAATCGAGCGTTGATGTATCGAACCCCTCGGGCGGGTCGAAGTCCCCGGTGCTGATGGTGATGCTCGTATCGGCGTAGACCTTGTTCATGTAGTACCCGTAGATGGGCAGGGCCATGTTGGCGCCCTGGCCCTTGGCCGTGCTGGTGAACCGCACCGACCTGTCCTCCGCACCGGTCCACACACCGGTCACCAGGTCGGGCGTGATGCCGATGAACCACCCGTCGCTGTTGTTCTGCGTGGTGCCCGTCTTGCCCGCCGTGGGGAACTTGATGTTGGCATACCTGGCACGCTCGCCCCAGCTGGACCGCAGCCGCAATGCCGTGCCGCCGCTCCGGCGCGTGCTGGGGTTGTACGCGCCATCGGTGACACCCTTCATGATCTTCAGCATCTTGTAGGCCGTGACCGCATCAAGGGCTTCCGTGGTGTTCGGTATGGCATCATAGATGGTGTTGCCGTTCTTGTCCTCGATCCGGGTGATGAGGATGGGTTCGATGTACACTCCGGCATTGGCGAACGCTGCAAAGGCGCCGGTGATCTCCATCAGGGACAGGTCGGCCACGCCAAGGCACAGCGAGGGCTTGGGCTCCAGGTGGCTCTTCACACCCATGTGGCGTGCCAGCACGGTGACCGATGCCGGGCCGTACTTCTTCATCAGCCAGGCGGTGACGGTGTTGATGCTGTTGGCCAGTGCGTACTCCAGGGTCACCATGCCGCCATAGGAGCCGTCGCTGTTGGAGGGGCACCAGTCGCGGCGCTGGGGGGCCATGTCGAAGCACACCTTCTGGTTGGGCACCTCATGGCAGATGTCCATCCCCTCGCGCAGCGCAGTGGCATACACGAAGGGCTTGAAGGTGGACCCCACCTGCCTGCGCGAAAGGTCGACGTGGTCGTACTTGAAATGCGCAAAGTCAATGCCGCCCACCCAGGCCTTCACAAATCCCGTGCGCGGGTCCATGCTGAGCAGCCCGCTCTGCAGGAAGCTCTTGTAATAGCGGATGGAATCCATGGGCGTCATCACCGTATCCACTTCGCCGGCCCAGGAGAACACGCGCATGGCCACCGGCGTGTTGAACTGCTTGCCGATCTCCGCCTCGGAACGCACCGGCCACTCATTGTCACAGCCCCCCCGGTCCAGCCTGCAGTGATAGTGCTTCACCCCCTTGCGCATCACCCGCTCAATGGCACGCTCCGGTCGTCCGCACAGCCCGCATTGCCGCCCCGTGGCGACGGCATACCGCACGCTGCGCTTCTTGGCCGAGTTCATGATGCCCGCGATGTCCTCCTCGCTCACACGGTTGTCGAACGGCCTGTTCTTCTTGCGCGCAAGGTCCTTGAAGAGGTCATCCTGCAGCTCCGTGCGCAGGTGTTCCTGGAGGCCCCATTCGGCGTAGGCCTGCATCCGCCGGTCGATGGTGGTGTGGATGCGCAGGCCGTCCGAGTAGATGTTGTAGGGCCTTCCCTC
>JBIJDX010000235.1:0-4168 GCA_044343855.1 Flavobacteriales bacterium
CCTTGGCTGGTGCACCGATCAGCTGCCCGCCCTCTACTCCTTCCTGGAGGAGAGCAACAGCAAGGCCTTCATCGTGCTCAAGGACGGCCGCATCGTGCTTGAACGCTACTTCGGCACCTTCACCACGGACAGCGTGTGGTATTGGGCCAGCGCGGGCAAGAGCCTCACCGCATTCCTTGCCGGCATCGCCCACCAGGAAGGCCTGCTGGACCTTGATGCCCCCACCGGCAGCTACCTCGGTGCGGGATGGACCAGCTGCACCCCGGACCAGGAAGTCGCCATCACCGTGCGCAACCAGCTGACCATGACCACGGGCCTGGACGACAGCGGGGATCTGGATTGCACGGACCCGGAGTGCCTCACCCACCTCGCCGCGCCCGGCACACGCTGGGCCTACCACAACGCACCCTACACCCTGTTGGACGGTGTGCTTGAAAGCGCCACGGGACAGCCGCTCAACACGTTCTTCAACAGCCGGCTCACCACCACCACCGGCATCACCGGGCTCTACTTCCCCATCGGTTTCAATAACGTGTTCGTGAGCCGGCCGCGCAGCATGGCCCGCTTCGGTCTGCTGGCGCTGGGTGGCGGCAGCTGGAACGGCACGCCCATCCTCACCGACCAGGCGTACTTCTCCGCCATGACCACCCCCTCGCAGGCGCTGAACCCCGCCTACGGCTACCTGTGGTGGCTCAACGGCCAAAGCAGCTACCTGCTGCCCGGCGTGGACTTCCTGCTGCCCGGTCCCCTGATGCCCGATGCCCCGCAGGACTGCTACAACGCCTTGGGCAAGAACGGCCAGCTCATCAATGTATCACCCGGCACCGGTCTGGTGGTGGTGCGCATGGGCGATCTGCCCACCGCGGGCATCTTCGTGCCAACGGTGTACAACAACGAGATCTGGCAGTATCTGAACGCTGTCATCTGCACCACCACCGCTGTCAGCGACGCGTCATCCAGCGATGTGCATGGTACCCTGAGCGGAGTGGCAGTGCACCCCAACCCTGTGCAGGAGCAGCTCACCCTCACCCTGCCCGCCGGCACCGGCCCCGTCACCATGCACATCCACGATGCCCTGGGCCGCACCGTGCTCCAGCAGCAGCTCACCGGCACCACCGCCCGGCTGGACCTCCAGGCCCTGCCCGCGGGCAGCTACCGCTGCGTGCTCACCACAGCGCAAGGGCGGATGGTGAAGGGGTTCGTGAAGGAGTGAACCATTACTTTTGGAACACGGAGCGTAGCACGCGCGCTTCGTTCCAATGGCCCACGCACCCATGAGCAATGTACGCAACATGCCCGCCTACACCCCGGGCGACGCTGCGCGGTACCTGCGCATCCCCCTGAGCACGGTGCGCTGCTGGTGCTTTGGGCAGCGCTACACCGATGCTGCCGGGAAGGACAAGTTCCTGCCACCGGTCATCACACCGGTTGACAGGCGCAATAAACTGCTTTCGTTCACCAACCTCGTGGAACTGCACGTGCTCTCGCTAACCAGGCGCGAGTACAAGGTGCCGATGCCGATCGTGCGCAGCACAATTGCGTTCCTCATCAAAGAGCTGGGGGTGAAGCGTCCCTTGGCAGAGCAGCAACTGTTCACGGACCGTGTGGATCTGTTCGTGGAGCAGCTGGATGACTACATGTCAGCGAGCGGTAGCCGCCAACTTCAGCCACGCGAGATCGTGCGTGGTTATCTGGAACGCATTGAGCGCGACCCGCTGGGCGCACCCCTGAAACTGTTCCCCTTGGTGCGCAGCCTGAAGGAGGACCCGGAACAGGTACCGGTCATCGAAATCGATCCGCAGATCGCGTTCGGCCGTCCGGTATTGGCCCATACCGGCATACCCATCGCTTCGTTGGTGCAACGCTGGCAAGCCGGTGAATCCATATCATCGCTTGCAGCCGACTACGAACAGCCGGCCGATCTCATTGAGGAGGTGGTGCGTTCAAGCGGCCGGGCCGCGTGACGAGCCGGCAGCCCATCTTCTTCGTGGACCGCGGCCTCGGAAGACACCAAGTGCCCGATGCATTGAGGAACGCAGGGGAAACAGTGGTATGCCATGATGACCTGTATGCACAGCACACCGCGGATACGGAATGGCTGAGATCCGAGGCTGCAAAAGGCAGTCTCATTCTCACGAAGGACCCATCCATCGGCCGCAATCCGCTTGAAAAGGCCGTGGTGAAACGCACCGGTGCAATGGTGTTCGCGTTGAACGCAGCGAACATGAAAGGAGCCGACAACGCCGAGGCCTTCGTCAAGGCGCGCCATCGGATCAAGCAATTTGCACGCAAACACAAAGGCCCGTTCATCGCCAAGGTGGACCGCGGCGGCCAGGTACGCCCGTGGAAAATGGCAGACGACCTGTAAGTCCCACCGACCGTATTGCACAAACCGGGCTGCGTTGACGGAAGCAGTGGAGCATGCATGCAACGGATGAAAGGCGTGACGGGCAGGCTTCCGCTCACCCAAGGTAGGCGCAAGCCCCACTTTATCATTCAACCATTCATCGTCGAACACAAGCAGCCCTGCCCGCGGGCAGCTACCGCTGCGTGCTCACCACAGCGCAAGGGCGGATGGTGAAGGGGTTCGTGAAGGAGTGAACTGCGAGCGGGACCCGTGCATGGAAAGACGAAGGCCACGCAGTATCTTGGGCTCCGGCCATGGACGAAAAAGGCGGCAAACGGACGGTCCTCCTGGAGCATGTGGTGCATGACGCCAGGCGCTGCATCGCGTTGAACTGCCCGTACGATACGGAGTTGATCGCTGCTGCGAAGAAGGCCGGCGCCACGTGGAGCGCCAGCCACAGGCGCTGGCACGTGCCCAACAGCCCGGAACACCTCCAAGCCATCTTTGCGGCCTTCAAAGGCGTGGCCTGGGTGGATATGAACGGTTTGCGCAAGAAAGCGGAAGCCGCTCCTGCCCGAGCGATCCCACTACCGCCGCGCAACCAAGCTGCCGACGGCAGGAAGGGCAGCCCGGCAGTAACGGTGGCAAAGCCGCCTCGGACCCTATTGACCACGCTATCCCTGGCGCAACAGGATGCACTGAACGCGATGCAGCGCAAATTGGAGATCGCGCGATACAGCACCAATACCATCGGCACCTACCTGAATGCCACCAAGCTCTTCTTCCAGCACCATGCTGCGAAAAACCCGAAGGACATCAGCGCTGCCGACATCGAAGCCTATCAGCATGAGTTGGCAACCACGCGCAAGGTGAGCAACAGCTACCTGAACCAAGTGGTGAATGCGCTGCGGTATTACTACAAGGATGTTCTGGGGGATGCCTATCGCGTGAAGTTCATCGAGCGGCCACGAGGCGAACGGAAGCTTCCCAAGGTGTTGAGCGAACAGGAAGTGGCTGCCATACTGAAGGCCCCGACCAATCTCAAGCACCGCTGCATCCTGATGCTCATCTACTCTGCAGGGTTGCGGCTGGGGGAATTGATCGCCTTGGAACGCACGGACATCATCCCTGAACGCAAGCAAGTGCTGATACGCGGTGGCAAAGGCGGCAAGGACCGGGTATCGCTGCAGAGCGAAAAGCTGCTGGCGCTGTTGCAGGAGTACCTGACGTCCTACGCGCCACGGCACTACCTCTTCGAGGGAACCCAGGGAGCCAAGTACTCGGACACCAGCGTACAACAGGTCTTCAAGCAGGCGAAGAAGAAAGCCGGGATCACAGCTCCGGCCACTGTACACACACTGCGGCACTCTTTTGCCACGCATCTTTTGGAGAATGGCACGGATCTCCGTTATATTCAGACCCTCTTAGGGCACAGTTCGTCCAAAACGACCGAGATCTACACCCATGTCAGCACCAAGGCCATTGGCAAGATCCGCAGTCCGCTGGACAACCTGGACCTGTGAGCGCCTATGTGGTTTTCCCCTCCCCAATAGTGAACTAGTACCCACGCTCGTGCTCCGCATGAAGGAGAAATAAACCACATACAGGTACAACCGACAAGTTAGCAGTAATTGTGGCAGACCTCAATGAAAGCATAACAATTCAAACATTTGTTCATTTAAAATGTTAATCTTGTAATAAAAAAGGGAAATAATGACAACTCAAATTGAAAAAATAAAAAAGACAATTGAACCCTTAAGACAAGAGATTATTAATCATAAAGTTTATTCAGCTATTAAAGACATAGACGACTTAAAAGTA
>JBIJDX010000236.1:0-4137 GCA_044343855.1 Flavobacteriales bacterium
CAAGGCCCTGAGCGCGTTCCGCAACCGTCACATCGGCTTTGTGTTCCAGTTCCACCACCTGCTGCCGGAGTTCACGGCGCTGGAGAACGTGATGATGCCGGGGCTGATCGGCGGGCGTGGCATGGCAGACTGCGAACCCCGTGCCAGGGAGCTGATGGAACGCCTTAACATCAGCTCGCGCGCCACCCACAAGCCCAACCAGATGAGCGGTGGCGAGCAACAGCGGGTGGCCGTGGCCCGGGCGCTATTCAACAGTCCCGGCGTGGTGCTCGCGGACGAACCCAGCGGCAACCTCGATTCGGGGCATGCGAGGGAGCTTCACCAGCTGTTCTTCGACCTGCGCAAGGAACTTGGCCAGACCTTCGTCATCGTGACCCACAACGAGGAATTGGCGGAGATGGCTGATCGGCGGTTGGTGATGAAGGACGGTGTGATCTGACGTGTTCGGACGAGTGCCGCCACTTTCCCGTTCGTTAACACAGCGATAAGGCCGGAGGATTACTTTTCAACCAGCTCGATCAATGGCACGCTCCGACCGCAACAGGCGAACCACAGCGCCGAAGGCGACCAGTTCCCACTGGCCTTGGGCCATCATGGCCCTGGTGATCATCATCCTTTACGGGCGTTCACTTTCCCATGGATTCGTGCTGGATGATGATCTGTACATCCTACAGAACCCGCTCGTCCAACAGGGTCTACCAGGCATCCCCAAGGCGTTCACCCAAGGAAGCCTCACTCATTTTGCAGGTTCCAATTTCCAGGTCTATCGCCCGGTGACCATGGCGGTGTTCGCACTGCAGAGATCACTGTTCGGTAATGACGCAGGTGCCTTCCACCTCGTAAGCCTGCTGCTTTACGCGGGGGTCTGTATGCTTGTGCTGCGCCTCCTGGAGGGTCTGTACATGGGGTTGCCTAAGCAGCTGGCGTGGGTAACCGCATTGCTCTTCATCATCCACCCCATCCATACCGAGGTGGTGGCCAATGTGAAGGGCCAGGACGAACTGCTCGCCGCCTTGTTCTGCCTAGGCGCCCTGCTGCTGTTCACCCGCGCGTTGGAGGCCCCCACGAACCGTCGACGCCATCTGGTGGGTGGCACTGCGCTCTACGTCCTAGCGCTCTTTTCCAAGGAAAGCACGGCGGCCTTCCTCGCGGTGTTCGGCATTTACGCGTGGTTCGCGGGCGGGGTTCGCGATGTACGCGACCTTGGACCGATCATTCCCTTCGGCTTCGCGCTCGCCTTCTTCCTCCTGGCCCGGCATGCGGCCATTGGTCATATCGACGCGGCGATCGAGACATCGGTACTCGAGAATGTGCTCTACGGGGCGCCGGATGCTCTTTCGCATGCTGCCACCGTTGCGTCAATTCTGTGGTTGCATGTCAAGCTGATGTTCGTTCCGCACCCGCTGAGCTGGGACTATTCGTTCAACCAGCTCCCCGTCACCTCCTGGGCCGCGGTCGGTCCCTGGCTTGGCGTGCTTGCCATCGGTGCCCCGGTCGTTGCCTCATACCTGTTCCGCAAGCGCAAACCCGCGATCACCTTCGGAATGCTGTTCTTCCTGGTGATGCTCACCCCCACAGCCAACATCTTCTTCCTTAACGGGACCACCTTCGCTGAACGTTCGCTGTTCCTGCCATCTGTCGGTTTCATTATGTCGGTGATACTGCTTTGGGATGCCGCACGCCGTGCACTGGGGGACCGTGTGCCGTCCGTGCTCCCACGGACATTTGCCATGGCCCTCGTGCTTGTGTTCAGCGGCCTCACCATGGCACGTGTTGGCGATTGGGGGGACGAACTCGCTCTCCATCGCTCGGGGGTGCGCAACGCACCGAACAGCAGCAGGACGCGCGCCGGACTGGGCACTGCCTACATGAACCTTGCGGAACGCGAGCCCAACCCCGCGCGGCGTGCTGCGCTGGTGGACAGTGCCATCATCCATCTGCAGGAAAGCGTCGCCATAATGCCGGACAATTGGAACGCGAACTATAAACTGGGCCTCATCATGGCGATGCAGGGTGATACAGCCACCGCAGTCCGGCTCTACGAGCGGTCCATCGCAGCCAAACCGAGCATTCTGGCCCTCATCAACCTGGGCAGCCTGCATGCGGCTGTGGGGCGCACGGGCCCGGCACTCACCTGTTTCGGGCAGGCTCTACAGTTGGAACCTCGCAACAAAATGGCCCTCACCAACCTGTGCCTTGTTCACCTGCGCCGGGGGGAATTGGATGAATGCATCTCCTACGGGCAGCGTGCGCTTGCCATCGAACCCGGCCTCCAGCGTGTTCGTGAACTGCTGGCTAGCGCCCATGAACAGCGCGGTGAAGCGGACCTTGCTGCAACGTTCAGGGCTCCCTACAAGCGCAGGTGAGCACCGCCCGTACGGGCTGCAGTTTCGTGGATGGCTCGTAGCTTTGAACACAACAACCGATCCTTACGCGATGAGATCCATTACCCTACCCCTGCTCGCATGGCTGGCCGCCGCGAACCTTTCGGCGCAAAGCATGGAGGAGCTCATGCGGAAAGCGATGGAGCAGCAGGGAAGCCAGCAGAAGTTGAGCGTGGAAGAGAACAGGGACCCCTTTGTTCCTCTCACATTCACTGGAAGTTACCGGATGGAGGTGCATACCTACCGGAACGGCAAGGAGGAGAACGACAGCCCGGCGAACGTGATGATGGCCTTCAAGCCCGATGGCATGGCAATGGTGCCGAATTCCGCTGGCAAGGAAGAGGCACGGGTGGTGTTCGACCTGAAGGGCCGGTTCATGTACACGCTGATGACGGACGACAACGGGCGGCGGTCGGGTATCAGGATGAAGATGATGAAGATGACGGTGGAAGGTGGCACTGCCGGTCCTGCGAAGGATGCCAAAATGGAGCGGACCAATGAGACCAGGGTGATCGACGGGGTCGCTTGCCGCAAATACGTGTACAGCGACCCGAAAGGGCGCGGAGAGGCCTGGGTGGCCGAGGACGTGAAGTGGGACATGATGTCGGTGCTGAACGAGATGCTCGGAGGCAAGGGAACGGAAGGCTGGCAGCGTGGCGGCATGGGAGGCCTGATGATGGAGAATACGTGGCACAGCGCTGATGGCAACGAGAAAGTGGTGATGTACACGCGTGATCTGGTGCAAGGCAGGGTGAACGGATCGCTCTTCTCCACCACGGACTACACCATCCAGGACATGAGCTCGTTCCCCCTGTTCGGGCAGTGAGGCGTGCCCGGCACAGCAGGAACCGATGCCCATTCAACGCTCGCATCTGCTGGTTGCGGCCCTCTCGGTCTCGTTGATGCTGAATGCCTGGGTGGCTTACAAGGCGTTGCGCGGAAGGAACAGGGGCGTGCTGCCTGACATCGTACAGCAAACCCGCACCGAGGCCAAGGAGGACCTGTTCAGGTTGGTGCCCATTCAGGAGGATGCCATCGTGCTTCTGGGCGACAGCCACATGGAGTACTTCCCCCACCAGGAACTGCTCATGGGATGGCGCGTCGTGAACCGGGGCATCAGCGGGGAGACCACTGCGGATGTACGGTCACGCCTTCCCGCAGTGCTCGCCGCACGACCCCGTGCCATCGTGCTTCTGGCCGGGGTGAACGACCTGTTCCAGGAGCGTTCGCGGCATGAAACGCGCAACGACATGTCTGCCATGGTGGCTGCATGCGTGGCTGCCCGCGTCGACCTGTTCGTCCTTTCCATTCCACCCAATGCCATGCCAGCGGTGCAGGACGACATCGATGCCGTGAACATGGACCTCGCTGCCCTGTGCAAGGGTCGTGGGGTTACATACCTGGACCTTGACAGCGTGTTGCGAAAGGATGGCCTCATCGACCCTGCCTTCACCTTCGACGGCCTGCACCTGAACGCACAGGGATACCTCCGCCTTGCGGCGGTCCTGCAGGAGGCTCTGCCCGCCACCACCCGGCCCTTGTGAATGGACAGCAACGAACTGCCAGCGCACCGGGCCCCGCTCAGGGAATTGCTTGATGACGCCTATGATCGCCATGCACGTCCGGGTTTCATCGATGACGACCCCATCCAGCTGCCGCACTCCTTCACCGAGCGCACCGATGCCGAGGTGATCGGCTTCCTCACCGCCACCATCGCCTGGGGGCAGCGCAGGACGATCATCGCCAACGCCTG
>JBIJDX010000237.1:0-4123 GCA_044343855.1 Flavobacteriales bacterium
TTCAGCTTGGCGTTCTGGCTGGGGTAGCTCTTGATCGCCTCGATGTACATGTCCAGCTCGTAGTTGAGGCAGCACTTGAGCTTGCCGCACTGGCCGGCGAGTTTCTGGGGGTTGAGGGCCAGCTGCTGGTAGCGGGCGGCACTGGTGGACACACTGCGGAAGTCGGTGAGCCAGGTGCTGCAGCACAACTCCCGGCCACAGCTCCCGATGCCACCGATGCGGCCGGTCTCCTGCCGCACACCGATCTGCTTCATCTCCACACGCACCTTGAAGCGGTCGCTCATGGTGCGCAGGATGCCGCGGAAGTCGATGCGTTCCTCGGCCACGTAGTAGAAGATGGCCTTGGTGCCATCGGCCTGGTATTCCACGTCGGTCACCTTCATGTCCAGCCGCGCATCACGCACCAGCTGGCGGGCGGCGAACATGGTCTCATCCTCCCGCCTGCGGCTTGCGTGCCAGCGGTCGATCTCCTCCTGGGTGCTCTTGTGCAGCACCTTGCGCAGGTCGTAGGTCTCTCCGCTCACATTGCGGCGTTCCATCTGGGCACGCACCAGTTCACCGGTGAGGCTCACCATGCCGATGTCGTAGCCGGGCGCCGCATCCACGGTCACCAAGTCGCCGGGCATCAGCTGCAGGCCGCTGGTGTTGCGGTAGAAGGCCTTGCGGGTGTTCTTGAAGCGCACCTCCACCCCATCGAAGGGCTGCTGACCTGCGGCGATGGGCACTCCGGCAAGCCAATCGAACACCCCCAGCTTGTTGCAGCCGCTGGAACTGCAGTAGCCATTGCTCTTGCACCCGGCGGGTTTGCCATCCGCTCCACTGCTGCATCCTGTACACGCCATGTCCTGCTGCTTGCGGCCGTTATCACCACGGGCTTGGGGCGAAGATAGGGCGGACGGGGGGTGCGGTGGATACCGAAGGGTACCGGGCCAGCGTGGAGCCAAAGGGCTCAACGACCCGAAAACGACTTCAGGAAGGCATCCGGCGTGATCACGGGAAGCTCCGCTTGCTTACAAGGGCGCCTCGAAGAACCTCGCTCCGGCGGCGTTCATGGCAATAGCGCATGGCGGTCATCGCTTGCTCTCATTCGCCCATACTTCGTTTCTCCTCGATCGGATACTTTGCTCCAGTATCCTTACCTCGGAGCGCCTTGTCCGGGCGAACGATTGCGGCGCGCACCATCCGTTCGAGGCTCTTCGAGGCACCTTGAGATCGCTGGTGTTGCGGGTCACAAGCACATCCATATCCGACCCCAGCGCGGTGTACTACTGAACGGCCTTGGGAGGTCCTGTTCACCGGTACTTCCGATACAAATGTTCGCGGTAGGCCTGTTTGGCATTGATCGTCTCGGACGACTTCACCTTGCTGGCCAAACTGCGCACAAAGGGGGAAATATCCAACTCCTGTTCAGTGGTCAAGGGAGCGACAAGCCTGGCCAAGTAGTTCTCGATCAACCGGTCCAGATCGGTGTGGTTGGCCTTGGCGTATTGCTTGGCCTTTTCAAGCGTGGCCTTGTCGATCCGGATGGTGAGCTTGGCTTCCATTCACATAAAGATACAAGATCACGAACATATCAATGCAACGACCGATCGTCGTGCGCGATGGTCGGCGGTGACCATGGGAGGCGAAGCCAGAAGCGGCTATGATACGTTGAGCCGTATCCGGAGCAATGTGGTTACAACCCCGGCTGCGACCCCTCCGGGGTCGTGATCCCGCTGTAGATGCCAGTTCAACATGCTGTGACCCCTCCGGGGTCGTACCAACAAAACCGCGCGTGTTGACCCCGGAGGGGTCATAGCATGTAGCCCGTAGGGCGTTGTTGTCGCGTATGCATTCCGACCCCGAAGGGGTCGCAGCCGGTGCTCTATTCACCAGATCAAATTGAAAGCCCAAAGCTATTCAACGCCTTTTCCTACCTTCATTGAGCCGGCTGACCATGCGATCTTAATTCCTTCCCCTGGAACTCCTGTTCTTAGCTGGGACCTACCCCTTCCCCCGCAACAGACCCATCAGTCGGTAGCTCAGGTCCACGAAGAGCACCTTGGGGTTGGCGTTGCGCTCCACATGCACGTGGGCGGTCTCCAGCTCCTGCCGGATGCGGTCGGCGTTGCGGTCGGTGAGCAGCTTGCTGAAGTTCTGCACGAACTCCGCCTCCTGCCCCACCACACGCACCAGTTCGGGCACCTGCTGCCAGTGCAGCACGCATTGGCGGATGAGGAACAGGCCGTAGCGGAACAGCGATTTCTGGCGCTCCCGGCCCAGTTTCTGGAAACCATCGGCGAAGTCCACCGCGCTCACCACTTCCTTGCGGTAGCAGGCCCGCAGCCAGTCGCGGAAGAAGATGAACAGCTCCTCCTCCTGCTTTTCGGCCATGGCCAGCGCCTCCAACAGGTCGCCCTCGCTGCGCAACGCCAGTGCGAAGGCCTCCTCCTCGCCCAGTTCGGGCACCACCCCGCGCAGGGCTGCGGCCAGCTCCTTGGGGCGCAGGGCGGGCACCTTCACCAGCTGCGCGCGACTGACGATGGTGGCCAGCAGTTGGTCGGCATCGCTGCCCACCAGCAGGAACACCGTGCTGGGTTCCGGCTCCTCGAGCACCTTCAGCAGCTTGTTGGCCGCCTCACCGCTCATCAGCTCGGGCAGCCAGATGAGCATCACCTTGAAGCCACCGCGGAAGGAGCGCAGGGACAGCTTCCGCTGGATCTCCGCGGCGATCTCCACCCCCATGCGCAGCTGCTTGTTATCGCTCTCGATGTGGTCGCGCCACAGGTCCGCGTCGAGGTAGGGCTGCTCCAGCACACAGCTGCGCCATTTGCCGAGGAACGGCTCGCACACCTTCGCCTTGTCGGAGAAGAAGATGGGGAAGGCCAGGTGCAGGTCCGGGTGCTCCAGCTTGGCCAATTGCAGGCAGCTGGGGCAGGCTCCGCAGCTGTCCACCTCGGCGCGCTGTTCGCACAGCAGGTATTGTGCGTAGGCCAGTGCAAGAGGCAGGTTGCCACTGCCGCGCGGACCCATGAACAGCTGCGCATGCGGCACGCGGCCCTCGCGGATGTTGCCGATGAGCTTCGCCTTCAGCGTGGCGTGACCGATGACCCGGGTGAAGAGCACGGGACGAAAGTAGAGAGAGGTTGGCGTGTTGTATGGTGGTGTGTTGGTACGCCCGGGCATTCCAGCACGGAACGCGTAACCATGGAACACGCATCCATCCGCCACCGGCCAGTATTTTCGCGCCGCGTTCGGCATAGCGTCACATCGCCCGAACACCAGGCATGCTCACCATGGACACCTTCTCCTTCGCCGGCAGGAAAGCCCTTGTCCGCGTGGACCTCAACGTACCCCAGGACGCCACCGGCAGGGTGACTGATGACACCCGCGCCCGCGCCATCGTGCCTACCGTGAACAAGATCCTGAAGGACGGCGGAAGCGCCATCATCATGAGCCACCTGGGCCGCCCCAAGGGCAAGGTGAACCCCGCCATGAGCCTGAAGCCCGTGGCAGAGCACCTGAGCAGCCTGCTCGGCCGGCCCGTGCTCTTCGCCACCGACTGCGTGGGCCCCGACGCCACCGCCAAGGCCTCAGCGCTGCAGCCCGGCGAGGTGCTGGTGCTGGAGAACCTGCGCTTCCACCCCGAGGAGGAGGGCGGCGACGAGGCCTTCAGCAAGAGCCTGAGCGCGCTCGGCGATGTGTACGTGAACGACGCCTTCGGCACGGCCCACCGCGCCCACGCCAGCACCACCATCGTGGCCAGGTTCTTCCCCACCGCCAAGCTGTTCGGCTACCTCATGCAGGCCGAGATCGACAGCGTGGGCAAGGTGCTCGGCAACCCGCAGCGTCCCATGACCGCCATCGTGGGCGGCAGCAAGGTGAGCAGCAAGATCGAGGTGCTGCAGAACCTCATCGGCAAATGCGATGAGCTGATCATCGGCGGTGGCATGGCCAACACCTTCGTGAAGGCCATGGGCGGCCAGACCGGCGCCAGCCTCGTGGAGGATGACCTGCTCGACACCGCGCGCGGCATCATCAAGGAGGCCGGGGCGAAGGGCGTGAAGCTGCACATCCCCACCGACGCCGTGGTGGCCGATGCCTTCGCCGAGACCGCCAACACCGACCAGTGCGCGGCCAACGC
>JBIJDX010000238.1:0-4105 GCA_044343855.1 Flavobacteriales bacterium
CCGATCGCCTGGCCGAGCAGGATGCCCGCATCGCTGCCCAGGATGAAGTACTGAGTGCTATGCGCGAAGAACTCGCCCAAATACGCGAAGCCCTCGCCGCTTGCTGCGCCGCCACCCCCGGCAATATCCGCCTATTCACCACACCGCCCGCCAACACGCCCGACGACCTGAACAAGGCCCTGGAAGGTGATGCGCGCCACCTGCATATCCAGCCCAATCCCTTCACCGAGCGCACCACACTGCACTACCGCCTGGAGCGTGCGGGCCGCATGCAACTGCTGGCCAACAGCGCGGATGGCAAGGCCCTGAAGGTGTTGCAGGACGCCACCTTGGAGGCCGGTGCCTACCATTACAACTGGGAGACCAACGACCTTACCCCTGGCGTGTACTACGTGACGCTGCTGCTGGATGGTGAACCGCTGGTGAAGAAGGCGGTAAAGGTGATGCGGTAGGCCAGCTCCTGTCCTTTGAGAACGGCACCTCGTCGGGGTGCCGTTCTACGCCCTCTCGAGCGCCCGAACGCAATGCTCCCCGACCAGGTGACGTTCCTGTCCGTGAAGCTCCGGCACCGAAGTTGCATCACTCCCCCCGGGTGAACACGTTCGCGTGGATAAGTACACCCGCGCGCCGACCCCCGCCCCCGCAGCGCCCGAGAACTTTGACCACTTGATGAAGCAACGTCCCATGATGGCGAAACGAGCTGTACTGCTGGCCTTGTTGCTCACCTCCGCAGGAGGGGCCATGGCCCAGCGACCGGCCCACTACGAGCATGCCAATGCCGACCTGGTCAACGCGCTGGAACTCTTCAGCATGGCCAAGTACGGCGCGGCGCAGTACGAGCTGGCCCGCGTGATCGCACGCATCCCCGATCCGCACGACCCCGCCCGTGTGGAGGCCGAGTTCCATGCCGCACTGTGTGCCGTGCGCCTGTTCAACGATGACGCGGGCTACCGCCTCACCACCTTCATGGCCGAGCACCCGGAGGACCTGCACATCGGTGCGGTGCGCTTCGAGCTGTTCAAGCACACCTTCGCCGGGAAGAAGTGGAGGCAGGCGCTGGCCTGGAGCGATCAGGTGGACCGCTTCGCGCTGGATCCCGGGGAACTGGAGGAATACCGCTTCAAGCGTGGCTATGCCTACTTCCAAGAGAACGACAAGGAGAGGGCGTTGGGGGAGTTCACCGAGGTGCAGAACGGCACCGGGCTCTACGCCACGCCCAGCCGCTACTATGCCTCCCACATCCAGTACGAACGCGGCAACTACGAGACCGCGCTCTCCGGTTTCCGCAGTTTGGAGAGCGATGAGAACTTCCGCAAGGTGGTGCCCTTCTACATCGCGGAGATCCTCTTCCTGCAAGGCAAATACGACGAGCTCAATGCCTATGTGAAGCCGTTGTTGGAGGACCCCGAAGGCACCAAGCGCATCAACGAGATCAACCGCCTGGCGGGCGAGGCCAACTACCGCCGGGGCAACTATGCCGAGTCCATTCCCTACTTGCAGAAAAGCGTGCAACGGGTTGGCGTGGAGCGCGGCGACCGCTACATCCTGGGCTATGCGTACTACCGCAGCGGCGACTGCCAGAAGGCACTCGCCGAGTTCAACCTGGTGGCCAATGGCACCGACAGCATCGCCCAGCTGGCCACCTACCACATGGCCGATTGCTACCTGAAGCTGAACGAAAAGAACTACGCACGCAACGCCTTCAAGAAGGCCTTCGACATCGGCAGCGATGTGAAGGTGAAGGAGGACGCGCTGTTCAACTACGCCAAGCTGAGCTACGAGCTGAGCTTCGATCCGTACCACGAGGCCATCAACGCCCTGCGCAACTACCTGCGCACCTATCCCAACACGCCGCGCAAGGACGAGGCGTACGAGTTCCTGCTGAACGTGTACCTGAAGACGAGGAACTACGAGGATGCGCTGGCCGCTTTGGATGAGATCCAGAACAAGGACCTGCGCCTGAAGGAGGCCTACCAGAAGCTGGCCTACGACCGCGGGGTGGAGCTCTATGAAGGCCGCAAGTATGCCGATGCGGCGCTCTTCTTCGAGCGTGCGTTGCGTTATCCGGTGAGCCAGGAGGTGAACGCCCGGGCCCACTTCTGGATGGCTGAGAGTTACTATGGGCAGGGTGATATGGCGGCCGCGCTGCGGAAGTATGATGACCTGCGCAACTCGCCCGGAGCCTACAGCACCGAGTTGTACGAACAGGCCGGTTACGGCATGGGATACACCTTCTTCAAGCTGAAGCAATATGACGAGGCCGCGACATCATTCCGCCGATACGTGGCCGGGCGCAGCGGCGAAGCGCGCCAGCGGGCCGATGCCATGTTGCGCGTCGGTGACTGTCACTTCGTTCTGAAGGACAATGCACAGGCTGTGAAGTGGTACGATGATGCCATGCGCACCGGCTCGCCGGACCGTGACTATGCGCAATACCAGAAAGGTGTGTGCCAGGGTCTGCAGCGCCAGTTCAATGAGAAGATCATCACCCTGAAGGGACTGCTCGCCGAGAAGCCCGATTCCCGCTATGCCGCCGATGCCAAGTTCCAGCTGGGTGAGACCTACATCAACCTGGAGAACGATGCCGAGGCCATGAAATACTACAGCCTGGTGGTCGACCAGCATCCGAACAGCCTCCATGTGCGCCAGAGCATGCTGCAGCGTGCCCTCATCCACAAGCGCCAGGGGCGAACGGACGAGGCCATCGCGGGCTTCAAGGCCATTGTGGCGCAGTATCCGACCATGGATGGGTCGCGGGATGCGCTGGCCGGGCTGGAGAGCATCCATGTGGAGCAGGGGCGCGTAAGCGAGTACGAGGCCTATGTGCGCTCCCTGCAGTTCGTGGACCCCGGCACCCTGGACCTTGATGAGAAGTACTACCGCAGCGCCGAGAAGCTCTACTTCGACGAGAAGTGCCCGGAGGCCATCGGTGCCTTCGGTGACTACCTGAACAAGTATCCCAAGGGCGCGTACTCGCTCAATGCCCACTTCTACCGTGGCGATTGCAACTACCGCGCGGCCAACTACGAAGCGGCCCTGCCCGACCTTGAGGCTGTGATCGCCCGCAACGGCACTGACTTCATGGAGAGCGCCCTGTACGGGGCCAGCGACATCCTCTTCCGCGACAAGCGTTGGGAGGGGGCGTTGGAGTACTTCCGCAAGTTGGAGCCGGTGGCCACGTTCCCCGGCAACACACTGGCCGCACAAGTGGGGCAGATGCGCTGCCTGAGGGAGCTGGGCCGCATGGGCGAGGCTGGTGAGGCGGCCACGCGCGTGACGGCCAACACACAGGCCACCTCCGATCTGAAGGCAGAAGCCGGTCTTGTTGCCGCGCATGGCGCCCTCGCCAACAATGACAGCGACGGCGCCTTCACCAGGTTCAAGGCGGTGAGCACGGCCAGCACCAACCACCTCGGCGCCGAAGCCAAGTACCACATGGCCTATATCCGTCACCTGCAGGGCCAGTACCGCAAGGCCGAGACCGAGGTGTTCGAGCTGGTGAAGCGCTATCCGAGCTACGATCATTGGAAGGCCCGTGCCTTCATCCTGCTGGGCGATGTGTATGTGCAGCTGGACGATCGATTCCAGGCCAAGGCCACGCTGCAAAGCGTCATCGATCATGTGCAGGAGCCCGAACTGGTGGCCCAGGCCCGCCAGCGCCTGGACGCCATCAATGCCAGTGAGGTCCAGCAGCAGGTGCCGCCCGACCCGGACGACATCACCGTACCCCTTCCCGACAACACCGACGGACAGTAAGCACCATGAGATCAGCCATCCTGATACCCGCCCTGCTACTCGCGGCGTTGCACGTCAGCGGCCAGGGAACACAGCCCGGTGGTGAGTACATCATCCAGGGCCTGTACAGTCCCACGCTGCTCGATGCGCAGAAGATCGATCTGCGACCCGAGCCAATGGACACCATCCTGCCCACGCTGCCCGTGCGCTATGAACTGTTGCCGGTGAAGGCGGAGATACCCACCAAGGTGGACAGCATCGCTGCGGCCAAGCTCAGCGTGCTGGCGCCACAGCCCATGCTTTACAAGGCATTCGTGAAGGCCGGTTTCGGCCTGTACACCACACCGCTCGGTGAGCTGTATTTCGACCA
>JBIJDX010000071.1:0-12680 GCA_044343855.1 Flavobacteriales bacterium
TCCGGCAGATGAAGCGCGTTGCGGGACTGATGAGCATCGAACTGGATGCGCCGGACGAGGCAGCGGTGGAACGCTTCTGCGACAGCCTGAAACGCTTCCTCATCGCCGTGAGCTGGGGCGGCTACGAGAGCCTGCAATGGCCGGTGTGCGCGTTGAAGGGACCCAGCGGCTATTACACGGAGCTTCCGTTCACGATGATCCGTCTGTATGTGGGCATCGAGGATCCGGATGCCTTGATCGCCGACCTTGAGCAGGGACTGGCGCGGATCTGACCCCCCTACTTCTTCCTGAAGAACAGGCGGACCGGGACTCCGGTGAAGCGCCAGTTCTCGCGCAGACGGTTCTCGAGGAAGCGCTCGTAGCTTGGCTTGATGTACTGCGGCAGATTGCAGTAGAAGACGAATGTGGGCACGTGCGTGGGCAGCTGCTGCACGAACTTGATGGTCACCTGCTTGGCCTTGTACATGGGGGGCGGCTGGCGTTCGATCACAGCGAGCATCACATCGTTCAACTTGCGCGTGGGTATGCGGCGCTTGCGGTCCTCGTACACCTGCATGGCCAGCTCCATCGCCTTGAGGATGCGCTGCTTCTCCAGCACGGAGATGAACAGCACGGGAATGTCCGTGAAGGGTTCAAGCCGCTCCTTGATCTCCGCCTCCCAGGCCTTCATGGTGTTGGTCTCCTTCTCCACCAGGTCCCACTTGTTCACCAGTACCACCAGGCCCTTGCCGTTCTTCTGGATGATGGAAAGGATGTGCAGGTCCTGCTGCTGCACACCGTCCTGTGCATCGATCATCAACAGGCATACGTCGCTGTCCTCTATGGCCCGCACCGAACGCAGCACGCTGTAGAACTCGATGTCCTCGTTGACCTTGCTCTTCTTCCGGATGCCGGCGGTGTCGAGCAGCATCACATCGAAGCCGAAGACCTTCCACCGTGTGTTGATGGGATCGCGCGTGGTGCCGGCCACGGGGGTCACGATATTCTGCTCGCGACCCAGCAGGGCGTTCACCAGGGACGACTTGCCCACGTTGGGTTTCCCAACGATCGCGAAGCGCGGCACATCGGCCTCTTCCTCCTCCGTGGGCTTGGTGAAACGCTCCACCAAGGCATCCAGGAGCTCACCGGTTCCCGCACCCGAAGCGGAGGAGATGCTGTACACCTCACCGAAGCCGAGCGAATAGAATTCCGTGGCATTGATCTGGTGCCGCGACTCGTCCACCTTGTTCGCCACGAGCATCACGGGCTTCTCCGTTCGGCGCAGGCGTTCCGCGATGGACTCGTCCATGGCCGTCACACCATCGTGGGTATCCACCAGGAACAGGACCACATCGGACTCCTCCGTGGCCAGGTCCACCTGCTTGCGGATCTCCGACTCGAAGACGTCGTCACTTCCGGTCACATAACCACCCGTATCGATCACGCTGAACAGCACCCCGTTCCATTCCGACTTGCCGTAGTGACGGTCGCGCGTGGTGCCCGCCGTGGGGTCGGTGATGGCCTCCTTGCTTTCGGTAAGGCGGTTGAAGAGTGTGCTCTTCCCCACGTTGGGCCTTCCGACAATGGCGACGATGTTGCTCATGGGATCAGATCAGGGTTCCGGATCGCAATGGCTGAGTGGCGATCGGCGTGTGAATGCACGCCGTCCGATGTTCCTCCCGGCGTTCAATCCCCGCCGGCCCTGTTACCCCCCGGCTGTCACACCCCCCGCCACTCCCTGCCCGCCACTCGCCTCTCAGCCATAGCCACGTTCCGCTGCATTCAATATCCGTAACGTTTCAACTTGGTGGCATCCTCGCGCCAGTCCTCATCCACCTTCACCCGCAGGTCAAGGAACACCTTGTTGCCCACGAAGCGTTCGATGGCCAGGCGCGCTTCAGTGCCGAGCTTGCGCAATGCCTTGCCGCCCTGTCCGATGATGATGCCCTTCTGGCTTTCACGCATCACGATCACATCGGCCTGGATCTTCGTGAGGGCCTCCCCCTCCTCGAAGCTGTTCACCACCACCTGGGTGCTGTAGGGGATCTCCTGCTTGTAGAAGGCCAGCACCTTCTCGCGGATCATCTCGCTCACGAAGAAGCGCATGTTGCGGTCGCTGAGGTCCTCCTTGTCGAAATAGGGCGGATGCTCGGGCAATTGGGCGATGAGGTAGCTGCGGAGCTCGTCGACATTGAGGCCATGGAGCGCGCTGATGGCCACCACCTTGGCGGCCGGGAACACCTCCTGCCAGCCGGCACATGCCAGCGCAACGGCTTCAGCCGTGCCGGCATCGGCCTTGTTCACCAGCACCAGCAGGGGGCCACTATACCGATGCACGCGTTCGATGAGGCGTTCGGAGCGTTCGGGCCGCTGGCCCACCTCCACCAGGGCGATGAGCAGGTCGGCATCCTGCAGTGCCTCCTCCACGGCGCGCATCATGGCGGCCTGCATGCGGTACTGTGGCTCGAGGATGCCGGGCGTATCGCTGAGGACCAACTGGTGTTCCTCGCCATTGAGGATGCCCAGGATGCGGTGGCGCGTGGTCTGCGCCTTCGGATTGGTGATCACCAACTGTTCGCCCAGCAACGCGTTCAGCAGGGTGCTCTTCCCCACGTTGGGCTCACCGATGATGTTGACGTATCCGGCCTTGTGTGCCATGGTCATGCTCCTTGCGAAGATCGGCAGGGAACGCCTGATACCGGTCCCCAACGTGAAAGCCCGGCCTCCCGAGGCCTCGGGACGAGCGGGCCACCCTTCGCAGCGGGGGCGGGACTCGAACCTGCGTCCGCCGTGCGGCGGATATGAGCCCGACGAGCTACCCCGATAAAGAGCGAAGGAATTCCCTACCCGATCCTGACTTTAGTTGTTTCTCCTTGTTCCTGCGTGTGCTCTATCCGAACATTCCTCCGTGAACAGAATGACCCATGGACGATAGCGCACGTTCCAACCTTTTGTGGCCAGTTCGTTATGCGACCGAAAACGGTCGTCCACTTCACTGGTCTCTCCCACGTAGATCCTATCGTGGTCAGGTGAGTACAGCGCGTACACCCAACGGGGCATGCTTCAACGAAAAGAGCCCGGCGCATTCACCGGGCTCTTTGTAGCGGGGGCAGGACTCGAACCTGCGGCCTTCGGGTTATGAGCCCGACGAGCTACCATCTGCTCCACCCCGCAATGGTCCGCAAAGGTACAAGATCCGATCGGCATACGACAGAAATCTTTTCCCACTCGGCGGGAACATGGGCTTGTGTCCCCAATGGCAGGCGGCATCAGGCCTCTTCACCAAGTGCCTCGACCTCGGCGGAGGCCGCCTCCCACTCCTGCATCACCGACGCGATCCGCTGCGCCAGCTCGCCGAGCTTCGCATAGCCCTGCTGAAGTTCCTCGCTGGAGATGCCGGTCCTCATCACCCCGGCCTGCAGGGCCTTCTCCTCCGCCTCCAACCCGGCCAGCTGCCTCTCAAGCCGCTCGACAGTGTTCTGTGCCTTGCGCCGCTCCTTCTCGCGGTCCCTGCGGTCCCGTTGGTCACCCTTGTCCTTCCTCTCCTCCTTCACACGGGCAGAGGATCGACCGATATCGGCGGTCTGCAGGGCCTTGCGCTTCTCGATCAGTTCAAGGATGTCGATGTGCTGGTCGCGGATGCGCAGCTCATCGAGCTCCAGGATGCGTGTGGTGAGACCGGTCAGGAAGTCGCGGTCGTGGCTTACCAGCAGGAAGGCTCCTTCGTAGTTCTTCAGCGCCTCCTTCAGCACGTCCTTGCTCTGTATGTCGAGGTGGTGCGTGGGTTCATCGAGGATGAGGAAGTTGAGCGGCTTCAACAGCATGCAACAAAGGGCCAGGCGCGCCCTTTCCCCGCCGCTGAGCACCTTCACCTTCTTGTCCACGTCCTCGCCGCTGAACATGAAAGCCCCCAGCATGGCCCGCACCCGCACCCGGTTCTCCTCGCTGGCCGCATCCTCAGCCGTCTCCAGTACGGTGCGCTGCGGGCTCATGCGTTCGGGCATGTCCTGTGCATAGTAGCCCACGATGACATTGTGACCCAGGCGGATCTCGCCCTCGTGGGCCTCTTCGCCCATGATCATGCGCACCAGGGTGGACTTGCCGGTGCCGTTGGCACCCACGAGGGCCAGGTGCTCGCCCTTGGCGATGGTCAACTCAGCGCCTCGGAAGATGTGCTTGTCCCCGTAGCTCTTGCTCACGTTCCTCACCTCGCACACCAGCTTGCCCGAGCTGGGAGCAGGAGGGAACTTCACAAGCATCTTGCGCAGGTCCTCGTCCTCCTCCTCGATGCGCTCGAGCTTCTCCAGCTTGGTGATTAGGCTCTGGGCGAAGGCGGCCTTGCTGGCTTTCGCGCGGAATTTGTTGATGAGGGCCTCGGTCTCCCTGATGTACCGCTGCTGGTCCTTGGCGGCGGCCGATTGTTGCTCGCGTTCCACCTTGCGCAGTTCCACGTACTGGCTCCACGATGCCTTGCGGTCGATGATACGACCTCCGGTGACCTCGATGGTGCGCTTGGTGAGACGGTCCAGGAAGGTCTTGTCGTGCGAGATCAGGACCAGCGCCGAGGGATAGGTCCGCAACAGGTCCTCCAGCCATTGGATGGCGGGCAGGTCGAGGTGGTTGGTGGGCTCGTCCAGCAGCAGCAGGTCGGGCTGCATCAGGAGCAGGCGGGCCAGCTCAGCGCGCATGCGCCAACCGCCGCTCAGCTCGCTCATCAGGCGGTGCATGTCGGTGCCCACGAAACCGATGCCCTTCAGCATGCGTTCGATCTGCATGTCGTGGTCGGCGGCACCGATGGTGTTCAGGCGCTCATGTGCATGGGCAAGGAGCGTGGCGAGCTCCATGGCCTCCTCGTCGGTGGTGGCCTTCTCCAGGTCCTTCTCGATGCGTTCCAGCGAGGCCTGCAGGGCAAGGGCCTCCTCGAACGCCTTGGCCGCCACCTGCCATGGGGTGAGCTCCAGGTTGTGCGCCATCTCCTGGGGCAGGTAGCCCAGGGTGAGTTCCTTGGGCCTGCCGATGGTGCCCTTGTCATAGGGCTGCGCCCCGGCCAGGACCTTCAGCAGGGTTGACTTGCCTGCGCCGTTGCGGCCCACGAGCCCGATGCGGTCATCGTTGCCGATGAAGAAGGAGACCTCATCGAACATCGGGCGTTGACCGAAGTGGAGCGTAAGGCCTTGAACGGTGATCATGCGCGGGGAATTGGCCGTGGGAGCCGCTGGGAAAGGGCCGCAAAAATAGCAAAGCCCCGGCGGACCGGGGCTTTGCGCTTCAGGTGCGACGTCGGCGTGTCAGAAGTTCCACAGATCGTGCTCGAACTCGAACAGTTGCTGCTTGATCTCCTCGCCCTCCAACAGGGCGTTCAGACCGGTCTTGTATTGGTTGATACCGCGGTCGTACACGTTGCTCCACTTGGTGATGTAGCTGCTGAACTGGCGCTTCCAGAAGATATCCTCGAAGCTGCGTCGCTCGGCATCGTTCTCACGATTGAACGCCTCCCAGTTGGCGAAGAGGTACCTGCACTCGGGGTAATAGAGCCAGAAGAGCGGGGTGTAGCCACGCACCTCGCCATCATCACCGCGGCTCTCCTTCAGGGGGGCAATGCCGATGATGCGGATGTCCAAGGTGGAGCGCTGCTTGTCGAAGATCCAATCCTCCTTTACGCTGTACATCTTGATGTCGCGGCTTTCCAGGTTGATCTCCTGGATGAACTGCTCCATCTCCTGGGTCTCAATGCTCTCCCTGTACTGGGTGTCGATGCGCGTGAAGATGTCCTTCAATTCGCTTGCGAGCAGGGGCTTCTTGAACTCGTCGTCCGTGCCCACAGGACCCACGCTGTATGCGGTGATGGATCCATCCACGAGCAGGCCCTGCCGGATCACGTCGAAGAGGCTCTTGCGGTCGTTGATGGCCTCCGTGGGGAAATACAGCGGGTGGTTCAACTTCTCGCGCAGATCGATGGTGCGCCACACTCGGCGGGCCCACATCACATCCGCCTCGCGAATGTGGGTGTACGGCACCACCCGTTTGGTCTTGGTGTGTTCCTTGATGTATGCACCATCCAGCACGGTCTGGGCCATGGCCTGCGGCGTGGGACCGACGCCCACCAGGGCGAGGACGGCGGCTGCGGTGATGTTCTTCAGGTTGCGCATCATGGTGCTCATCATCAGTTGGGATCAAACCACCTTGAACGAAAGGCCGCCGAGGTTCCGGACCGTGCCATCGGGGCCCCGGGCCTTGATGCCTTCGATCCAGACCTTCTGGCCCGGCTTGGCCTTCTGGAACATCTCGCGCATTTCACCGCTGACAGCGGCGCCTTTCACCATTTTCTCGATCGGGGCCCCGTTCACCACCATGGTGACACGGTATTCCACCACATCGAACTTCAGGTCGAACTCGAAATCGATCATCTTGGCGATGACGCCTGCCGCGGCGGTGAGCTCGGCTTTCTTCACGGTCTCGTCGTTCACGCTCTTGCCTGCAAAATAGGGCGTGGGGCTCGGCACGTTCTTCACACGGAACTTGATGCCCGGCATGCTCTTCTTGGAGCCATCGGGGTTGGTGACCGTGGCACTGATCGTGGCCTCGTTGTCCTTGCCAGGACGCATGATGAAACCTTCACCGCCCTTGGAGAGCGACCCGTTCGTGGCGCTGGGCTGGATGTCCTTGTCGCTGTATCCGCTCACACTGATGCTCACAGGGTTGTCCACCCCACGGTAGAACACGTTCATCTTGGTCGGGCTCACCACCAGGCTGGGGGTTGCCACCTCGTATTCCGTAGTGAAGACCTCGGTGGTGACCTCTCCTCCCACGGGCTTGTACTTGATGACACCGCTCACGGTGCGCAGGCCGGCACCTGAGGCCGTCTGCTCCAAGCGGGCCATGGCACCGTTCATGGGAAGCTTGATGGACTCACCGATGATCTCCTTCTTCACGGTGTCCACGCGGGCACCGGGTCCGCAGATGTACACCTCCGGGGCGTTCTGGTCATCATATGCGCCCAGGAAGATGTCCGCCGTGTACTTGGCCCCTACCGTGACATAGCTGCTTTGGGGCTTGACGATCGCGGTGAGCTTGTTGAACTTGAAGCTCTTGCCTTCCACCGCATCCATCATGCGCTTCACCACCTCGCCCTCGGCATTGCGCACATCCGCCTGGATCTTGCTCAGGATGGTGATGCCGGCCGCCAGGGGCACGTGGTAGAAGTTGATGCTCTCCCAGTTGTTGACGGTACCCGAGGCGTCCTTGCGGTCCTCGAAGTTGAACACACGGTCCATGGCTGCACCGAGGTCCTTGTCATCCTTCCGGCTGTTCTTCACCAGGTCACGGAAGGCCTCCAACTTCCCACGAAGTTCCTTCGCAGTGAAGGGCCCCTCCTTGGGATTGGCTGGTTCATCGCCGATGAGCAGGTTGGTGAGCTCATCCTGACTGTCCTTCTTGTTGACCTTCGCGAGGTCCATGATGCGACCGTCACCGAGCACGACGCTGTCGCGGGGCAGTCCCTCGGCGGTCATGATCACCTTGGCCTTGATGGAATCCACGTAGGAGATGAGGTCGCTGCCGGCCTCCTTGATCCGTTTCGCATCCTTCCAAGCGGCCCCGTACTTCGCTTCGTTCTCCTTGGCGAAGGCCTCGAAGCTGCCGTATTGGGCTTTCATCTTGTCGTTCAGCGAGAGCTTGGTGTTCTCCAACCCGTTGTTCACGGTGATGAAGCTGTCGAGGATCTCCTTGGACACGTTCATGGCCAGGAGTGCCGTCAGCACCAAGTACATCATATTGATCATCGCCTGTCGAGGCGACTGCTTACCACCGGCCATATCTGGTTTCTGGGTTTAGCAGGTTGCTTCGTTCACGGTACGACGGCTCAGCCGCGCACGGTCATGGCGTTCAACATGTTGCCGTAGACCGTGTTCAGCTTCTGCAGGTTGTCGCTGAGCTCGGCGATGTTCTCCTTGTAGCGCTTGGTGTCCTCCACCGAGTTCTTCAGGTTGGCGAGCATTTCGCCCATGCCCTCGAACATCTGGTTGGCGGCCTCCAGCTTCTCGCGGCTGCCACGCAGCTGCATCTCGTACATGTCGTTCAGGGCGCTGAGGTTCTGGCTCATGCGCTGCAGGCTTTCGCCAGCATTACGGCCGGCGTCCACGTTGTTGGTGAGGCCCACCAGGCTTTCACTGGCCTTGCTGTAGCTGTCGCTCAGGCTGTTCACCTTGCTGCTCGCATCCTTCAGGCTGTTGGCGTACTCGTTGGTGGCGGCCGCGGCACCGGTGATCTCCCCGATCTGCTTGGCCTGATCGCTCAGCGAACGCATTCCCTCGCCCAGACTGGCGATCAGTTCGGGTTCGATCTTGGCGCTTTCCAGCATGTCGTCAAGCTGCTCGGTGATGGAACGGTTGTCCTCCTTGCGGAACTCCTCGCCCTCATGACGCTCACCGGTGGCAAGCTCCGGGTACACCAAACTCCAATCGATCTCCTCATGCGGTGGTTCGAACGCCGAGAAGAAGAAGATGACCGCCTCCGTACTGAGACCCACGACCAGGAACAGGCCTGAGAAAGGCCAGTGCATGATCTTGAAAAGTGCACCTATGATCACGATCGCCGCACCGATACCGTACAGTTTGGCCATGAAGTTCTTCCACTTCTTGCTGCCTGGTTTCATTGTAATTCCTTGCGTTTAAGAGGTTGGTCTGAAAGGTCTTCCTATTTATGGAATGCGGACGCCTTGGTTCCGTAACGCCCGTTGTTCCCGTGGTCTAGAGGTCCTCGTCGTTCACTGCCTTGCCACGACCCAGGTAGGTCATGACCGAGCGGAAACCGATGTAGGCCTTGGTGGTATCCTGGTATTCATAGCTACGGGTACCGGTCTGCATGTAGTAGCCGATATCCTTCCAGGACCCGCCGCGGATCACCTTGCGCTTGAGCGAAGGCGGATCATTGGCAAGTGCATCATAGCTGTACTCAGGATTGAGGTCATGGTCGAAGTCGTACACGCTCTCGTCGAACGCGGTGCTTGTCCACTCTGACACGTTGCCCGCCATCTGGTACAGCCCGTAGTCATTGGGCGTGTAGCTGTCCACCGGCACCGTGTGAAAACCGCCATCATCAACATAGTTACCATGCAGCGGTTTGAAGTTGCCGAGGAAGCAGCCCTGTCGGTTACGCACATAAGGCCCACCCCATGGATAGGGTGCGAGGTCAAGGCCGCCGCGTGATGCGTACTCCCATTCGGCCTCGGTGGGCAGTCGGAAGCGGTTGATGAACGCCTCCCCGTTCTGCTCCAGCCAGCTGTTCATGAGCTGGGTGCGCCATACGTTGAAAGCGGTGGCCTGCACCCAGGTAACACCCACCACAGGGTAGTCGTCATACGCCGGATGCCAGAAGTAGTTCTCCGTCATCGGCTCGTTGAAGCTGTAAGTGAAATCGTGCACCCACACCAGGGTGTCCGGATAGACATTGATCACCTCCTTGATGATGAACTTGCTGCGGTCCGTATGGCCACGGATGGCGTTGTTCTGGCCTTTGACGTTCGTGTAGCTCAGGTCCAGGTCACGTGCGTTGTTGGCCTTGCGGGCGGCCTCCTTGAGGTCGATCCAGTAGTACTCGAACATGAGCTTGCGCGTATCCACCTCCTTGCGGCGGTAGAAACGCTCACTCTCGCTCAGGAACATGTCCGCAAGAGCCTCGCGCTCCTCATCGCCATACCAATTGATGCGCTCGCGCCAATTGATGACCGGCGGATCGATCTCCTCACCGAACTCGTCCTCCGTGATCACATGCTCACCGATATCCTCATCACCCAGGATGCGCTTGGCAATGGAGTCACGCACGTAGAACACGAATTGCCGGTATTCATTGTTCGTGATCTCCGTCTGGTCCATGTAGAACGCCTGGACGGAAACCGTTTTGCTCTTGGTCACGAGCGCGTAGGGCACATCCTGGTCGGATGGTCCCATCACGAAGCTCCCCATGGGGAGGTAGTTCATTCCGTAGGGGTCCACTTGGTACCACCCGGGCCTGCCCTGGACACCAATGAGCTGCCCCTGACCACCCTGACCACAGCTCGCCAGCAAGCCGATGGCACAGAGATAAAAAATGGGACGTTCCATGTTCTTCCGTTTATGCCGTTCCGAAATTCCTTGCGGTCGCCACTGCATCGGGTGAAGGGTAAGCAACACCCGATCGGGGTCGTGTACGGCAGTTGGTTTTATTGGTTACGGGAGGTGTTCAGAGGAAGCGTACGTTCCTGTAGATCTGGGTATCCGGTTTCTTTTCCAGGAGCACGCAATAATTCAGCATGACCTCGTGGCTGCCACTGCTGTAGTTCCTGAGCCGCGAAGTGGTGACATCATAGCTGTATCCCAACCGCAGCATCGACTTTTCATTGGGCTTGAACTGGTAACCGAGCATGGGTGCGATGGCATCCTCGGTACGGTACGAAACGCCCAGCCACAGGGCATTATTATAGAGGAACGTGGCATTGAGGTCGAATTGTGTGGACCCGCCACCGTCATTCTTGACCAGTACGCTCGGCTGGAGCACATATTTCTTGTCTCCCTTGATGGCCCAGTCGTATCCGGCCTGGACGAAGTAGTGCCTGCGGGTCTGGATGCTGACGGCATCCATCTTCACTTCGGTGAGGTGGGTGCTGGACAGGCCGATCCAGAAGGTGGGCGCCGTGTAATAGAGGCCAGCGCCAAGGTCAAGACCGAAATCGTTGGCACCACCGGCGGGAATGGTGTTATCCGAACTGATCGGTTCACGAGCCACCCACTGATTGCCCAACCGGTGGGTGAGCATGCCGAAGGAAAGGCCCACCCCGAGGGTTCCGGCACCAAGCTTGCGGTGGAAGGAGTAGTGCAACTTGGCGAAGGTGGTCTTCTGCTGCCCGAGCTCGTCCAGATAGACGGACAGGCCCACACCACTGCTGATGCGTTTGATGGCCATGTGTGCATTGAGCAGGCCTGTCTTGGGGGCACCGTCAAAGCCGCTCCATTGCTGGCGAAGCAGTGCGGTGGCACACAATTGGCCAGAGGTTCCGGCAACGGCCGGGTTGATCGACAGGCGATCGAACATGTACTGCGTGAACTGCGGATCCTGCTGGGCCATGGCGGCACCACCGAGCATCACGCAACATGCGACCGTAAGTATCCCCCTCATGCGTATTCGATTTCGGTCCGTTAAAATTCCCCTGACGGAGGTGTTCTTGGACTTCCGACAGGGAGTTACACGGGGCCAATATAGCAACAATCCGATCCCACCAAATTTCCACAGCCATCCAGCGGCCATGGAACAGGCGGCCTCCGGACCTGGGCTCAGCTCAGTTTCTGGTAGGTGCGCCACCAGCGGTCGGGAACCTCCTCGCGGCAGGCGGACTGGTAGTCCGCATAGCTGCAGGGCACCAGGTGGTGCCGCTCGAAGCGCACTTCCTGATCGGCGCGGTAGGGCACATCCATCCACCACCGGTCGCTGACATCGCTCTTGTAGAACACCAGTTCCTGCTCGTGCCCCCTGATGGGGATCCGGAACCGTGTGAAGCGCTTGCGATCGAGCCAGGGCAGGTCATTCGTCCTGCTGCGGTACCCGTCCAGGAAGCACCACACCATCTGGGCGGCCAGTTGGGCCGTGGTTCCGTCCTGGTCGCGGGTGGGGTCCAGTTCATAGATACCCACGGTGGTGATCTTCTCGCTCACGCCTGCATAGCGCATCAACTGACATATCTCCTCGCCATGGAAACCGTTGGGACCTGGCCGTGTGATGCCCGGCGCGTCACTGCGGCGGACCGCGTTCAAATCCACGCTCAGGGCATCACCGTTACGCAGCACGGGTTCGGCATCCGCCATGCTGGCACGCAGCTCCCCCAGCCTGTGGGCATCGAAGTAGAGCTTGTCCATCAGTTCAATGCCGGGCTGGTCCACCAGGTAGGTCTGGAAACCGAGGTTGCTGTAGTTGAACAGGTAATTGGGCTGGCGCAGTACGATGTGGCTGAGGTAGCTGGTATCGGCCAGGGCCTGTCCGGGTTCCCCCAGGTCGAAACGTGCATCGATGCACACCAGGTTGGCCGTACGCTCAACCATCTCGTAGGCGAGGTATTGCGAATAGGTGTGACCCTGCCCCCCACCGAGCAGGATGGGCACTATGTTCATGCGCATCAGGTGGGCGAGTGTCTCGGCCACGGCGTGCTGCGTGTCGGCCGGGGTGGCTCCCGGGTGTATGTCCCCCAGGTCCACGATGGAGACCAGGCCGGGCGGGGCGTAGAGCCGGTAAAGTTCCTCGCGGATGGCATCCGGGGCATGGACACAGTTGCGGGGCTGTGCATGGCCGGGATCATCAAGCACGCCGAAGAGCGCAATTCCGCGCCCCTCCAAGGTGGGGAAAGCCGCTCCCTCACTGTGGAAGTCGGTCGCCTCACCGATGCTGCTGGGGAGCCACTCGGGACGCCGGCTCCCGAAACGGCCGGAGGGCTTGAAGTAAATGCTGATGTCCATTCCGAAGGGCGGCCGTCGGGCTCATCCAACACCTGGGAAGCGCAGGACACGGCGACCGCACGAAGTTCGTGCAGGGTGGGTGGCACGGGGCGCCATCCACGCCAGCGATGCCCACAGGCCGCTGTTGGCAACCTTCAGCCCTTTCGCCCAGCCTTCCTTGGAGCGGCCTTCTTCGCAGTGGCCTTCTTCGGCGCCGCCTTCTTCGCAGCAGCCTTCCTCGGG
>JBIJDX010000239.1:0-4069 GCA_044343855.1 Flavobacteriales bacterium
GGGAGTTCGAACGGCAGCATCAGCAGGAAGAGCACATACAGGTAGGGGACCATGTAGCCGTTGGCCACATCCAGGTGGTCGAGGATCATCACCTGCAGCAGCAGCAGCAGCGCAAGGCGCAGGGTCTGGAGCAGGATGGCGCCGATCATGGTGAATCGTGGGCTTGTTCGAGCGTATCGCGCTCCGCCAATTGCAGGTCACGCACCACGTAAACGAAACCGGTGCGGGTCATATCCTCGGTCAGTTCGATGATGATGTCGAGGTAGTTGCTGCCCTGCTCTTGTTCAACGGATGATACCACACCCACGGGGATGCCGGGAGGGAACGTGCGGTCGCCTCCGCGTGTCTCCACGGTATCACCCACCTGCACACGAGCATGCTTGGCGATATCGATGACCGATGCGCTGCGTGGGTCGTTGGTATCCCAGTAAAGCAGACCGAAATGACCGGTGCGACGCACCTGGACACTGGTCTTGAGGTCCGGGCTAAGGACGCTTATCACGGAGGCGTAATGGGGGCTCACCGAGCGGACGACACCCACGATGCCATCGCTGCCGATGACACCCATGTCCGGTTTGATGCCCGAGGTCGCGCCCTTCCCCAGGGTGATGAAGTTCTTCTGCTTGTGCGATGTGCTGTTCACCACCTTGGCACTGATCACGGCGTATTCCTGGCGGAAGATGCTGTCATTGATGCGCACGTACAGGTCCTCCACGGGTGCATAGCTGCTGCGGTGCCTGTTGCGCCACATGGCATTCTCCTCCGAGAGGAGCCGGTTCACCTCCTTCAGGTTGGCATAGTCGGTGATGTTCTTGCGCCAGGTGTAGATGGCGGCAACGGTGGCGTTGCTCGATCCGATGGCCGCCGCGCGATGGTGTGCGCTGTTGTTGGTGAGCAGCACGAGGGAGAGGGCGAGCAGCGCGGCGAACAGCAGGAAGTTCCTGATGCGGAAGAGGAAGCGGAAGAGGTCGCGCATCTCACCGGTGTGGCGAGTAGCGAGTGGAGCGTGGCGAGTGGCCCTGTGCCGCAGCACTCGCCTTCCGCCACTCGCCACTCATCACTCGCGCATTAGGAACTGGAAGCGGTCGATGTTCTTCAATGCGATGCCGGTGCCGCGGGCCACGGCGCGGAGGGGGTCCTCGGCGACGTGCACGGGCAGCTTGGTCTTGATGCTGATGCGCTTGTCGAGGCCGCGCAGGAGCGCCCCACCGCCAGCCAGGTAGATGCCGGTCTTGTAGATGTCCGCGCTGAGTTCGGGCGGGGTGGCTTCCAGGGCTCCCAGGATGGCCTCCTCGATCTTGCTGATGCTCTTGTCCAGGGCCTGTGCGATCTCGCTGTAGGTGACCGTGATCTCCTTGGGGATGCCGGTCATCAGGTCGCGCCCGCGCACCGCATAGTCCGGTGGTGGATCGTCCAGTTCGGTCATGGCCGCGCCCACCTCGATCTTGATCTGCTCCGCGGTGCGCTCACCCACCAGTATGTTGTGCTGGCGGCGCATGTACTCCTCGATGTCGCTGGTGAATTCATCCCCTGCCACGCGGATGTTCTTGTCGCAGACGATGCCGCCGAGCGCGATGACCGCGATCTCCGAGGTGCCTCCACCGATGTCGATGATCATGTTGCCCATGGGCTCCTCCACGTCGATGCCGATGCCGATGGCCGCGGCCATGGGTTCGTGGATGAGGTACACCTCCTTGGCACCGGCGTGCTCACTGCTGTCCTTCACAGCCCGCTTTTCGACTTCGGTGATGCCGCTGGGGATGCAGATCACCATCCGCAGGTTGGGGCTGAAGAGCTGGCGACCTGGCTTGATCATGCGGATCATCCCCTTGATCATGTCCTCGGCTGCCTTGAAATCCGCGATCACCCCGTCGCGCAGGGGGCGGATGGTCTTGATGTTCTCGTGGGTCTTGCCGTGCATCTGCTGTGCCTGGCGACCCACCGCGATGACCTTGCCGCTGGTGCGGTCCACCGCCACGATGCTGGGCTCGTCCACCACGACCTTGTCGTTGTGGATGATGAGCGTATTGGCCGTGCCGAGGTCGATCGCGATCTCCTGGGTGAAGAAGTTGAACCAGCTCATGGTCCTTCGGTCAGTGTTTGAAGTGTCGGGTGCCGGTGATGCACATGGCCATGCCGTGCGCGTTGCAGTAGTCGATGCTGTCCTGGTCGCGGATGCTGCCGCCGGGGTGCACCACTGCGGTGATGCCGGCCTTGTGCGCGATCCCAACGCAGTCAGGGAACGGGAAGAAGGCGTCGCTGGCCATCACGGCACCATGCAGGTCGAAGTTGAACCTGCCGGCCTTTGCGATGGCCTGCTCCAGCGCATCCACCCTGCTGGTCTGACCGGTGCCACTGGCAAGCAACTGGCCTCCCCGGGCAAGCACGATGGCGTTGCTCTTGGTGTGCTTCACCAGCATCGTGGCGAAGACCATGTCGGCCATCTCGTGGGCGCCTGGAGCCTTGGTTGTGACGGGCTTCATGGAGGAGGCGCTGGGCACCACGGTGTCAACGTCCTCGGTGAGCACCCCGTTCAGCGCGGTACGCACCTTCACGTTCGGCCGGGTCGCGGGCTTCCGCTTCAGGATCATCCTGTTCTTCTTCCGCATGAGCACCTCCAGCGCATCGGCATCGAAGTCGGGCGCGGCGATGATCTCGAAGAAGATGGTGTCGATGGCCTCGGCGGTGGCCTTGTCGATGTGACCGGTGGTGATGAGCACGCCCCCGAAGGCGCTGACCGGGTCGCCGGCCAAGGCTGCATCCCAGGCCTCTTTCACGGTGGCTCTCACGGCTGCGCCGCAGGCGTTATTATGCTTCAGGATCGCGAAGGGGACGCCGGGCAGGATGGCCAGGTCATCGATCAGCTCCACGGCCGCGTCCAGGTCGAGCAGGTTGTTGTAGCTGAGCTCCTTGCCGTTCAACTGCTCGAACATGGCCTGCAGATCGCCGTGGAAGGCTCCCTGCTGGTGGGGGTTTTCGCCATAGCGAAGCACGGTGGTGGGTCCGGCGCTCAGGCGCAGATCGCCCTTGCCGCCGCTGAACCAGCCGTGGATGGCGCTGTCGTAGTGACTGCTTACGGCGAAGGCGGCCGTGGCGAAGGTGCGCCGTTGCGCAAGGGTGGTATGCCCGTCCTGTTCCTTCAGCAGGCGGAGCAATTCGCCGTAGTGGGCCATGCCGGGAACGATGACCACGTCGGCATGGTTCTTGGCCCCGGCACGGATCAGGCTTATCCCGCCGATGTCGATCTTCTCGATGATCTCGGCTTCTGAGCCACCCTTGGCAACCGTGGCCTCGAAGGGATACAGGTCCACGATGACCAGGTCGATGGGGGGGATGGTGAACTCCTCCAACTGGGCCACGTCGGAGGGCAGGTCGCGGCGCCCGAGGATCCCGCCGAACACCTTGGGGTGCAGGGTCTTCACACGGCCGCCCAGGATGCTGGGGTAGGAGGTGACGTCCTCCACCGGGGTCACAGGGATGCCCAGGGAGCGGATGAAGTCCTGCGTGCCGCCCGTGGAGAGCAGGTTCACCCCGAGGTGGTGGAGCTCCCGCACAACGGGTTCAAGCCCGTCCTTGTGGAAGACCGAAACAAGGGCGCTATGGATCCGTTTGAGGCCGTTCAATGACTATCGAAGCGCAGAAATGCCACGCTATTGGGGCACAAGTTTACGCTTCGGGGAGGGAGCCTGCCATACATCCCCTCCGCAGGTTACGCATAGGTTACCAACAACCCGGCCCGCCGCATCACGGGGCGGCTGCCCGGACCATCAGAAGCGCAGGCCGATACCCAGATGCACGTTCAACACGTGCGTGCCGGAACGGAGGGTGGAATAGTTCACCTGTCCATCATTGCCGAACGTGATGGAGCGGGGATCCACATAGTCCACCTCGGACCCTTCGAGGCGCTCCACACGCCCTTCCACGAAGAAGCTCCGGGTGGGTGCCACCTGCAGGCCGATCGCCCACCCGCCGCTCCAGGAGAGCGCGCTCTCATTGCGTTCCTCGCGATAGGGTTGGTCAAGGCCCTCCACCTCAATGGTGGTGCGGGTGACGAAATGCCGCGCACCGG
>JBIJDX010000072.1:0-12508 GCA_044343855.1 Flavobacteriales bacterium
GCTATGGCTTCCTCAGCGAGAACGGCGCATTCGCCACGGCACTCGAAAAGGCCGGGGTGATCTTCGTGGGCCCTTCGCCCAAGGCCATGAAGGTGATGGGTGATAAGCTGGCCGCCAAGGAGGCGGTTAAGGACCACGGTGTGCCCCTGGTGCCCGGTACCAAAGGGGCGGTTAGCGGTCTGGAGGAGGCCATGGCCGTGGCCAGGACCATCAAGTTCCCCATCCTTATTAAGGCGGCTGCCGGGGGCGGGGGCAAGGGCATGCGGGTGGTGGAGCACGAGCGCGATCTTCAGGAAGGGCTTGAGCGTGCCATCAGCGAGGCGCAGAACGCATTCGGTGATGGCAGCGTGTTCATCGAGAAATACGTGGCCGGTCCGCGCCACATCGAGGTACAGGTGATGGCCGATACGCACGGCAACACGTGTTATCTCTTCGAGCGTGAATGCAGCGTGCAGCGGCGCCACCAGAAGGTGGTTGAGGAGGCGCCCAGTGCCGTGCTCACCCCCGATCTGCGCAAACGCATGGGCGAGGCCGCGGTGGCCGTGGCCCGCAGCGTGGATTACGTCGGTGCAGGCACCGTGGAGTTCCTGCTCGATGAAGGCGGAGACTTCTACTTCATGGAGATGAACACCCGCCTGCAGGTGGAGCATCCCGTCACCGAGATGATCACCGGGCTCGACCTTGTGAAGCTGCAGATACGTGTGGCGGAAGGGGAGCACCTGCCCTTCACCCAGAAGGACCTCGCCATCAACGGCCATGCCATCGAAGTGCGTGTATATGCCGAGGACCCTGCCAACAACTTCCTGCCTGATATCGGCACGCTCACCACCTACCGTCCTCCGCAGGGCCCCGGGGTTCGTGTGGACGACGGCTTCGAGGAGGGGATGACCATTCCCATCCATTACGACCCCATGATCGCTAAGCTGATCACCCACGGGACCACGCGGGAGGAGGCCATTGCGCGCATGGAACGGGCCATAGATGATTATGCCATCAGCGGCGTGGAGACCACCCTTGGTTTCTGCCGTTTCACCATGGGGCATGAGGCTTTCAGGAGCGGCCACTACGACACCCACTTCGTTCGCGACCATTTCCGGCCCGAATTCCTTGATGGTGAGGATGTGGATGCGGCTTCCGCCGCTTCCGCCGTGGCGGCCTTCCTCCATGCCGTCCGCGATAACCGACCTGCCGTGGCCGGGGAAGGCACTGGGATCAGCGCTTGGAAACTAAAGCGGCGCTGAAGCGTAAGAGGGAATATTGGCACGGGATCCGCGTTGTACCTTCACGCATCCCTGAACCGGAACATGTTCCCTCAACCCACTCGGTCCCTGGTACTATTCCTGCTCATGGCACCCACCTGGGCGTTTGCCCAGTCAGATGTTCGCGGTCATGTGGTGCGGGCAGTGGTGCTCGATGGTGATACAGTGCCTGTGGTGATGCTGCCGGAAAGCGAGGTGAAGGCCCGGTGGACCGCTCGTGACCGCAGGGCCGCAGAGCAATACGACAAGCTTACGCGCAATATCGTGAAGGTTTACCCCTACGCGCGCCTTACCGCACATCTTCTGCGCGAGTATGAACACGACCTTTCGGTGATCCAGAAGGGAAGTGACCAGGAGGCCTATCTCAAGTTGGCGGAGGTCGAACTGCGAACGGAGTTCGAGGCGGAGGTGAAGGACCTTACCATGAGCCAGGGCCGCGTGTTGATCAAATTGATCGACAGGGAGACCGGTACCACATCGTATGACCTTGTGGAACGCCTTCGAGGGACGTTCACGGCGTTCGTCTGGCAGGGTTTGGCGCGTCTCTTCGGACAAGATCTGCGCAGTACCTATGATGCGGGCGGCGAGGACCGCATGATGGAATTGATCGTACAGCGCATCGAACGGGGAGAGTTGGCCGTGGCCCAACGAGGAGCCCGCACCGCCAAGGCGCAGGCGCGGCTGGAGAAGCGCAAGGCCAGACTGTACCGGAAGTACGGCCTGTCCGCCACGAGCAGCCTCAACTGAGCGTCCATTCTCCGGCAGTGTTTCCGAGCTTGGAACGGAGGGACATCCCGTACCGGTTCTTTGCCATCATTGCCATTCCGATGATGCCTCGGGAGCGCCCCGACCTGCGAGGCAGCAAGGATATGGCAATCCCCTCCGTGGCCAGGGTTCCCCAGGTCTCGCCCTTGCTGGCCTGTCGGGCGCTGGCTAAGCCGGCGGACACGGACATGGCAGCGGGATCCGGTCCCGCATGTCGAAGTTCGGTATGTTGGAATGGGGGAGCATAGGTTGATCGACCTACAAATTATTTGCTTGTACAAGCAAATAGTCATACAAGTGTCAACCAGCTCTTTACCAATCTATTGTAAATTTATGAAATTATCAAAAATCACTTATATATTATCTAATATAATAGATATAAATATTTTATAAAATACTATTTTTCGGTTGCTTGTTGCTTGTACAAGCAAATGGTTTTCCCTCGATAATCTGCCTCCCCACTGCTGCCCTGCCGCTGCGATCCCCTTCTCCTTCACCGCAGCGACTTCACCATCACATTGTCGTCCATCACAAAGGAATGACCGATGTCGATGACCTCGTCACGCTCGACCATGAAGCCGTGCCGGAAATAGAAATCCCTTGCCGGATTGTGTTTGTTCACGTTCAGCTCCACGGCGTTATCCCCGGCCTTGATGGCGGCCAACAGCACCGCTTCCAGCAGGGCATGTCCCACACCGGTTCCCTTCACGGAAGGCAGCACGTACAATTTGTGCAGCCGCGACCGCCCGTCGGTGTAATGATGCTCGAAGCCTGCGAAGCCGATGGCCCTTCGATCCCGTTCGGCCAACAGGTAGCGATGCCCGAGCCTGGTGAACTGTTCGTGCAACGCAGCCTCGCTGTACATCCGCTCCAACATGTACGCCAACTGGGCAGGGGAGAGGATCTCCGCGTAGGCCACGGGCCAGGTCGTATGGGCGATGGACCGGATGGCCGGGATGTCGGATGCGGAGGCCTCGCGGATACTCACTTCCTGAACGCAGGTGCAACCACCAGGTCCTTGCTGCCGGCGGTGTACTGGTAGAAGCCTTCACCGCTCTTCACGCCCAGCTTGCCAGCAGTGACCATCTGCACCAGCAGCGGACAGGGGGAGTACTTCGGGTTGCCGAGCCCTTCGTGCAGCACGCGCAGGATGGCCAGGCACGTGTCCAGGCCGATGAAGTCCGCCAGTTGCAGCGGCCCCATGGGGTGCGCCATGCCCAGTTTCATGATGCTGTCGATCTCAGCCACGCCGCCCACCCCTTGGAACAGGGTTTCGATGGCTTCATTGATCATCGGCATCAGGATGCGGTTGGCCACGAAGCCCGCGTAATCGTTTACGGTCACGGGGGTCTTGCCGATCGCCGTGCTCAGGTCCACCACGGTGGCGGTGACCGTGTCGGAGGTATCGTAGCCGCGGATCACTTCCACGAGCTTCATCACCGGCACGGGGTTCATGAAGTGCATGCCGATGACCTGCGTGGGGCGCTTGGTGGCGGCGGCGATGCGGGTGATGCTGATGCTGCTGGTGTTGGTGGCCAGGATGCAGGTGGCGGGTGCATGGGCGTCCAGTTCGCGGAAGATCTTCAGCTTCAGGTCCACGTTCTCAGTGGCGGCCTCCACCACCAGTTCGGCCTCCTTGACGCCGGCGGCCATGTCTGTGCTGGTGGAGATCAGAGCGAGGGCGGCGGCCTTCTGCTCCCCGGTCATGCTGCCCTTGGCCACCTGGCGGTCCATGTTCCTGGTGATGGTGGCTAGGCCCTTGTCAAGCCCGGCCTCGGCGATGTCGATGAGGGTGACGGGGTGGCCGCTCTGGGCGAACACGTGTGCGATGCCGTTGCCCATCTGGCCGGCACCGATCACTGATATCTTCATGTGGAACTTGATTTTGGCGCCGAAAGGTAGGGGGCGAACGGCAAGTGGGGCGTGCGATCGCGCGCCCCTACTTGCCGTCGCGTCGTAGGATGATGAGCACCGTATAGGCCAGTATCTTCAGGTCCACGGCCAGGCTCATGTTCTCGATGTAGAGGATGTCGTATTTCAGGCGGCGCACCATCTGGTCCACGTTCTCGGCATAGCCGAACTTCACCTGGCCCCAACTGGTGATGCCCGGGCGCACCTTGTGGAGGTGGCGGTAGTGGGGCGCCACTGCGGTGATGGCATCGATGAAGTGCTGGCGCTCGGGACGAGGACCCACCAGGCTCATCTCACCCTTGATCACGTTCCAGAATTGGGGTATCTCGTCCATTCGTGTCCTGCGCATCCAGCGACCGATGGGTGTGATGCGTGGGTCGGCGCTGCTGCTGAGCTGAGGTCCGTTCCGCTCGGCGTCGCAATACATGCTCCGGAACTTGATGATGCGGAAGGGCCGACCGAATTTTCCGATGCGCTCCTGACGGAAGAAGACGGGTCCCGGGCTGGAGAGCTTGACCAGGATCGCAAGTGCAAGGAACAATGGTGCCAGGATGATGATCGCCAAAGTGCTCGCCACGATGTCCACGATGCGTTTCAGTGAGAACTGCCATGCCGGCATGATCTCCGGGTTCACCTCGATCAGCGGGGTCCCGAAGATGCTGGTCATCTTCACCGATCCGGAGAGGATGTCGTACATGTCGGGGATCACCTTGATGCGCACGCCGGTACCCTCCAGCTCGTTCATGATGCGGCTGATGTGATCGTGCTCGCCCGAGTCCACCGCAATGATGACCTCCTCAACGGAATGCTGTTCGATCACCTGCCGCAGCTCGTGCCACTTGCCAAGCCGTTGAAGCCCCACCTGGGTGAGCAGCTGGTCCCCGCCGTTCACGTTGACGAACCCGATGAAGCGGTTGCCCGTTGACTTGGGGAGCGACTCGATCTCCTCATGGATGGCCATGGCCCGCTCGTTGCCGCCCACCAGGATGGTGTTGAATCCGATCTTCCGTCGGTGAACCTTGTGAACCGTATTGCTGGTCAGCAGGAAACGGAGCACGAAGGTGATGCCGAAGTGCAGCACGAACAGGGCCACGAACGACCTGTAGAGGTAACGGTAACTGGCCACCTGGTCGTCCAACAGCAGCACGAAGAAGATGACCACCACCCCGATGATGCTGATCAGCAGCGTCTGTCCCAATTCCTTGGTGCGGAACCGCCGGTAGATCTCCCGGTATCCGCCGATCACCGTGTACAGCCCGAACCAGAAGAGCGGGACCAGCACGAGGCCCAGGAAATAGTTGCCGTCGAAGGTGAGGGGCACTTCATGACCGAACTTGATGGGCTCCAGGTGGAGCTTGCGGTAGATGAAGAACAGGGTCCAGGCAAGTGCTGAGCCGAACAGGTCGGCCGCCACGTACTTCGCTACCTGCAGGCGCCTGTCCATCATTCGAAGCGTACGATCTTGATGTTATCCAGCAGCGCAAGTCCAGCACCTTGCCCGCTTCCCAGCCGGGCTTCGAAGAACAGGTCGCGTGCGGTGACGGAGGTGGTGTTCCACAGGGTGGAAAGGTCGATGTAGGCCTTGTTCCAAACCGGGCTGCGGCCGTTGTCCGTGGTGGGTACCAGTGTCACGTAGCGTTCCTCGGCAGCGAACGGACCTTGTGTGTAAAGCAGTCCGATATCCAGTTCCACATCGGTGCTGTAATCGAGTTCAAGGAACACAGGCCCGGAAGCACGCTCGAAGTCCTCGTCGGTGCTCAGCCGTGCCACACCATTTGCTGCGGTGAGTTCCACGCCACCCACCGGAGAACCGTCCCGCACCAGCGCGGGGTCCGTCTCAGCCCTGAAAATGAGCAATGTGTCCCCGGGGGAGGTCGCGTTCAACAGCGTTCCTGCCGCATCGAACGGCTCCAGCCAGAAGGAGAGGCCAGGCAGGTACGCGGTACCCGGCTCCACCGCGCTCGTGGTGCCCGGAGCCAGCGTTGTACTTCCTTCCCATGTGCTGTAGAAAGGGTAGCGCAGGCGGTCGTCGAAGAGTCCGTTTCGTTTGATGGCAGGGACCACGCTGATGTTCGCTTCGCCACTCGCAAGCACCGGAATGCGGGCGGGCAGTTCCCATACACCTGCGAAGGTGCCGTTCACCGATACCCACACATCGGTGATCTTGGTGCTGGGGGCACCCTGCCCAGGCACGGTGGACATGGTACATGTGGGAATCTCCACATAGGCGGGGACATCCTCCGTTTTCCTGCACGCCAAGAGGGCGAACAGCACCACGGGGGCCACCTTCAATGACCAGGCCTTCAGCACTGCGTTATAACGGAACAATTCCACGATCAGTATGTGGGAGGCATGACTGCTTGGGAATGCATGCATTCCAGGATGCGGAAGGCCACCTCCAGTGCCCGGCGACCGTCCTCGAGCGGCACCTCGGTGGGTGTGTCGTTCAGTACGCTGAGCGTGAACGCCCTCAACTCGTCGCGGATGGCGTTGCCGGGTGGGATCACCGGCTTTTCGAAGCTGATCCCGCGCCGGCCCTTGCCGTTGCCCAGGTCAATGGTCACACCGAAGGGGTCATCGTCCCCTTCCACGGTGGACATGCGAACGATCTCGCTGCTGCGTTCGAGCAGGTCCACAGAGATGTAGGCATCACGCTGGAAGAAGCGGTTCTTGCGCATGTTCTTCATGCTGATGCGGCTCGCCGTGAGATTGGCCACACACCCATTGGCGAAGGCGATGCGAGCATTGGCGATGTCGGGCGTGTCGCTTACCACCGCCACCCCGCTGGCCTGCACATCCGCCACCCCGCTATTCACCACGTGCAGCACAAGGTCTATGTCGTGGATCATCAGGTCCAGCACCACGCTCACATCCGTGCCACGTGGATTGAACTGGGCGAGGCGATGCGACTCGATGAACAGGGGGTCGTGAAGGTGGGGAAGGACCGCCCGGAACGCCGGGTTGAAGCGCTCCACATGGCCCACCTGCGCCTTCAAGCCATGTGCCCGGGCCAATTCAATGAGGGTGTCCGCTTCGTTGATACGCTCGGTAACGGGTTTCTCGATGAACAGGTGTCGTCCGGCCTTCAGCACCTGCGTGGCGAGCGCAGTATGCGTCACGGTCGGGGTGACGATATCGATCGCATCGCAAGCTGCGAGAAGTGCCTCCAAGCTGCTGGCCTGCACCCCGAACTCCTGCGCGATGAGCGCCGCACGGTCCCCGTCCGGTTCGTGGAAGCCCATCAACTCCGCTTCCGCCACCTCCTTCCATTGCTGGATGTGGATGCGGCCGAGGTGGCCGGCGCCGATGACGCCGATGCGCATGGGACGATACTCGGAGGGCATGATCTTCAGGATGTTCCGCGAACCGGGCGGCAAAAGTACGGGCTTCCCGCAGAGGCGATGGGCGGGGTGTTAATTTTGCGGTGCATGGGTGGCGTGGAGGATTCGTTCCGGCATCAGGGTCTGCGGCGCAAGTTGGTGGAGCACCTTCGTGGGCGTGGCATTGGGAACGAAGCCGTGCTGGCCGCCATCGGCAAGGTGCCGCGCCACCGGTTCATAGACGACTCCGCGTTCGCTGACAGGGCATACGAGGATACGGCCTTCCCGATCCCCTGCGGCCAGACCATCTCACAGCCCTGGACCGTGGCCTACCAGAGCGAGCTTCTGGAAGTGACCAGGGGAATGAAGGTGCTGGAGATCGGCACGGGCAGCGGTTACCAGACGGCCGTGCTGGTGGAATTGGGTGCACGGGTCTTCTCCATTGAGCGTCACCGTCCGCTCTACTTGCAGACCAAGGCACGTTTGGCCCTGTTGGGGTATCGCGCCACCACGTTCCACGGCGATGGCTTCGCAGGGCTGCCAGTGGAGGCTCCCTTCGACCGCATCCTCGTCACCTGCGGTGCACCCTTCATACCACCCGCCCTGGTGGAGCAACTGAAATGCGGTGGTCGCTTGGTGATCCCCGTGGGTGAAGGGGAGCACCAGGACATGCTCCTCGTTACAAAAAATGAGCAAGGTGCTGTGCGCCAAGAACTGAAGGGGCGGTTCAGGTTCGTTCCGATGCTTTCTGACAAGGCGAACTGACAGAGGTCAGCCCCATGATATTGTCAGGTCTGCTAGATTTGCCCCGCGAAAGATCTGGGGCCGGTGTCATTTCGGGAGTGGAACCGTTCCGGAGAAGCCGATCAACAATTTTCAGTTCACAACCCAACGGATCGTTCATATGTTTGCCGCCCGAACGGCTTAATTTTGGCCGGTCAAAGACCAGAGAACCCCAAACCAATCCCAATGAAAAAGACCGTACTGTCCATGGCTCTGCTGGGTGTTTGCTCCGTTGCAAGCGCACAGCTCTCCACCCGGGAGAACGATGATACCCGGTACAAGCTCGGTGCCCGTCCCGTAGCCGGCGATTACGCCCTTACCTTCGGCATCGGCATCACCTCCACCGAGGTGGGTGGTCGCGAGATCCCCGCCTGGAACCTCTTCGGACAGGGCAACCTGATCACCGGTAAGAAGTTCATCAAGGACGATGTTGCCGTGCGTGCAGGTATCCGCCTGTTCCGTGACAGCCGCACCCTCAGCGGTGAGCTGGATTCCACCGAGAACATCACCAACACCCTCAGCGAGGTGGAGTTCCGTTCCAGCGATCGTCAGTACATGCTCGTCCCCGGTATCGAGAAGCACTTCAGCAACTCGAACATCTTCGACGTGTACACCGCCGCCGACCTGTACCTTGGCTTCGGCAAGGACAAGGATGTGACCAGCGAGACCAATCGCCGTGGTCAGACCTCCGCCGTGACGGCTACCACCCCCTACACCATGGTGGGTCTCGGTGGCGTGATCGGTGTGAGCGCCTTCGTTGTGGACCTGCCCATCAGCGTTGGTCTCGAGTATGGCATCGGTGCCTTCTGGAAGCTCGGTGACCGCACCAAGGTTGAAGTGGAGGAGGCCGATGGTACCACCTATGAGTACCAGACCGTTTCCGACGACCCCTTCGGTGGTCTGCAGTACAACAGCGCCAAGCAGCGCTACATGACGATGGACACCAACAACCAGGTGCGCCTGGTGGTGAACATCTTCTTCAACTAAGTCTCACTACGTAACCACCCGCAGCAATGAAGAATTTCAAAGCGATCCACCTGCTGCCCCTGGCCGTAGTGCTCCTGTTCTCCTCCTGCACCGTCTACACGAAGAACATCGCGACCACCGAGGTGGAAACGCAGATCCAGTTCAAGATGGAGGACCTGGAATACATCGGTGATGTGAGCGGCACCGCCACGCAAACGACCCTCCTCGGTTTCATCCCCGTGGGTGGCCGTCGTTTCCACGTGGCTGGCATCGGTGGCGGCACCGTGGTGCCCCAAGGCCGCCTCTTCAACAATGCCCTGTACGATGCACTGATGCAGCGTGAGAACGCTGACTTCGTGCTGCCCCTGAGCAGCAGCAGCGTGCGCAATGGCATGTTCCTGGGCAACAAGACCACCCTTACCGTGCGCGCGAAAGCGTTCCGCATCAAGTCCAAGTAAGGTTCATAACTTCCGTAGCAACGGGGCCGTGATCGCAGGATCGCGGCCCCGTTCGCATTGTACCTTTGAGGCAACATCCGTAACGCCCCATGCGCTACCTGCCGCTCCTGTTCCTGCTGCCCCTGCTCGGCCTTGCCGCTTGCAAGAAGATCGAGAATGACATACCCGTGCTGTCGGTAAGCCCCAGCGACCCGGATATCGACGCTGTCTCGGGTCAGGTGTTGAGTTTTACCATTCGAGGCCGCTCCGATGGCCGGTCCCTGTCGCGCCTGGTCATCACGTCCAAGAAGGACAACTCCTTCACCGTCACGGTCAAGGATTCCGCGCTGGTCGGCTCCAACCTCAACTTCGTTTGGGAAACGCGTGTGTCCAATGCGATACAGCCCTATTCGGAGGTGCTCACGTTCCAGCTCATCGATAGCGAGGGTGCGGAAATGAGGACCACGCGGACATTATACGTCACCTTGGGGGCCATCGTCCTCACAGAAACCTCCGGACATCAGTTCTACCACGGGAATTCGGCCGTCCACGGAGAATCAGCGTTCGACCTGGAGACACGTGTACCGGTGCTTGCCTCGGTGGACTCCACCCGCCGCGATGTGCAGGATGTGCCCCTTTCGCCCTCGGCCACGGAGATGAGCCGCACCTGGCGCTCTCCTGCCGGTGGGCGGTTCGTGCGCTTCAACGAGTTCGATTATGCCAACGCCACCGATATCTCACTCGAAGCCGCGTTCCTTGCCGGTGTTCCAAGTGAAACCATTTCCGATGTGCAGGTGGGTGACATGATACTGGTCCGTCTCGGCAGCCTGCCGGATACTCAGCGCTTCTATGCCGTCATGAAGATCATGGACATCATCGATGAACCCGGCACGGCGGACAACGACCGCTACGTGTTCAACATGAAGTGGGCGCTGTTCGATAATTAAGTGAACATCATGCGCGCCGTTGTTACAAGTGACGGAATGCGCGAGGCCGAGCGGCGCGCAATTGCAGCGGGTACCTCGGCCCTTGACCTGATGGAACGGGCCGGGTGGGAGGCCGCCCGGTGGTTGTTGGACCCCGACCGCTGCGGAACGGTAAGGCCCGGGGCCGGTGGCACCTATCGCGTGCTTTGCGGACCCGGCAATAATGGAGGGGATGGGCTGGCCGTGGCTCGCCACCTGCACCTTGCCGGCCATTCGGTGGTGGTGCATCGACTGGCGGATAGGGATCCCAGCGATGCATGCAGGTCACAGTGGGACCAACTGACGACCGCCGGTGTACCTGTGCACCCTGGGTTCGGTGAAGTACCGGGCGTGGCTCCCAACGACCTCGTGGTGGACGCCCTGTTCGGTATCGGTCTGGACCGTCCGTTGGAAGGCCGGGTGTGCGCTTGGATCGAAGCGGTTCAGGCCGCTGGAGCACAGGTGGTTGCCGTGGATGTTCCTTCCGGTATGGATGGCGATGGTCGCATACAGGGTCCGGTGATGCGTGCAACGGCCACCCTCACGTTCCAATGGCCCAAGCTGGCGGCCCTGCTGCCGTCCAATGCCGATCTTGTCGGTGAACTGGTGGTGTTGCCCATAGGCATCGTTGAAGGATCGGATGGTCAGGGGGATATGACGTGGTGCGTGCAGGATCGCTCCGATCTTCGTGAATTGGTCCATGCGCGACCCAACGCCGGGCACAAGGGATCCTTCGGCCATGCCGTGCTGGTGGGGGGCAGCACGGGCAGGATGGGGGCGATGGTGTTGGCCGCCCGTTCCTGTTCGCGCAGCGGGGTGGGCACCGTTACAACCCATGTTCCAAGCGATGGGCTGCCCATTGTTCAGGCGGCGTGGCCCGAGGCCATGGGATCAGCGGACCCAGAGCGCGGTCATGTGAGCGATGTGCCACGCATCCTTCGGGGGAAGGCATGGGGGATCGGTCCGGGACTTGGATCGCATCCGGACAGTGCCCTGATGCTCAAGCGCATGATCCAGGATCCGCCGGGTGCGCTCGTGCTTGATGCGGACGCCCTGAACCTGCTGGCGGAGGCACCGACATGGACCGCATTCCTTCCCGCCGGAACGATCCTAACCCCCCATGTCCGGGAGTTCGAGCGGTTGGCCGGGACCACCTTCACCAATGACCGTGGCCGCTGGGAGGCCGCACGCGACCTTGCCGTCAGGTGGGGCTGCGTGATCGTATTGAAGGGGGCCACCACGGCCATCTGTGCCCCCCAGGGCCGCGTGTTCCTGCAGCGCTGGGCCAACTCCGGAATGGCGCGGGGGGGCAGTGGTGATGTGCTGACCGGCCTGCTGACCGGCCTGCTGGCACAAGGCTATTCACCCTTGGCCGCCGCATCCATCGCCGTGTACCTGCATGGCGCTGCTGGTGCCGCGGCAGCGGCGGCCCTTGGGCCTGATGGGATGGGCGTCCATGACCTGGTGGAAGCGATACCCGTTGCCTGGCGGGGCCTGCGCCACTAAAGAAGTCCGTCCGTGGTGCCCTTGCCCTGGCGCAGCACCTGCGGCTCGCCGTTGCTGAGGTCGATCACTGTGGAGCCTTCCAATCCACCGATCCCGCCATCAATGACCGCATCCACCTGGTATCCGATGTGTTCGTCGATGCGTTCGGGGTCGGTGGTGTAGTCCACCACCTTGTCGGGGTCGTGCACGCTGGCAACCACCAGCGCATGGCCCAGTTCGGCCACAATTGCACGGGGTATGGCGTGGTCGGGCACCCTGATGCCCACGGTGCGCCTGTTGTTCTTGAACAGCTTGGGGATCTCTCCGCTTGCCTGCAGGATGAACGTGTAGGGTCCCGGAAGGGCGTGCTTCATGATGCGGAACGCCGCCGTCCCGACCGACCGGGCATAGGTGCTGAGCTGGCTGAGGTCGTTGCAGATCAGGGAGAGGTCTGCTTTCTGCGGCTTCACACCCTTGAGCCTGGCGACCAGTTCAATGGCTCGGGGCTGATGAGCGCTGCACACGAACGCGTATACCGTATCCGTGGGGCAGATCACCACACCTCCCGCGTTGAGCTTGTCCACGATGATGCGGACCTTCCTCGGTTCGGGGTCCTT
>JBIJDX010000240.1:0-4004 GCA_044343855.1 Flavobacteriales bacterium
CGTGAAGTTCGACGACGACGATACCAGGAAGCCCGGCTGGAAGTTCGCCGAGTACGAGTTCAAGGGCTGTCCGGTGCGCATCGCCATCGGCCCGCGCGACATGGAGAACGGCACGGTGGAGGTGGCACGGCGCGACACCATGGAGAAGCAGGTGATGCAGGTGACCGACCTGGCCGACAAGGTGGTTCACCTGCTGGAGGCCATCCAGGACAACCTGTACCGGAAGGCCCTTGCCATGCGCGAGGCCGGTACCCGTGCGGTGGACAGCTACGACGAGTTCAAGGTGGAGATCGAGAAGGGGGGCTTCCTGCTGGCCCATTGGGATGGCACACCCGCCACCGAGGCGAGGGTGAAGGAGGAGACCAAGGCCACCATCCGTTGCATCCCGCTGGACGGGGACGCCACGCCGGGGAAGTGCATGGTCACCGGCATGCCCAGCGCGCGGCGCGTCATCTTCGCACGAGCCTACTGAAATGGAGCAGCACGAACAACACCAGCGCATCGTTGGAACCCTGCTGGGCAAATCCTGCATGAAGCAGGACGTGTTCCACCGCACCACAGACCTGTTCAGGGAGTTGAAGGAGGAGATGGAGCAGGTGGTGGGCCGGCTTGCGGAGGCCACGCGTGGCAAGGACGACAGGCTTGCGCTGCACTACCGCGACCGCGGCGAGTTCGGCTGCGAGGCGCGCATCGCGGGCGACCTGGTCATCTTCCAGATGCACACCAACGTATTCCTGCTGGACCAGGGGCACAGCCTTTGGCGCAGTGGCTACTTGGAGGAGGACCGCACGCGCGGCTACTTCGGGGTGGTGAACGTGTTCAACTTCCTCAACGACTCCCTCAAGTACAACCGTGAGCGCGACCTGGGGTACCTCGTGGCCAGGATCTTCATCAACCGCGAGGGCCATTTCTTCGTTCAGGGCAAGAAGCAGCTGGGCTTCCTGTACAACGACCTGGTGAACGCCACCATGGACCGCGCGCAGCTGCGTGCAGTGTTGGAGAGCGTGGTGCTGCATGTGCTGGAGTTCGACCTGCTGGCGCCGCCGTACGACCAGGTGGACCAGGTGACGGTGAGCGAGATGAACGAGTTGAAGGCGGCACCGGTCAGTACGGGCAAGCGACTGGGTTTCCGGTTCCAGGCGGATGAGGATCCGCAGGGGTGAGCGCAACCTGTGTTGCGGCATTTGCACGGATCATGTCGCGGTACTTACCTTTGCGCTCCCTTCGCAGGGACCCCGGCTTTCGGGGTGTGTGATGGCCCGTTCGTCTAGGGGTTAGGACGCGTCCCTTTCACGGATGAAACAGGGGTTCGATTCCCCTACGGGCTACTGAGGAACCCGGCTGATGACCTGAACATACAGGACGTCAGCCGGGTTCTGAGTTTAATCGGTTGTCGGTTTTGGGTTTCCCCTCCGGTTGGGATGCTGCCGCCTCCAGCGCCACCCGCTGCGCATCTTTTTCGGGCCATCATTACCTGCCCGCTTCTGCGGGAATGACAGGTCTCCGGTGGATCGACCGCCATACCGCCGAAGCCATTTCGTGCATTCGTTGGCAAGGGCCTAACTTTGATGGCCACCCCATGAAAACACCCGACATCAACACGGCCATCGCGCAGTTCGACGCCCTTCCCATGGAAGAGAAGGAAGTGGCGGCGGCGATCATCCGCAAGGCCTATGCTGAGGCCTCACGGGAGGCCCTGTTGCGACGGTCAAAGGCAGCAGGGCGCAACCTCCGGAGCGGCAAGGTGCGCAAAGGATCCGTGGCACAGTTGCGCAAGGACCTGGAGGGATGATACAACTGGTCTGGGATGCGGGTTTCAAGCGCGCTTATAAGAAGCGCATCAGCCCCGATGCGCTCCTGAAGCGGCGGTTCAGGGATGCGTTGGAGCAATTTGAAGGCGACCCCTTCTCGCAGCCGCGGCCAGTTCACCTTGGAGCTTGAGCTCAGCGGGCTGGTGAGCATACAGGTGTTCGAAGCGCGCGGTGCACTGGTGCACAACGAGGTGTTCACGGCCACTGGCACCCGTACACAGTACACACTGGATCTTTCCACCTTCGCGAAGGGCAGCTACACGCTGCAGGTGCAAAACGACGGCGGCGCGGTGAGCCAGACGATGGTTGTGGAGTAAAATATGCTTTGAGGAATTTACTAAAGTGGGTCGCCACAGGCGGCCCTCTTCCTTTTTCCGCTGATCCGCTCGTTGAGGTGGGGCAGCGGTGAGCGGCTCCTTGCCCCATGTCGGCAACCACCATCACACGCTTGGCTCGCATCCAACGGGCTCCGTGAGCCGCCCACATCCGCCATTCCAAGCCGAAGTATAGATTCGCGGCCCATATCAACCCACATGAAAACCACTCCCTTGTTTTCCGTCATCGCCTCGGTAGTTGTGCTGTCCGCCTGTGGTGGTGGCACCGGGGCAGAGAACACCGCACCCGCCGCCGACACCACCGCCGCCGTGGTGGACACCATGCAGGCAGCGCCCGAGGTGCTGGCCATCGTGATCGGTGAGCACGCCATCAACGATGTGAGCATGGTGCGCGCCCACCACGAAGCCCGCCGCAAGGGCGCCGCCGTGGACACCACCGCCCACGCCAAGCCGTACGAGACGGCCACGTCCGCCGACCTCGCCGAGGCGTTCGCCGCTGCAGAGGTGGTGCCCGCCGACACCATGCCCGCCGAAGCCCCCGCCGGTCTACCGGTGTCGGTGAGCATCAGCGGTGTGAACGTGGTGGACAAGGCCATGCTGGTGGCCTACGAGAAGAACGGCGTGGAGCTGATGCAGGTGACCGTTGACGAGAGCGATCCCGCACAGGTGATGCACGTGGTGTTCATGAGCAGGGACCACGTGGACGTGTACGACGTGCGTCCGGGCATGAAAGGTGCCGATGCGCGGAGGATGCGCCGCGAGCTGAAGCACATGGTGCACAAGGGCCGCGTGTTCCTGTACGACGAGAGCTCCAACATCACCTACCGCATGGCGGTGAGCGAAGGTGCCAAGGAGGTGTACAGCGAGCAGGAGGTTGACACCATGGAGGTGGAGGCCATCGTGTGGAGCAACAAGCATCAGCGCAGGGCGAAGAAGGGCAAGGCGTAAGGCCGTTTTGCCGTGGCGCCCGTCGGTGGGGGAGCGATCCCTGCCGGCGGGCGCTGTCGTTGGTGGTGGTGGGCCATGGTGAACCTAGGTGCGTTCCGATAGCGCTTCATCACCCCGAATGCGGTCGCCACACCATACCCTGCCGAAACCGTGGGTCGGGCAGGTGCGTATCTTTGTCCTTCGTATCCGAACGGAACCGTCCATGCTTCCGGGTGGTCGGTCACGGGCGAACTCGGGCAACTCATGCGTACAACCAAGGAATTCCGGGCGTTGGCCCTCGTGTCTCTGGCGTTGCTCCTGCTGTCCGGCTGTGTGGGCCGGCGCAACATCAACTACCTGTCCGATCCCGGCCTTACGGAGGGTGCCAGCAAGCTGTTCGAGAACCGCAAGTTCGAATACCGGGTGCAGGTGAACGACGTGCTGTCCATCCGCGTGTTGGGCCTCGACGAGCAGACCCACCGCTTCTTCAACGTGGAATCGCAGAACGCCATCATGGGCATGAACGATGCGGCCCTGTACGTGAACGGCTTCTCGGTGGACCGCAACGGCCAGGTGCAGCTGCCCACGGTGGGCAGGATCAAGGTGCAGGGTCTCACGGTGGGCGAGGCGCAGGAGCTGGTGCAGAAGAAGATCAACGACTATTTCACCAACGCCACCGTCATCCTGAAGATGGTCAGTTTCAGGGTGAGCGTGCTGGGCGATGTGCAACGGCCGGGATCCTACTTCATCTACAACAACCAGATCACCCTGCTGGAGGCGCTGGCCACGGCCGGCGGCCCCAATGAGTTCGCCGACAAGTCCCATGTGCAGGTGATGCGCCAGACGGACCGCGGTGTCCAGGCCGTGTACGTGGACATGTCCAGTTCCAACGCATTGAGCTCCGAATATTACTACCTGCTGCCGAACGATG
>JBIJDX010000073.1:0-12316 GCA_044343855.1 Flavobacteriales bacterium
TATCAACCCCTGAGCGGGGATGTTGTTCTACAGGTGCGTATCAGATCTGGTGGTGGACGCTTTCGTCCAGGTAGGGGTGGTTCACCGGGGTGAGCGGCGCCTTGGTGAGGGCGGTGAGCACCGTGCGGATGAACACACCCAGGAAAAGCAGGAACATGCCCACCTCCAGCAGCCCGATGCCATGGAAGTGGTGGCCGAGGGCACCCGGCATCACGATCATGTTGACGTCCAGCCAGTGGCCGATGAAGATCACGGCACCCACCCCGATCAGGAAACGCGGGTTGCGCTTGGCATCGCGGCTCATCAGCAGCACCATGGGGATGGCGAAATTGATGAAGAAGGTGCCCCAGAGCAGTGCCGGGTGGTGGTCGATGCGCGATTGGAAATAGGTGACCTCCTCGGGGATGTTGCTGTACCAGATGAGCATGAACTGGCTGAAGTACAGGTAGCTCCACAGGAAGCTGGTGGCGAACACCCACTTGCCCATGTCGTGGATGTGGCTGTTGTTCACCTGGGGCAGGTAGCCCTTGCGCTTGAGGTAGAGGGCCATGACCACGGCGGTGACCATCGCGCTCACCCACATGCCGCTGAACACGTACCAGCCGAAGAGGGTGCTGAACCAGTGGGTGTCGATGCTCATGAGCCAGTCCCAGGCGAGGGTGCTGCTGAACACGGCGAAGAACACCAGGAAGAGGGCGCTGCGGCGGTAGTTGAGGAGCATGCGCTTGACCAGGCTCTCACCGGTCTCCTGGTCCATCTGCAGGCTCTGCTGGCGGAACCAGCGGGCGAAGAGGATGAACACACCCAGGTAGAGCAGGCTCCGCACCCAGAAGAAGGGCTGGTTGAGGAAGGCCTTCTTGCCGGCGATGATGCTGTCGTAGTTGGGACTGGCGGTATCGTACAGGCTGCTGTCCATCCAGTGGTAGAGGTGGTGGATGTGCAGACTGCCGGCGGCGAGCACCACCACCATAACCCCGGCACCGATGGGGATGAAGGACATGATGCCTTCGTAGATGCGCTTCACGAGCACGGTCCAGGCGGTCTCCGTGGCGTTCTGCAGGGCGAAGAAGAAGAGGGCGCCCAGGGAGATCCCCAGGAAGAAGAAGCCGTTGACGAGCAGGTTGGCCCAGGTGCGCTGGTGGTGGTCGGTATGGTCGCCCAGGATGCCCGCCACGGTGGCCACCGCACCCAGTGCGATGAGCGCCATGATCAGTTTGGGGGCCCGTTTGCTGAAGGAGAAGTTCATCGCTGCTGATCCGTTAGCGTCGTGGGGTTCAATTGGCGGCCGTGGCGGTGCTGTCCACCGGGGTGGTTGCAGCGGCGCCCGGCATCTGACCACCGTTCTGCAGGTATTTCACGTAGTGGGTCACGTGCCAGCGCTCCTCCTTGCTGAGCTGGGAGGCGTGGCTGCCCATGGCGATGTTCTTGCCGTAGACCAGGCTGTGGAAGATCTTGCCCTCGGGCAGGTCCTTGAGCGGGCCGGTGTAGCTGGGGGGCGGGGGGTAGCCGCCGTTGGCCACCACGGGACCATCGCCCTGGCCTTTCTCGCCGTGGCAGTGGTCGCAGAACTTGGCGTAGATCACCTTGCCCTTTTCCACGGTGGCCTCGGTCATGGCGATGGGGCTCTTCAGGGTGAGACCCGCCGCCTCGTATCCTTCGGGGGTGTTGGGGTGGGCATAGGGCATGTTGAAGGTGGCCTTCGCGGGATCGCTGCTGAAGGGCACGGTGCCGTCCACGGGCTTGCGGGCGCTGGGGCGGAGCCGCTGCTCGCGGGCCAGCTCCTCGCTGAAGTGGTAGGGGTCCTGCCCGAAGTCCACATAGGCCTCCACGGCCGGGCTGCGGTACATGTCGGGCATGTATTCCACACCGGGGCTGTTGGCATCACCGCCGCCACAGGAGGCCAGCAGGAGCGCCGAGGCCAGCAGGCCGCCGACGATGGTTCCGGAAGTATGCGTGTACTGGCTCATGATCAGTAGTGGCGCTCGTTGATCTCGAACACCGGTGTGGTGCGCAGCAGGGCGTTGATGGACTCCACGCTGTGGCCGTGGTTGTCGCCGGTGCGCACCTCCATGATGAACTTGTCGTCCGTGCTGCGCGGATCGGGGTTCCGGGCGGGCATGCCGGGCAGCGTCCTGTTGCGGATGAGGTAGGTGATGGCCATGCCGTGCGCGGCACAGAGCACGGTGAACTCGAAGGTCACCGGGATGAAGGCCGGAAGGTTCTTGTAGAGGGCCTGGCTGGGCTTGCCGCCGATGTTCATCGGCCAGTCGAAGATGTTGAAGTACCAGATGCCGAGCAGGGCCAGGCTGGTGCCCATCAGGCCGAACATGAAGGCCACAATGGCCAGGCGGGTGCGCTTGATGCCGATGATGGGATCGAGGCCGTGCACCGGGAAGGGGGAGAACACATCCTTCACCCGCACGCCGTTGGACACCAGCTTGCGTGCGCCCTCCTTCAGTTGTTCGGGGTCCTCGTAGACCGCGTAGATGACCGTATTCGCCATGTCGCTCAATGGTGATCGTGTTTTGCGGCGGCCTCCTTCTTGTAGCTCTCGCCGCTCATCTTCAGGATGGACTTCACCTCGTTCAGCGCCAGCACGGGGAAGTAGCGGGCGAAGAGCAGGTAGAGGGTGGAGAAGATGCCCAGGGTGCCCAGGAACACGCCCACGTCCACCCAGGTGGGGTGGAACATGGTCCAGGAGCTGGGCAGGTAGTCGCGGTGCAGGCTGGTGACGATGATCACGAAGCGCTCGAACCACATGCCGATGTTCACGATGATGCTCATGAAGAAGGTGAAGGCCAGGTTGGTGCGCAGCTTCTTGAACCAGAACACCTGGGGGCTGATCACGTTGCAGGTCATCATGGCCCAGTAGCTCCACCAGTAGGGTCCGGTGGCACGGTTGATGAAGGCGTAGCTCTCATACTCCACGCCGCTGTACCAGCTGATGAACAGCTCGGTGATGTACGCCACGCCCACGATGGAACCGGTGACGATGATCACGATGTTCATGTACTCCACGTGCTTCACGGTGATGTAGTTCTCCAGCTTCATCACCTTGCGCATCACCAGCAGCAGGGTCTGCACCATGGCGAACCCGCTGAACACGGCACCGCTCACGAAATAGGGCGGGAAGATGGTGGTGTGCCAGCCGGGGATCACGGAGGTGGCGAAGTCGAAGCTCACCACCGAGTGCACCGAGAACACCAGCGGGGTGGCGATGCCGGCGAGCACGAGGCTCACCTCCTCGAAGCGGGTCCAGGCCTTGGCGTTGCCGGTCCAGCCGAAGCTGAGGATACCGTAGACCTTCTTCATGCCGGGGCTCTTCACCTTGTCGCGGATGGTGGCGAAATCGGGGATGAGGCCGATGTACCAGAACACGAGCGACACGCTGAAGTAGGTGCTGATGGCGAACACGTCCCAGAGCAGGGGCGAGTTGAAGTTCACCCAGAGGCTGCCGAACTGGTTGGGCAGGGGCAGCACCCAGTAGCTCATCCAGATGCGGCCCATGTGGATGCCGGGGAAGGTGGCCGCCATGATCACGGCGAAGATGGTCATGGCCTCGGCGGAACGGTTGATGGCCATGCGCCAGCGTTGGCGGAACAGCAGCAGCACCGCGCTGATGAGGGTGCCGGCGTGGCCGATACCCACCCACCATACGAAGTTGGTGATGTCCCAGGCCCAGTCCACCGTCTTGTTGAGACCCCATACCCCGATGCCCTTGCTGAGCAGGTAGAGGATGCAGCCGGTGCCATAGGCGGCCACCAGGCTGGCGATGCCCATGAGGATGTACCAGCCCTTGGGGGCCTTGTTCTCGATGGGCCCGACGATATCGTTGGTGATGTCGCCGTAGGTCTTGTGACCCAGGATGAGCGGTTGTCGGATCGCTGCTTCTGAATGCATGGGGTCCTGGTCGTTCTTAGGCGTGATGGGCGGCGTCCTCGGCCACGTTGCGCACCTTCACGAGGTAGTTCACATTGGGCTGCACGCCGATCTCCTCGAGCATGTGGTAGCTGCGGTCGCCTGCGGCGAGCCCACGCACCTTGCTGGCCTTGTCGTTGAGGTCACCGAACACGATGGCGCCCATTCCGCACGCAGCGCTGCAGGCGGTCTCGATGTCGCCGTCCTTCACGGGGCGGCCCTCCTTCTTGGCGGCCAGCTTGCCGGCCTGGATGCTCTGCACGCACATGCTGCACTTCTCGATCACACCGCGCGCACGCACCGTGACATCGGGGTTCAGCACCATGCGGCCCAGGTCGTCCCATGCGGGGTTCACTTCGCCGAACTTCTCGGTGACGTAGTTGAACCAGTTGAAGCGGCGCACCTTGTAGGGGCAGTTGTTGGCGCAGTAACGGGTGCCGATGCACCTGTTGTAGGTCATCTGGTTGAGGCCCTCGTTGCTGTGCGTGGTGGCGGCCACCGGGCATACCGTCTCGCAGGGGGCGTGGTTGCAGTGCTGGCACATCACCGGCATGAAGACCACCCTGGGGTTCTCGCTGGGCACCTCCATGTCGAGGTACATCCCGATCTTGCCCATGTCCTCCGCCTTGGCGCGCTCCTTGGTCATGTCGGAGCTGAAGTAACGGTCGATGCGCAGCCAGTGCATGTCGCGGCTGCGGCGCACCTCGTCCTTGCCCACCACGGAGATGTTGTTCTCGCTGTTGCACGCCGTTACGCAGGCGCCGCAACCCGTGCAACTGTTGAGGTCGATGCTGAGGCCCCAGCGGTGACCGACGCCCTCCACCGGGTGCTCGTCCCACAGGTCGAACTCCAGCACCGACTTCCTGTCCTGGGCGTTGATGACGCCATCGCCGTTCACGTCCTCGTGCACCGCCAGCTCGTGCGGGTGGTTGTAGGCGCGCTTGTCACCCTGCTTGTACGTGCCCACCGAGGTCTCCTTCACCACGCTGTGGCGGTCCATGTGGGTCATGTGGGTCTGCGTGAGACCGACAGGATACGTGGCCCCGGTGGGCGTGATGGTGACGTTGAGCACCTCGTAGTGCTGCGCGCCGCCGGCCCAGTTGACCATGGGGTAGGCGTTGCGGCCCACGGGGTTGAAGTTGCCTTCGTGGTCGGTGACGCAGGCGGCCATGCCCACCTTCTCACCATTGGCGCCGCGGCCGTAACCGAGGGCGATGGCGATGGTACCGGGCTTCTGGCCGGGAGCGGCCACCGCGGGCAGGGTGATCTCCGTGCCGCCGGCCTTCACCGTGACCAGGCTGGCGGGGGCCTGTTCCCCGAGGTACATGTTGAGGCCGAGCTTCTCCACGTCGGACGGTGCCATGCACACGCAGTTGTCCCATGTGAGCTTGGTGAGCGGATCGGGCATTTCCTGCAGCCAGGGGTTGTTGGCATGCTGGCCGTTGCCGATGGCCTCGGTGGTGTAGAGCACCAGTTCCCATTCGCCTGCTCCGGTGCCTGCTGCCTTGGCCTGTGCGGCAGCGGCGGCAAGGTCCGCGGAAGCGACCGGGGCGGGCTCAGGCTGGGCATCCGTGGGTGCGGGGATGAACACGCCATCGTGCAGGGCCTGGTGCCAGTCCATACCGGATGTGCCGGCGTTCCAGGTATCGCGGATGAAGTCGTGGTAGGACTGCTCGCTGCCGCTCCAACGCAGCAGGCTCTCCTGCCATTGGCGCGTATCGAAGAGGTGGCGGATCGCAGGCTGGGCGAGCGCGTACCGGCCCACCTTGGGCTGGTGGTCGTTCCAGCTCTCGAGGTAGTGGTGATCGGGGCAGGTCCAGGTGCAGAGGCTGGCGGTCTCGTCGGCGTAGCCGCTGAAGCTGACGCTGAGGCCCACCTTGCCCAGACCGGCCTTGAACTCGGCGGCGTTGGCCAGGCTGTAGGCGGGGTTGACACCCGCAATGAGCAGGGCCCCCACGCCACCGGCGTTCATGTCCTTCACCAGCTGGGCCACGGCGGCATCATCGCCCTGCTTGAACCAGGTGTGGCCGGCGATGTCGATGGTGTTGCCGTAGTTGCCGAGCATGCTGTTGATGCTGTTCACCAGCACCTGCACACCTTCATTGTTGCTTCCGCACAGCACCACGCTGTTCCCCTTGGCGGCCACGAGGGCTTCTGCAGCGGCGGTCATCGCGGCATCCACCGCGGCATTGCTGCCACCGACAGGGGTGCCGCCCATCTTCTTCGCGATATGATCGTGCAGGCTGATCACCGCCAGGGGCAGCTCGCTCTGCTTCATCGGTACGCGCACGTCTGCGTTGGCACCGGTGAGGCTCATGCGCGCCTCGAACTGGAAGTGCCTGTTCATGGGGCCGTCCGGATCGCGGCGGTTGGCGTACTGCCAGCTGTGTTCGGTGGCGCTGCCCCAGCTGCTGAGGAAGTCGGCGTCCACGCTTACGATCACATCGGCCTTGGTGAGGTCGTAGGAGGGCATCACCCGCTTGCCGAAGCTCTTCAGGTTGGCACCGGTGAGGCCGCTGTAGCTGATGGTGTCGTACTGCACGTGCTCCACCGTGGAGTAGGTGGCCTTGAGGGCCTCCACCGCACGCCTGGTGCTGGGGCTGATGATGGTGTTGGTGAGCACCACGATGCGCTTGCCGGCCTGCGCGGTCGCGGCGAGCTGGGTGCGGATGGCAGTGTCGGCATCGGCCCAGGTGGCGGGGCTGCCCTTGGTCATGGGGGCCTTCAGGCGGGCGTTGTCGTAGAGCGACAGCACCGAGCTGTTGATGCGCGCGTTGACCGTGCCCTTGCCCACGTTGGGGTTGTGGTTGATGCCGAAGCGCGTGTTGCCCTTGATGTGGATGGGGCGGCCTTCGCGGGTCTTCACCAGGATGCTGGCGAAATCATCCCCGTCGTAGAAGGTGCTGGCGTACCAGTTGGCAACGCCCGGAGTGATGTCCTCCGGCTTGTTGACGTAGGGGATTGACCTGATGACCGGGGTCTCGCAGGCGGCCAGGGTGGCGGCGCCCAAGGAGAAGCCCAGGAACTTCAGGAAATCGCGGCGTCCGGTGCTGGCGCCCTGGAAGTTGCGGTCTCCCAGAACCTGATCGATGGCCAGGTCCGTGGGGAACTCGTTCTCCCTGCCTTTGATGACTTCGGGCGCCTGATGCAGGTCCCCGAGGTCCGTCCAGTATCGCTTGGTGCTCGACATGCGCAGCGCGGTGTTCTTAGTAGTGGCACTTGGCGCATTCCCAGCCACCAAGTTCCTTCACAGTGATCTTGTCGTCCTCCAGGTAGTTCTTCAGCTCCCGCTCACCGAGCTTGGAGTCGTGCAGGCGCTTCATGGTCTCGTCGTAATAGCCGTTGCCAGCCATCTTCACCTCCTTCTGGTTGTGGCAGTCGATGCACCAGCCCATGGTGAGGGGCGCCCACTGCTCGGCCACGTCCATCTTCTCATCGATGGGGCCATGGCACTCCTGGCACTCGATCTTGCCCACGGCCACGTGCTGGGCGTGGTTGAAGTAGGCGTGGTCGGGTAGGTTGTGCACCTTCACCCATTTCACGGGCTCCTCCTTGCCGGTGTACTTCTTGGTGGCGGCATCCCAGCCCACTGCGGCGTAGATCTTGGCGATCTCCTTGGTGCCTTCGGGGCTCCGGCCCTCCTCCACCGCCTGGTGGCAGTTCATGCAGATGTTGGTGCTGGGGATGCCGGCGTGCTTGCTCTTCTCCACGCTGCTGTGGCAGTACTGGCAGTCGATGGCCAGGTTGCCCGCCTCCACCTTGCCTGCGTGCAGGGTGTGGTTGAAGAGGATGGGCTGCTCGGGCTTGTAGTGCTCCACCTCGTCACCGCCGTAGACACCGATGACCCATGCCGCATCCCAGAGCCTGAGCACCAGGAACACCACGAGGAAGAGGCCGATGATGCTGGCGAAGGCCTTGTTGTTCCACGCCCAGTTGCGGATGGTGCCCAGGGTGCCCCGTTCCGGCTCGGGTGTGCGCCCTTCGGCTTCGGCAACGGCCTGTGACAGCCCCTTGCGCACACCGCTGAGGCTCATGGCCACCACCAGGAAGAGGAGCCCCAGCGCCAGCAGCCAGGGCCATGCGGGGCCTGCATCGGAGGGGCCGGCGGCCGGCGCATCGGCAACCGCCGCACCGCCCTTGGGAGCGGGGGGCGTGTAGTTGTCCGCGTAGTAGAGGATGGCGTCGATCTCCTCGTTGGTGACGGCCTGTGCGGTCATCACGCTCTTGTTCCACTTGGCGAAGAGGTCGTTGGCGTAGGCGTTGCCGGTCTTGAGGTAGTCGGTGCTGTTCTTGACCCAGGCGTAGATGTCGCCCTTGCCTTCCCAGCGTGCGCGGGCTCCCTTGAGGGCCGGACCGGTGAGGTCCTTGTCGGGCTTGTGGCAGGAACCGCAGTTCCCTTTGAACAGCTTCTCGCCCTTGTCGTACAAGGCCTGATCGGCGGGCTGGGCCTGCGCGGTGGCGAAGGCCAGGGTCAGGATGAGCGCAAAGGCGGCATGGAGAAGCCCGGTGGAACGTTTGGAAATCCTTGCTACAAGCGGCATTCCGAGCAGTTTTGAAGGGACTGGGGGTCCTGTGGACCGGCGGCAAAAATACACGGTGCAGTGATCGCACTGAAGGCGGATGGCGCGGTTGCCACACTGGTGTCACTATTTAGAATGGGTCTAAAGAAGAGGGCGTGCACCGGACGTCCCACCCACGGCATCCCGACCGGCACCGGTCCGGCCTACTTTTGGCAGCGGAAACAGCCATGCGACAGTTCCTGATCCCGCTGCTGCTTGCACCCTGCTGCCACCTGTCATTGGCGGCGCAGGACAGCCTTCCGGTGCGCCCCGTTCCAACGGTCGCCCGACCCGTATGGCGGGGCCCGGGCTCCGTCCACTACATCGAGGACCCCGATATTACGCGCACCATGCAGCGGTTCGTGGAGGTGAAGCACGAACGCAAGGGCTTCCGGGTGCAGATCGCCCTGGGTGACCGGCGCACGGCGGAGGACACCAAGCGCAGCTTTCTGCTGAAGCACCCCGACACACCGGCGTACATCAGCTGGTTCGCCCCGAACTTCAGGCTGCGCGTGGGCGACCTGCGCACCCGCCTGGAGGCGGTACACCTGCTGCATGAACTGAAACCGGAACACCCGGGCAGCTACATCGTACCGGACCTCATCGAGCCGCCGCGCGTACCCGCCGTGGTGGAGGAATAGATCCCGCCCACAATGGCGAAGGGCCGCACCACTGATGTGGAACGGCCCTTCATCGCGCGTTGATGGACGGCTGATCAGTCGCCGAGGGTGCGCTTCACCTCCACCATCTCGAAGGCCTCGATGGTGTCACCGTTCTTGATGTCGTTGAAGTTCCTGATGGAGAGGCCGCACTCGTAGCCGTGGGTGACCTCCTTCACATCGTCCTTGAAACGCTTGAGTTCGTTGAGGTCGCCGGTGTAGACCACGATGCCATCGCGGATGAGGCGGACCTTGTTCCTGCGCTCGATCTTGCCATCGAGCACGTAGCAGCCGGCCACGGTGCCCACCTTGCTGATGCGGAAGGTCTCGCGTACCTCGGCGGTACCGGTGACCTTCTCCACCTCCTTGGGCGCGAGCATGCCTTCCATGGCCTGCTTGATCTCCTCGATGGCCGCGTAGATGATGGAATAGAGGCGGATGTCGATCTCCTCGGTCTCGGCCAGTTTGCGGGCACCCGGGGTGGGGCGCACCTGGAAGCCCACGATGATGGCGTTGGATGCGGTGGCGAGCAGCACATCGCTCTCTGCGATGGGGCCCACCGCCTTGTGGATCACGTTCACCTTGATGCTTTCGGTGCTGAGCTTGAGCAGCGAGTCGGTGAGGGCCTCCACCGAGCCGTCCACGTCGCCCTTCACGATGAGGTTCAGCTCCTTGAAGTCGCCGATGGCGAGGCGGCGGCCGATCTCGTCCAGGGTGATGTGCTTGTGGGTGCGGATGCCCTGTTCGCGCTGCAGCTGCTGGCGACGCGTGGCGATCTGGCGTGCTTCGCGCTCGTCCTCGAACACATGGAACTGATCGCCCGCGTTGGGCGCACCGTCAAGACCGAGGATGGACACCGGTGTGGAGGGCGGTGCTTCGCTCACCTGCTGACCGCGCTCGTTGAACATGTTGCGGATGCGTCCACTGTACTGTCCGGCGAGGATGATATCGCCCTTGCGCAGGGTGCCCGAATCCACCAGCAGGGTGGAGACGTAGCCACGGCCCTGCTCCAGGGAGCTTTCGATGACCACGCCGTGGCCGCGCTTGCCGGGATCGGCCTTGAGGTCGAGCATGTCGGCCTCGAGCAGCACCTTCTCCAGGAGCTGGTCGATGCCCTGGCCCTTCTTGGCACTGATCTCCTGGGTCTGGAACTTGCCGCCCCACTCCTCCACGAGGATGTTCATCTGGGAGAGCTCCTCGCGGATCTTGTCGGGATTGGCACCCGGCTTGTCGATCTTGTTGAAGGCGAAGACCATGGGCACCCCTGCGGCCTGCGCGTGGTTGATGGCTTCGCGGGTCTGTGGCATCACACTGTCGTCCGCCGCGATGACGATGATGGCGATGTCGGTGACCTGGGCACCACGGGCACGCATGGCGGTGAACGCCTCGTGACCGGGGGTGTCGAGGAAGGTGATCTTCTTGCCGTTGTCCAGCTTCACGCCGTAGGCACCGATGTGCTGGGTGATGCCACCGGCCTCACCGGCGATGACGTTGGCCTTGCGGATGTGGTCAAGCAGCGAGGTCTTGCCGTGGTCCACGTGACCCATGACGGTGACGATGGGCGGGCGTGGTGCGACGCGATCGGGATCATCGGCCTCCTCGCCGAGGTTCTCCTGCACATCGGCGCCAACGAACTCCACCTTGAAGCCGTATTCCTCCGCGATCACCGCGAGGGTCTCCGCATCGAGGCGCTGGTTGATGCTCACCATCATGCCCAGGCTGAAGCAGGCCTTGATGATGTCGGTGACCGGCACGTTCATCATGGAGGCCAGTTCGCTGGCGGTGACGAACTCGGTGACCTTGAGGGTCTTGCCGGCGAGTTCGCGGGCGGCCTGTTCCTCCTCGAAGCGCTGGAAGCGGGCATCGCGCTTGTCGCGTCGCAGCTTGCTGCCCTTGCTCTTTCCGGTGCCTGTGAGGCGTGCGAGGGTCTCGCTCACCTTCTTCTTGACGGCGTTCTCATCGAGCTCACCGGGCCGACCGGTGCCAGCCGGTCCTGTGCGCTGTTCGGCCTGAACTGCGCGGTCGATGTTGACCGGCCCGGGCTTCACGATGCGTTTGCGGCGGCCGCGCTCACCCGCAGGCCCTTGGGCGGCCTTGTCGGCGGGCTTGCGTTCGCGGTCCACGGGCAGGTCGATCTTGCCCAGGGTCTTGAGCCCTGCCAGCTTCTGCACGTTGACGCGGATGGTCTCCGGTTCGGCGGTGCCGGTGGGCGGTGCCGGTGCTTCCGGCCCGGGGGTCTCGGGCGGCTCGGGGGCGGCGGGCGGCGGCGGTTCGGCCGTGGGCGTGCTGGCGGCCTTGGACCGTGGACCATCGAGGTCGATGCGGCCAAGGGTCTTGGGCCCTGCGACCTTCTCCACCGTGGCCTTGATCACCTCGGGTGCCGGGGGCGGGGGGTCGGCAACGGGGGGTGGTGTGTGTACTTCGGGGGCGGGGGGCGGGGGTGCCACCTCGGGCACCTCCCTGGCGGGCGACTCCTTGGCAGGCGCCTCCTTGGCGGGGGCGGCCTCTTCCTTGGGAGCGGCGGGGGGCTCCACCAGGCTGATGGTCTCGCGCTCCTGGCGCTGCTGCACCACCTGCTGGCTCTTGGCCTTGATCTCCTTGTCCTTCCCGAACTCGGCCGACAGCAGCTCATAAAGATCGCCGGGGATCTTCGTGTTCGGATTGCTCTCCACCTTGTGGCCCCGCTTTTCGAGGAACTCCACCACGGTGTGGAGGCCCAGGTTGAACTCCCGGGCCACCTTGCTCAATCGTAATCCCTTATCCGTCGCTTCGCTCATGCGGTGTTGTCCTGTGGTCCTGGTTGGGTGGAGATCCTGTGGTGCGTTCCGGTTCGGCGATCAACGATCGAGTTCGGCACGGAGGATGCGCACCACTTCCTGGATGGTCTCCTCCTCCAGGTCGGTGCGTTTGGCAAGTTCACCCTGCGGGATGTCGAGCACCGCGCGGGCCGTATCGCAGCCGATGCCCTTGAGCACGTCGATGATCCACTGATCGATCTCGTCGGCGAAATCGTCGATGCTCACGTCGTCGGTGACCTCATCCGTCTCGCGGTACACATCGATGTCGAAACCGGTGAGGCGGCCTGCCAGCTTGATGTTGTGACCACCGCGGCCGATGGCGAGGGCCACCTGGTCTGGCTTCATGTACACCTCGGCCCGCTTGTTCTCATTGTCCAGCTTG
>JBIJDX010000241.1:0-3925 GCA_044343855.1 Flavobacteriales bacterium
TGGGCGGAACGCCCGCGCCCGGTGGAAGCTGGACGGCACCCGGAGGCGGTGCCAGCGGAGGAACGTACACCCCGGGTGTCTCGGTCGCGGGTGGGTACACCTATTCGGTGCAGGGAAATGCGCCCTGCGCGGCATCCACGGCGGTGGTCACCATTGCCGAGACGACGGCACCGGATGCAGGTGGTGACCGTTCCATCGTGGTCTGCAGCAACGAAGCACCATTTTCGTTGATCGCCCGGTTGAACGGGACCCCCGATGCGGGCGGAACCTGGGTAGGCCCCTCCGGACCGCACGGGCCCGTGTTCGATCCCGCCACCGATGTGCCCGGAGCCTACGTGTACACCGTTGCGGGGACCCCCCCCTGCGCGAATGCCAGCGCCACCCTGACCATCGAGGTGCGCACTGCGCCGGATGCGGGCTTGAACGCGAGCGTTACGGTGTGCAGCACGGGTGCGAGCTTCCCGCTGTTCGATGAACTTGGTGGCACGCCTGATGCGGGCGGTGTCTGGTCCGGACCTTCCGGCCCCTCAGCCGGCACGTTCATACCGGGCACGAGCGTTACGGGTGCTTACACCTACACGGTAGCGGGCCAGTCGCCCTGTGCGGCGGCAAGCGCCACCGTCTCCGTTGCCGTTGTGCAGGCGCCGGATGCCGGCACGACCGCCACGGTAACGCGCTGTTCCAACGCGGCCCCCTTCCAGCTCTTCGCCCAACTGGGTGGTACGCCTGACGCAGGGGGCACGTGGACGGGACCGGGTGGACCGAGCAACGGCACCTTCACGCCGGGAACCTCGCAACCGGGTGCCTATACCTATGTGGTGAACGGTCAGACACCCTGTGCCAACGCCTCCTCAGTAGTGAATGTGGTCATCGTTCAGGCTCCTGTTGCAGGCACCAATGGATCGATCACGGCGTGCAGCGATGACGCTCCCTTCCAACTGGTGGCATTGCTGGGAGGTGCTCCCGCTGGCAATGGCACTTGGACAGGACCGGGCGGATCCAGCAATGGCACCTTCACGCCGGGAACCTCCCAGCCCGGTGTCTACACGTATACCGTAACGGGCAATTCCCCCTGCGCCAATGCACAATCCACCGTGACCGTTACAGTGGTGCAGGCGCCGAACGCCGGCTTGAACGGTTCCATTACGGTCTGTTCCAGCAATGGGCCGGTGGACCTGTTCGGTCAACTGGGCGGCAACCCGAGCCCGGGCGGCACGTGGACGGGTCCCGGGGGCGGCGCGCATTCGGGAACGTATCTCCCGGGTTCACAGCCGGGTGGCAACTACACCTACCGCGTTGCCGGAACGGCACCGTGTGACGCTGCCACTGCCATCGTGCAGGTGATCCGCGTACTTGCAGTGAACGCCGGTACCGATGGGACCATCACCGTTTGCAGCACCAATGCCCCCTTCCAGCTGGCGGGCGTTTTGGGAGGTTCGCCCAATTCCGGAGGGCAATGGACCGGCCCCGCAGGCGTCGCTTCCGCAACATTCACACCCGGGGCGAGCGCTCCGGGCCAATACGCCTACGTGGTTGCCGGCACAGCGCCCTGCCCCAACGATACGGCCCGTGCGTTGGTTCAGGTGAATACCGCCCCGAACGCAGGATCCAACGCGACCATCACGGTATGCGACAGCGAGGCTCCCTTCGACCTTGTGGAGGTGCTGGGCGGTACGCCGGATGCGGGGGGGGCGTGGACGCGGCCCAATGGCTCCGCGCTTCCTTCGGGCATATTCGATCCCGACAACTCCACGCAGGGAGGATACACCTATACCGTGGCAGGCCAGACCCCCTGCCTGAGCGCCTCCGCGGTGGTGGTCGTGAACGTCAACCGCCAGCCCGATGCAGGCGGTGATGGAGCATTCACCCGGTGTTCCACCAGTGGCTCGGTGATCCTCTTCGACGAACTGGATGACGACCCTGACAACGGTGGCACGTGGATCGGTCCTGATGGCCCTTCAGTGGGCGTCTTCATCCCCGGCACCTCCACCCCGGGAACATACTTCTACATTGTGCAGGCCACCGCCCTATGCGTGAACGATACGGCAGAGGTTCAGGCCATCGTGAACCAGGCCCCTGATGCGGGTGTGAACGGGGAGTTGACGGTCTGTGCAGGCACTGCGGTGGTTGACCTGTTCGATGGGCTGGGTGGCACACCCGACCTGAACGGCACGTGGGAGGATCAGGATGGTACGGGCCAGTTGAGCGGGTCGTTCTTCAGTCCCCTGGGGTTGCCGCCGAGTTCCTATGAATTCACGTACACGGTCCCTGCCAATGGCCCCTGCCAGGCCGATCAGGCGGAGGTGACGGTGGACATCGTGCCCCAATTGAACGCCGGAAGCAACGGCAACCTCACCGCATGCAGGACCAATGCCCAGGTGAACCTGTTCAATGGGCTGGGTGGGTCACCGCAGCCGGGGGGTCAGTGGCTGGACCTGGGCGGCAGCGGAGCCTTGAACGGGCAGTTCGTGAACGCCACCCTCCTTGCACCGGGCACCTACACCTTCCGCTATCGGTTGATCGGCGTGGTGGGCTGTGATTCGGATTCGGCACAGGTGAACCTGACCGTGGTGCAGGAGCCCAATGCGGGTACCGGGAACTCCACCAGCATCTGCAGCTCATCCAACCCGGTCACCTTGTTCCAGTTCCTTGGTGGTTCCCCTGCTGCCGGTGGTGTGTGGCGGCGCGGCAGTCCCAGCGGACCCGTTTTTTCGGGCGTCTACAACCCGGCGGTTGACAACAGTGGCTCTTTCTTCTACATCGTCAGCGGTTCCAGCCCCTGCTCCAATGCCGTATCCAGTGTCAGTGTCACGGAGGTGCCTGCAGCCAATGCGGGACAGAACCGTGCCATTTCCATCTGCTCCAGTGATGGCCAGTTCAACATGACCGGCCAATTGGGTGGAACACCCTCCCTGGCGGGCCAGTGGTTCTTCAACAACCTTCCGCGCACTCCCATCTTCACGCCCGGCCTGGATGTCCAGGGCATCTATGAGTACAGGGTCACAGGGCAATTCCCCTGCCCGGTGGCCACTTCAACCCTTACCATCAGTGTGATCCCCGCGGCAGATGCGGGCGGTGATGGCTCCAGGACGCTTTGCGGTGATGCCGGCGAGTTCCTGCTCTTCTCTGTGCTGGGTGGAAGCCCGCAGGCCAGCGGCTCGTGGATCGATGCGAACGGTACTTCGTTCGATGGGTCGTTCACACCGGGATCGGACACACCCGGTGACTATCGCTATGTGGTAACGGGCTCCACACCCTGCACCAATGACACCGCCACGGTATCCATCTTCGTTAATGATGCGGCGGATGCCGGCCTTAACAGCAGCCTGGGGCTTTGCTCCACGGGAGCACAGGTGAACCTCCTCACCGCCTTGCTCGGCACGCCCGATGCCGGTGGAACATGGGTCGGTCCCGCCCCGGGCAACGCCCCGTTCAGCGGAACGTTCACCCCCGGTGTTTCAGCACCCGGTGTCTACACCTACCGGGTCGCGGGTATACCGCCCTGCACGGACCGAACAGCAACGGTGACCGTTTCGGTGAGCGCAGCACCCAGTGCCGGCATCTCCAACACCATCACACGTTGCAGTACGGACGGGGTTTTCGCAATGGTGGATGAGCTGTTGGGATCGCCAGCCCTGAACGGCACCTGGCGTGGGCCGCTGCCCTCATCCTCCGTCATGAGCGGGTTCTTCTTCCCTGTCAGCACGCCCCAAGGTACATACCAATACACCGTGCCGGGTGCCGGAAGCTGTCCGGCGGCCAGTGCCACGTTGACCATCTCAGTAGTGCCCGCACCGTTGGCGGGCGCGGATGCTTCCATCACCTTGTGCGAGACCAGTGGGGCGATCAACCTGTATGCGTTGCTCGGTGGAAGTGCACAGATCGGGGGCACATGGCGCAGGGCCAGCAATGGTGCCGCACATTC
>JBIJDX010000242.1:0-3911 GCA_044343855.1 Flavobacteriales bacterium
ATGGTGGGTTGGAAAAGTGTGCTAAGGTAGTCCGTTGTGCAGGGCTGCAGGGAACGGGCAGAGATGATGAAGGACGGCTGACGGGTCTGTTAGATAAAGTGTGTCATCCCCTTCATTGCTGTTGTTGTAGTTGTTGTTGGGTTTTGAACGAGGGGGTCTGGGGGAGACTCATAACCTGTTGATCGGTGTTGGCAAGCTGTGGGTCGAAGCGCTGGCCGAAGAGCAAGCGCATTTCGGAGGCGATCTCCTTCCATGCGAAGATGGGCTTGGCGGCCATTTTCTCCATGATGCGCTGCTGGGCCAGGTAGAGCAGCTTGAGCAAGGCCATGTCGTTGTCGAAGACGCGCTTGGTCTTGGTGTACTTGCGCAGCTGCGCGTGGAAGCCCTCGATGGGGTTGGTGGTGTAGATGAGCCGCCGGATGCGCTCGCTGTAGCGGTACTGGCTGGCCAGCAAGGGCCAGTTGGTGCGCCAGGAGTTCACCGCCTGCGGGTAGCGCTCTTGCCATTTGTCGCTGAAGACCTCCAAGGCGTGTAGCGCTTGCTGCTCATTGGGGGCGCGGTAAATGGCCCGCATGTCCCTGACCACTTCCTTGGAGTGCTTGTAGCTCACGTACTTCAGGGTGTTGCGTACCTGATGCACGATGCACAGCTGGATGTCGCTTTGTGGGTATACCAGTGCGATGGCTTCGGAGAAGCCGCTCAGGTTGTCGATGCACGCGATCAGCATGTCCTCCACGCCGCGTTGGCGCAGGTCGTGCAGCACGCTCAGCCAGAACTTGGCCCCTTCGCTCTGCCCCACGTACAAGCCCAGCAGGTCCTTGTGGCCATCGGCCCCCACGCCCAGGGCGGTGTACACGGCCTTGTTCACCACGCGCCCTTCCTGCTTCACCTTGAAGTGGATGGCATCGAGCCAGACGATCGCGTAGCGTGCCTCCAAGGGCCGCTGCCGCCAGGCCTGCACATCGGCGATCACCTGATCGGTCACCGCGCTGATGGTGGCCTCGCTCACCTCGATGCCGTACAGGTCGCGCACATGGTCGCTGATGTCCCGCTGGCTCAGCCCCAGCCCGTAGAGCTTGATGATCTTCAGGTCCAGCTCCGCGTTCAGCACCCGCTCGCGCTTGGGCAGTAGCACCGGGTCGAAGGTGCCCGCCCGGTCGCGCGGGGTGGCTATCTCCACCTCTCCGTGAGCGGTCTTCACACGCTTACGCCCATGCCCGTTGCGGCGGTTGCCACCCGGGGGCTCCTCGGCCAGATGCGCGCTCAGTTCACCGCGCAGGGAGGCTTCCATCAGCCGCTTCACCAACGGGGTCAGCACCCCATCGCTGCCGCTCAGCGGCTTGCCCAGCAGCAGTTGCTTCATGGCCTCCTTCTCGAAGGCATCATAGTCGAACTTGTCCTTGTTGTTCTCCATCGGTCAGGTGTTGAAGTTCGCAACTTCCGGCCTGACACACTTTACTGAACAGTCTCTCAGCAAGGTATATCCGACCAGGGATTCGCACCACGCCTCAAACGCTCACATCCATTCCCCACCTTTACCCCCATGCCTGCGGTGTCCATCCTCCTCCCCTTCCACCATGCCGCTACGACGATCGATGTCGCAGTTGCCAGCATCGCTGCACAGACCTACCCTGACTGGGAGCTGCTCCTGATCGACAATGCCAGTACGGACGGAAGTACGGCCCTCGCACACCATTGGGCCGAGCGCGACCCACGCATCCGTATACTGCACGAATCCAGGATCGGCATCGCCCACGCGCTGAACACCGGGCTGGCCCAAGCCCACGGCCAGTTCATCGCCCGCATGGACGCCGATGACAGTTGCCACCCCGAGCGCCTGGCGAAGCAAGTGGCCCATTTGAGCAGGCATCCGGGGATCGGCGTGCTCGGTACACGCACGTCGTTCGCCAGCACCGTGGCCGAGCACCGCGGCATGCAGGCCTTCGTACACTGGCAGAACGCACTCCGCACACCGCACGAGCACTACGTGAAGCGCTTCGTGGAGGCCCCGCTCGCACACCCCACGGTGCTATTCCGCAGAGAGCTGGTGGAACAGCACGGCGGCTATGATACCGGCCCGCTGCCGGAGGACCACGCGCTCTGGCTGCGCTGGATGGAGGCCGGTGTGCGCTTCGCGAAACTGCCCGAGGAGCTGCTCACGTGGAACGACCATGCCGGTCGCTTGAGCCGAACGCATTCCAACTACAGCGTGGATGCCTTCTTCGCCACCAAGGTGAAGTACCTGGCGCGGTGGCTGAAACGGAAGCTCAATGGCCGGCCGGTGATCATTGCGGGAACGAGCGTGCTGTGCCAGGAGCGGGCGGCACTGCTGGAGGCGGAAGGCATCTCCGTGGCCGCGTTCACCGACGTGAAGGGGAACGGCGTGCCGGATCGGCCCTTCGCACCGCACTTGGAGTTACCACCACAGGGAGAGGCGTTCGTGGTGAGCTTCATCAGCCAGCGGGGCACGGGCGATCGCATCGCGGGGTTCCTGACGGGCCGCGGTTGGACGGAAGGATCGGACTTCATCCTTGCGGCATAGGTCGCGGTGTCCGGACCCTGTTCCGTGGAAGCGCCGCCACGCACAACCCCAAAGGGATGGTGTCAGGCGCATTACGACACTCCATGTCGTAGTGTGTGTCTACCGCAGCAGGGTGAGGGACCCGGTGAAGCGGTAGCTGCGACCATCCACCCCCCCGGCCTCCAGCACGTAGTAATAGGTGCCATCGGGTGCCGGTTCGTCGCTGGATGATCGACCGTCCCAAACCTGCCCTGGCGTGCGCAACTCCGCCACCTGCTGGCCCCACCGGTTGAACACCTGGGCGGAAAGGCTCACCAGACCCTCCCCCTGCACCCCCCACGTATCGTTCTGTCCGTCGCCGTTGGGACTGAACACGTTGGGCACCAGAATATCACTGATGACCACGGGACCGTTCACCACCACCAGCAGGGTGTCCACATCGCTGCATCCATTGTCCGTGGCGGTCAGCACCACGGTGTAGATGCCCGGGAGGGTGAAGGTGTGGCTGGTGGATGTGCCGGTGTACGCGGTGCCATCGCCAAGGTCCCATTGGAACAGGGCCCCGGGTGGTACGGATGCATTGGTGAAGACCACCTCAAGGGGTGCATCACCCACCACCGGCATGCCACCGGCCGCAGCCACCACGGTGGTCTCTCCCACACTGATGGAGGCCTCGTCCGATCCACAGCCGCTGACCACCACGCTGTAGAGCCCACCGCTGGAAACGGAGATCGACGCGGTGGTTTCGCCGGTGTTCCACACGTAGGTGCCGCCCCCGCCCGCAACGAGGGTGATCGTATCCCCGGTGCAGAGCGATGTGGGGCCCGAAAGGGTGGCCGCAGTGGGCAGTGGGACGACCGTGGCGGTGGCCTGCGCGGTGCATCCGTTGGCATCCGTGACCGTTGCGACATACTGGCCCTGCGCGAGCCCTGTTGCGGTGGTTCCCGTTCCACCAGTGGGGGACCATTGCAGGGCATAGGGTGGTGTGCCGCCGGCTGCCTGGACCGTGGCCGTGCCATCCGCTCCGCCGCAGGTGGTGGGCGTGGTGGCCGTGATGGTGGCCGAAAGCGGGCTGGCCGGCTGGCCGATGGTGACCTGCAGATCGCCCGTACAGCCATCCGCATCGATGGCCGTGACCGTGTAGCTGCCCGCGGCAAGTGCGCCCTGCTGCGCCCCCTGCAGGCCGCCGGGGCTCCAGATGAAGTCATACGGAGCGGCACCGCCGCTCGCCGATACGGTGGCGGAACCGGTGGCCTCGCCGTGGCAGGCGACATCGGAGCGTTGGAGCAGCGCAACGGTGATGGCGGGACATGTGAAGCAGGGACCGAGGCCGGCCGCGGAAGCCAGCTCCAGCGTGTTGCCCGCGGCATCCACCACGCGCACCGGGAAG
>JBIJDX010000243.1:0-3872 GCA_044343855.1 Flavobacteriales bacterium
ATACCAGCGAAGATCACCTGCAGGTCCTTCAGCCCCGTGAGCAGGTCGGCGTTCTGCATGTCGTCAGGGAGTGTGCCGATGAGCGTGATAAGGTCATCCAGCGAGCGTCGCTGTTCGCCCACCCTGCTCATCAGTGCCTTGCTGGATGCCGCTGCGGGATCCGACAGTGTCAGGTACATGGACTCCAGCCAGCCTCCGGCGAGCACGTGGGCGCTCACATCCATGCGATCGTTCTCCTGCAGGTATTCATCGGCCGCCCTGAACGCCGCACCGCCGAAGCGCAGCAGACTGTCCTCGCTGCCCAGGTTCGCCTTGAACCGCTCCACGAGGGCACGGTCGAACGCATTCGACAATTCCAGCTCCGCTGCGATACGCTCGATGGTCTGCATGGTTGCCAGGGCCTTCTGCCCATCGCCATGCACGGTCACGTAGGCCATGTCGGCACCGAGCATCCCAAGGAACAGGGAACGCCGGGAGCGGTCGGTCATATTACCGGAGGCGGACCCATCCGCCAGGAGGGCTACATTGTACTTCAGCCCTGCGCCGCGGATGGCTTGGGCGGCCTGCACCGGGGAGGGTACGCTGAAGTTGCGGCCGCCAAGCTGCACGATACGCGTGCCGTCAACATCCCCAGCGACCTGGGTGGTATCGGCCACCGCGTCCTGGGTCGGGGCGTCTGAGCCACCGCAGGCGGCGAGCAGGAGTACCGCGCCCAGCATAAGGGCAGGTCGCATCTGGATGGTGGATGACATGGCTGTTGCTTTGGCTGAAGTTCACCGACGAAGGTAGCATTATAGGTTTACGTTGGAAGTGCCGGCCGGGATACACCTGTCGACCCGGCACGGACCGATCCGCTACCGACCGCGCCAGGAGCGCCATGCAGCGCCGATGTGCGCGTACCACGCGATGAACGCGTAGGCCGGCAGCATGAGCATGTAGGCGGACCGGGGACCCATGCCCTCCGTGGCGGCAAGTTCACCATACGCCAGCGGCAGCACCGCACCACCCGCAATGGCCATGATGAGCAAGGCACTGGCCATTTGTGTGCCCCCACCCACCCCCTGCAGCGCAAGCGGCCAGATCGCCGGCCACACGAGCGCGTTGGCAAGCCCAAGCGCCGCGACCAGGTAGACCGAGGTGGGTCCGCTGGTGAGCAGAACCGCCACCGTGAGCACCCCACCCAGGAACGCCGAGGCCTTCAGGGCGGTGGTCTGGTCGAGGTAACGGGGGATGAAGAAAATGCCCACCAGGTATCCCAGGACCATGCCCACCAGCGTGTAGCTCGTGAGGTGCTTGGACTCCTGCAGCGACATGCCCTGTGCCTCGCCATAGCTTCCGATGGTATCGCCAGCCATGACCTCCACGCCGACATAGAGGAACAGCGCCACAACGCCGAGAACGAGGTTCGGGGCCCGGAATACGCTGCGCCCACCGGCATCGTCCTGCTGCTCCACGGATGCCCCTATGTCCGGCAGGGGCGACCAGCGGATGCCAAAGGCAAGCACCACGAGCGCTCCGGCCATCCACAGGTAGGGTTTGACGACGCGGGCGGCGATACCACCAAGCCGCTCATCCAGTTCGGCAGGCGAAAGACCCTCGAGCCCCTGGGCGAGGGTGTCGGCATCGCCCAACAGCACCGCCCCGATGACCAAAGGCGCCAGCACACCGGCGAGCTTGTTGCAGATGCCCATGATGCTGATGCGCGCCGCAGCGCTCTCCAGGGGGCCCACGATGGTGATGTACGGGTTGCTCGCCGTCTGAAGCAACGAAAGACCGGACCCGATGAGGAACAGGCCGGTCAGGAACAACGGGTAGGAGCGGTGTTCGGCGGCCGGGATGAACAGCAGGGAACCCACGGCCATGATGAGCAGGCCCACCATCATGCCGGTCTTCATGCCGGTGCGTTGCAGGACGGCCGCCATGGGCAGGGCCGTGACGAAGTAGGCGATGTAGAACGCGAACGTGACATAGAACGGCTCAGCACCGGCTTCCAACTGGCACACGATCTTCAGGTAGCTGATGAGCGGTCCATTGATCCAGGTGATGAAGCCGAACAGGAAAAAGAGGATGCCGAGGATGACCACGGCGGAGCTGGTTCGGGTGGTGTTCATGGCGACAGGAGCGGTCCAAGGGCACAAAGTAGACGCGCCGGCGCCGCCGACAAGTGCACTTCATCCACACCGGCCAACAAACCATTGTGGACGGGTGAAAGGGACATCAGCACAGGATCACCGCCAAGCCCCCTGCCGGGAACCGGTTCACCAGTTCAGGTCCTTGCGATAGTTGCGCGGGAAACGTGTGGTGCGCCGCATCCGCTTGTAGAAGGCGTTCCACAGCGGGGTCTGCTTCAGGGCCACGATGAGCCCGTCCTCCTGGGACGCATCATCAACACCGGTCCTTGCGCGTGGGATGTGTAGGGAGTTGGCCATGGTGTGATGACGCAAGGAACACAGGCCTGCGGTGCCTTCATCGCTCAAGGACGAGGAACGGCCGGTTACGGGCAGCCAACGGCGCTACCGACCGGTGCCGCACCTTTGCACCGTGCGGTGCTTCATCGACGTGATATTGCCCCTTGCCATCCCGGGCACCTACACCTATGAATGGGGCGAGGACCTGCCGCCCGTTACGGCGGGCATGCGGGTATCCGTGCCGTTCGGCCGCGGCAGGAAACTCTATGGGGCACTGGTGCGCCGGGTCCATCAGCAACCGCCGGCCCACCACCGGGCGCGTCCCGCACTTGGCAGCCTGGACCAGGCGCCGGTGGTCACGGAGGAGCAGTTCACCCTATGGGAGCGCATCAGCGATCATTACCTGTGTCACCTTGGTGAGGTGATGATCGCGGCGCTGCCCGCCCAACTGGCCCTGAGCAGCGAGACCCGCCTGGTGCTGGCAGCCGACCCCTCCGTGGACCCTTCCAGGTTCGGGCGGGGTGGGCTGCTGGTGGAAGCCCTCATGCACCGCACCGTGATGACCCTGGAGGAAGCCGGCGACCTGATGGGCACGAAGGACCCCATGCCCCTGGTGAAGCGCTTGATGGACCAGGGTGCCCTGCGGTTGGAAGAACGGCTCGGCAACGACTGGAAGCCCCGTATGGCCCACTATGTGGAGCTTCAACCCGACGCGCGGACGGAGGATGCCCTGCACCGCTGGTTCGATGCATTGGAACGCGCTCCCAAACAGCTGCACCTGCTGATGCGCCACGTGGAACTGAGCCGCTGCCTGAGCGACCAGCCCCGCGAGGTGGAGCGTGCGGCCCTGCTGCGCGCAGCCGGGGTCAATGCAGCGGTGCTCAACAGCCTGGTGGACAAAGGCCTCTTCCGCGTGACACAGCGCGAAGCCGGCACGCCCCCACCCCAGGACACCCGCAGAGCCACCCCCACGCTCAGCAAGGCACAGCAACAGGCCCTGGCCGAAGTGCACGCGGCATTCGCCGCGAAACCGGTGACCCTGCTGCGCGGCGTCACCGCGTCGGGCAAGACCGAGCTCTACATCACCCTGATCCAGGAGGCGCTCGACCGCGGCGAACAAGCCCTCTACCTTCTGCCGGAGATCGCGCTGACCACGCAGATCATCGCCCGACTGCGCGAACGCTTCGGCGACCGTGTGACGGTGGCCCACTCCCGCATGTCCCACGGAGAACGGGCGCGGGCCTGGATGGACATGGCCCAGGGCTCCCATCCCCCACCCATCATCGTGGGTGCGCGCAGCGCCATCCTCCTGCCCTTCCGCAAGCTGGGGCTCATCGTGGTGGATGAGGAGCATGACCCCAGTTACAAGCAGCAGGATCCAGCGCCTCGGTACAACGCGCGCGACATGGCCATCGTGCTGGCATCCATCCACGGCGCCCGAACGCTCCTTGGCTCCGCCACGCC
>JBIJDX010000245.1:0-3847 GCA_044343855.1 Flavobacteriales bacterium
TAGCCTGCGGCTACGCGCTACACCGTAGGCTCTCCATAGCCCCTGGCCACCTCAGCCAACGAACAGGCCGGGGAATAGCCATAGGCTGCAATGCCGCGGAACTTGCCTAGCCCGGCCACGGGCAACGCTCGGAAACACGCCACGGCAAGCAGTGGGAGTGCGGGGTACCGGAGGTCCAGATGGACGGCGACCCGCGGGCTAACCGAGCACCTGCTGCAGCACCCGCGGCGAGCGCAACTCCCCGAGCCCATCGATGTGGAGGCGATAGTACAGGAGCAGGTGGTCCAGCAGGTCGCGACGGATGGCTCCGGGAAGGGGGTGCACCGGGGCCTGGTGGAGTGGCAGTGGGAGCAGGCTGGCGAGGGCGGCGCTGAGGGTGGGGGGCAGCGTTTGGCCGTGCTGGGGGGCGCCACTGGTGAAGTGGCCTTCCTTAAGGTCGAAGCGGTCCTCACCGGGCAGGGGCGGCTCCGGCATGAAGCCCAGTTCGCCACTGAGCTGCAGCAGGAACTGCAGGGGGAAGTGGGCCAGGTCGGCACGGCTGTCGAGCTGTTCCACGGCCTCTTCCAAGAAGCCATAGAGCCGGGGGTCGGCCGCTTCCCCGCGCAGGAGCTTCACCAGCACCTCCTGCACGAAGAGGGCCACGGCGGCACGCACCGGATCGAAGGGGATGCGCACGTAAGGCCGTTCCACCCGCAGGTCGCGCACCACCAACAGGTCGCGGTCGCTGCGCTCATCGGCCACCAGCTCCACCCGGGTCAGGGCCTGCAACACGGCTTCGGACACGCCCCCCTTGCGGGCCACGCGCACCACGTAGGATCGCAGGCCGTACTGCTCGGTGAAGGCCTTCAGGATGAGGCGATGGTCCGCATGGCGGATGGTGCGCAACACCAGGGCACGGGTGGTGGTGACCATGGTGTGCAGCGGTTCAGCGCACCACCAGCACCCGGGTCCTGCACTTGCTGGTGCCGGACCGATCGGCCACGAAGACCATGTACACACCGGTGCTCACCTTGTTGCCCTCCATGTCCGTGCCCGGCCACAGGGCCTGTCCGCCCAGGCTGGTGGTGCGATACACGAGGTTGCCGGCGATGTCGGCCACCTTCACCTCGCTGTCGCGCATCAGGCCGCTGATGGCCACCGGACCGCTGTAGCCGGGTTGCACCGGATTGGGGAACACCGTGGCGCACTCATTGGTGTCGCCGCCCTCGGTGGCGTCGCTCCGGAAGCTCATGATGCCGCGATCGGTGGCCACGAACACCTCACCACTGATCGCGTCGATGGTGATGGCGTAGATGGTATTGCTGGGCAGGGGGCTGTTCTCTGCGGTGAAATGGCGCAGCTGGGTGCGGCCATCGGGCGATACCAGGAACACGCCGCCGGTCTGGGTACCGATCCATTTGCGGTTGGCCCCGTCCACCTCGATGGCGCTCACCGCTTCGGTCTCCAACAGGTATTGGAAGTTGCCGTCCTGCTCCAGGAGGATCTGCTGGGCGTCGAAGCCGCTGCTGTTGAAGACCGCATCGGGGGTGTAGAACACGGCTATGCCCTTGCTGGTGCCCACCCAGATCTGCTGTTCCTTGTCCTCGGCCACGCAATAGACGTCGGGCGCGGGCAGTCCGCCGGCGCCTTCCACATTGGTGAGCAGCTTGTAGCGATCGTCGCCGGTGTTGTCCAGTGTGCCGCCGTCATCGAAGACGAACATGGAGTTGCCGCGTGGCCTGACGATCCATTTGTAGCCGTTGGTGCCGACCAGGATCTGCGTCATGAGCAGGTTGCCGGCGAGGAGCGTACCCGGATTGAAGGAATACCATGTGCCGCCCTTGGTACGCACACAGATGGGCGCTGCGGACCAGGGGTTGGTCATCCACAGGTTGCCGGCCTCGTCATGGTCCAGGCCTGCCACATTGCAGCGCCCTTCGAACCCGATGATGTCAAGGCCCAGGGCACTGTTGTCGGGGTTGTAGATGGTGGTGGGAACCCCGTTGCGCACCTCGATGAGGCCGTCGTCCCAACTGCCGTACCAGGTAAGTTCCGGATCGGTGGGGTCCACCGCCACGGCCACGAAGTCGTTGACCGTGCCACCGTAGGTGTTGGCCCCCTGCTGCAGCAGCGCGCTGTTGGAGACATCCACCGTGGTCCATTGGCCGTTCTGCCGGCGGTGCACCCCTTCCTTGAGGAACTCGTTGGTATAGTTGCCGGCCATGGCACCGGAGGCCACCAGCACAACACCACCACCACTGGCCATCGCCCACGTGTTGATCCGCTTGGGGCCATTGGGGAAATAGCGCTTCTGGCCGTTCCAGGTGGCCTGCACCAGGCCCTCGTTGCCGTCGGCGATCCACACATCACCGGCCGTGCCCACCGCCTGCTGCGCCGCCAGGTAGGTGTTGAAGGTGCCGTACCAATCGACCTGCTGCACCGGGACGGGCGAGGGCTCGAACATGCCGGATCCGTAGACCACCACGGAACCTCCCTGTGCGAACAGGACATGCTGCCCATCCGCACTCACCTCCAGCGAGCGGTTGCCGCGGTCGAAAAAGGGCTGGAAGCGCTGCCACTGGTTCTCCGGGGTGAGGATGAGCAGGGTGTCGCGGGTGCCCTGCGTGCTCTTGTAGTTGAGCAACAGACGGCCCTGGAAGGATGCCAGGCCATCAAAGGGGCCTTCGGTGACATTGCCCCCCATGTCGGTGCGCACGCGCCAATTGGTGAAGGCCGCCAGGTTGGGCTCATTGCGCGAGGCCACGAACAACCCGGTAGACGTGGCTGCATAGATGGAGTCGTTGTGAAAGGCGATGTCGCTGACCTGCACCTGGGAACCGTTGGGCCCGATGCGCCATGTATCACGGACCTCCTTCCGTTCAAGATCGACCACCACGATACCGAAGCCGCAGGCCAGGTAGGCGCGGGTGCCATCGAAGATGACCGAATTCACCGCCTTGTCACCGAGGATATTGCTCCGCTTGATATCGCCCAGGTTGGTGGCGGTTCGGCCCTGGATCAGGTCCAGGTTCCCGTTGCTGTAATGCACCACCAGCATGGACAACGGCTCGTTCCAGGCGAGGCCCCGGATGCCCACATCGCTGAGCACGTTCACCTTGGAGAGCTTTTCCATCTCGCCACTGCCGGGGTCCAGGCTGAAGAGGCTGTTCTCCGTGGCGGCATGGACCTTTCCCCCGCCCTGCACCACCGCCACACACTGGCGGTAGGGGAAATGGTCCTGCCATTCACCGATGGCCACCTCGCTCTGCGCCCAAGCGTTGTTCAGCAGGAAAAGCGGGACCAGTGCAAGAAGGGTGCGGTGTTGCTTCATGGACGATCGGCTGGGATGCTGACAACGCTGCGGGCGGGCGATCGGTATGGAACGAACACCCGACAATGCAAAGATGGGCCACAAAGCGACGGCTTCCTCCCCATGCACGAACGCCCCGGAGGTCCGGAGCGTTCGCTGAGGTCGCGTGCGGATTCGAACCGCAGTAGCAGCTTTTGCAGAGCTGTGCCTAGCCACTCGGCCACGCGACCCTGTTGGGGCTGCAAAGATAGGAGGATCGGGCTATCGTGAAGCGGGGGTGTGCGCAGAGGATGGGATGAGCCCGGGCCTTCAGCCCTCGGCGAGCGGGGGACGGAAAGGATCCTGCGGGTAGCAAGCCCGTTCATCGCACCAGGATCACATCAGGCGCCCGCGGAACGGAGATCATTGCCGTCCATGCACGTTCATTCCCGGTTCAAAAAAGGGGACTGGATGATGAGCCCGGGCCTTCAGCCCTCGGCGAGCGGGGGACGGAAAGGATCCTGCCGGTAGCAAGCCAGTTCATCGCACCAGGATCGCATCAGGCGCCCGCGGAACGGA
>JBIJDX010000246.1:0-3829 GCA_044343855.1 Flavobacteriales bacterium
GGAACCTGAATTCTGTATCCTCCTCGCGGATGAAGAGGGTATCCACCAGCGAACCGTCCGCAGCGGTCTGCAGCACGCTGTCGCGCGCTTCGGGGTCGCGGTTCCGGGCCCAGCAGACACCCCTTGCGAAGACCAGGCTTCCATTGGCTGCAGCGGAGCCCACCTCCACACGGAAATGGCGCGGCTCGGTCATGGAGATGGCAATGGCTGGAAGCAGGGGTAGCAAGGTCAACGCATCCTGGCCATGGGCCACGCGATCGATGGCGGCGAAGGGAACATCCATCCGGGTGCCGCCCTGCATGTGGACGCGGATACCGGGCTGGGCCATGGACAGCATGAGCACGCACGAGCCGGCGAAGCTGAGGAGGGTGCGGCGGACGCGGAGCGGAAGGTTACGTCGATCCATGGCTTATGGCATGACCTGTTCCCTGACCACGGAGGGCACCGAACCACCGATGGCCTGCAGGATCACATCCCGGTCGTTGGCCGCGCCCACGTAGCGCACATTCCCGTCCATATTCACATCCTCGGCGAGGTATCCCGAAGCGGTGGCCGTGGGAACCGAGCCGCCGATGCGGACAAGGACCACATCGCGGTCGTTCGAAGGCCCGGTGTAGGCGATACGACCATCACCGTTCACGTCGCCCGGCGGCAGAAGGGCCACGCCGTTGAGCACATCCAGGGCACCTGGTGCACAGGTCGCAGGGTGTGTAAGGTCCATGGCGTTGGCGCCAGGCCCCAGATCGCTCGCAACAGCGGTCATCGCGGACAGGTGGTTGCGATGCAGGACGGCCACATGCACGGGATGTCCGACGAAGGGTACCGTGACGGAGGAGCTGCCATCCGTGGATACGATATCACCGTCCCGCTGGATGAGACAGGACCTGGACCAGATGATGCGGCCCGGATCAATGGCATCCCGAAGTTGCAGCATGACCCAATCCACGATGGCATTGGGGCCCGCAACCTGCAGCACTTGCGGGGACAACTGGGCGGAAGGCACGTGCACCCCGGCAGGTCCATCATATGGTTCGGAAAGGGGGATCAGCCCCCTGACCCTCAGCGAATCCGTCATGAGACCGACAGCGCCTTCGTAAGCCCCGCGGAGCATAGCCCGCACATCCAGTGTGTGCGGTTCCACGCTGTTCGGGATGGTGTACTCGTAGTGATCGATGATGGACAGGTTCCAGTAATTCACCTGTCCATTGCGCTGAACCACATGAAGGGCACCGCCCACGTAGGTGAGGCGCGCCACGTTGTTGAGGACGAAATTGGTCTCCCGACCATTGGTGAACTGCACGCGCAGATAGGGTGCCGCGGCAACCTGGACCAACACTGAGGAGGTCGCCGTGCAACCGAAATCATCGGTTACGGTGAGAGTGTAGGTTGTAGGCTGGGACTGGACGAACAGGGTGGGGTTCGGGATATTGGTCGCCGACAGGCCGTTCGCCGGAGCCCAGGAGTAGGTCAATGGAGGCTGACCCTCCCCCGCTGTCGGTCCGCCCAATACCGTGGAGGAACCGGCGTATGCCGTTCGGGAAGGACCAGCATCAGCGGCGCATTGCGCCAATACCCGGGAGGCCGACAGCGACAGCACCATGCCGAGGATGAAATAGCCGTGGATACGCATGGGTCGCAAAGAGGCCGCGAAAATAGTAGGTGTACCTCGCCCGGGTCAAGTCCGGTCCCAGCGGGCCACTAGTGGCATGGGGACCGCAGCAGCTGCCGTCCGATGCCGCACGAGAGGCAGCGGCGGGCATCGCAGTAACGTTTGCGGAGTTCCAGCAGGGCCTGGCCACGTGCGGCGCTGTCGGCCTTCAAACCCAGGATGCTCCAGCCATCCAGGAGGCTGTTGCGTTCGGCAGGGAGCTGCTCCAACAGGTCGAGGGCGCGGTCGCACAAGGCCTGTCGCCCCTGCAGGCGCCCCAGGGCGAAGAGCGTGGGCACCAGTGCATTGATGATAAGGTGCTGCGCTGCGGAGCGGCCCAGGTGCTTTGGTCGGGGTCGGCTGGCCTGATCGAAGGTGTAGTGGGTGGTCCAATAATCGGATGCGGTGACCTCCAGCAGGGTGAACAGCTCTTCCGCGCGGGTGGCCTGCAGCAGTCCGGCGAAGGAGCCATCGCAGCGCATGAGCAGCCGGGCCAGCTGGGCGATGCGCACCGTTGGGAAGTTGACCGGACGCATGCGCCCGAACTTCCATGCGGCCATGGGCGCGGGGCGCAGACCGTGCATGCGTTGCAGCAGGGCATGTTCGCGTTGCAGCAGGCGCGGGTGCTCGTCCACATGGTCCACCTGCAGAAGTCCGGCCTGACCGAACAGCAGGGCTTCGGTGCGTACGGCATCGTCGCGATAGCGTTGCAGGATACGCAACGGCAGCGCATGGGCCAGCATGGCGAAGGGCTCCGCGTTCACCTGCATGCCGAAGGCGCGCGCCAGCATGTGGTAGAGCGTTGCGGAGGGGTCGCGGCCCAGCTGTTCGTGGAGCAGTTCCACCGCTGCGGTCTTGTGCTCCAGGCGCTCCACCAGCACGCGTTCCAGCCAGGGCCCGGTGAGCACGTGGTCCATGCCGGCCAGTTGCCGCGCGCAGGGCACGAAGCCTTGTCCACGCATCAGCGCATGGTGCAGGGCGATGCGTTCGCTGCTCACGCGCGGCATCAGCTCCACTGCGGGCAGTACGCGGCCACCATGGGTGCGCACCTCGGCATCGTGCTCATATACCACATGCAGCACCACGTTCTCGTAGGCGGGATCGTGCTGGTGGCCATGGCTGTTCCACTCGCTGGCACGGATGTGCACCTCCACGGTGCCATGCCACAACTGACCATCGATGCGGAGCTCGGCACCATCGAGGTCGGGGCCGCTGTGGTGTTGGATGCGCCCCGGCCTGATCACCTGCACGGGCCGGCCATCGGTGGTGCGCAGGGCGTGCTGCTCGTAGAGCCCCTGCTGCCAGATGAACTGGAGCAGTTCCTCCCCATAGGGGAAGCCGGGTTCGAGCAGGAGCGAACGTTGCTGCGCTACGCGGTGGACCAGGGTATGAGGAGCGTAGCGGACAGGGGAAGGTTGAGCGGGCTGCAGCATGGCATCAGAATGACGATTTTATTGTCAGCTATTCGACGCATAATATAGCAATTGTCGTTCCTTATTCCAACTAACAAGGATGAAATCGGGCCTTCAGCCCTCCCTTACACCACCTGCGCGATCATTGGCCAATGGCTGCGCCATTGCCTGGTATGGGGCGGGCCTTCAGCCCTGGGTGTGCATAGGTTGAGACGAACCACGGATGCAGACGTCCGGTGGCCTCGGGAAAACACGGATGATCCCTGGTGGGATCGTTCAAGATCCGTGTCCATCTGTGTGCATCCGTGGTTTGAGCCAACGCGATCCTACACGTTGATGACATCGGGCCTTCAGCCCTCCGCGTTCCGTGTGGGGTGCGCATCACCAATGGCGTTGCCATGGGCGGGTATGGGGCGGGCCTTCAGCCCTCCCTTACACCACCTGCGCGATCATTGGCAAATGGTTGCGCCATTGCCTGGTATGGGGCGGGCCTTCAGCCTTGGGAATGCAGAGAATGAGACGAACCACGGATGCACACGTCCCGAGTCCTCGGGAAAACACGGATGATCTCTGGTGCGATCGTTCAAGATCCGTGTCCATCTGTGTGCATCCGTGGTTTGAGCCAACGCGATCCTACACGTTGATGACATCGGGCCTTCAGCCCTCCGCGATCCGTGTGGGGTGCGCATCACCAAAGGCGTTGCCATGGGCGGGTATGGGGCGGGCCTTCAGCCCTGGGTGTGCATAGGTTGAGACGAACCACGGATGC
>JBIJDX010000006.1:0-32229 GCA_044343855.1 Flavobacteriales bacterium
AGGGCGTTGGGAACGACTACGACTGGGATTTCCTGCGCAGCCACCTGGAAGCCGGTGAACTGCCCGCCATCGGCGATACCACCCGCCCCATCGACATGCTCATCAGCAGTTGGATGGGGCGCCGCCTCCACATCGGGGCCGATGACACCATCACCGTGTACCTGGTCAAGAACAGGGACGAGGTGCGTCCGAGGCGCTTCAGGGTCTGCGGACTTTACGGGACCGGCCTTGAACAACTGGACCACCAGGTGGTCTTCACCGACATCGCACACCTGCAGCGCTTCTCGCAATGGGGGTTGAAGGCGGAGCTGTTCATCAGCGACACCCTCATCGGGCGGGCGCGCCTCATCCGCGCCGAGGGCCTCGCATTCGGCGGCGACCGCAACCACCGCTACGAATGGCCTGGAACCGCGTTGCAGGGAAAGGGTCCACACCTCATCGACCCGGCCGACCTGTCACTCGCGAACGACCGCCTGACCCTGGTGGTGCATGACGAAAGTGGTACCATCCCGGACACTGCCTGGGCAACCGTGAGAACCGATGGGCTGCTGCGGGTGACCGACTCCTGGGGAACGGCTTACCCGCGGTTCGATGGATTTACCATGGAACGCGGGGGCAGCGGAGGCAGCCACACACGCTATTGCGGCGGATTCGAGGTGATCCTCGACGACTTCGACGACCTGGTGCGCGTGGACGACATCATCCACCGCGACCACCTGCCGATGGACCTGCAGACCGTGACCGTTCGCGATCGCTTCCCGGAGATCTTCGCGTGGCTGGAGCTGCTCGACAAGAACGTGGTGGTCATCCTCCTGCTCATGATCGTCGTCGCCATCATCAACATGACCTCCGCCCTGCTCATCATCATCCTCGAGCGCACCCGCATGATCGGCGTGCTCAAGGCATTGGGCGCCGGCAATGGTGCCATCCGCCGCATCTTCCTCATCGATGCGGCATACATCCTCGGGGTGGGCATCGCACTGGGTGATGTGCTCGGCATCACACTGGCCTGGGTCCAGCGCCACTTCCAACTGGTGAAACTCCCCGTGGAGACCTACTACGTGGACGTGGTGGCCATCGATCTTCATTGGTGGCCCCTTGTGCTGCTGAACATCGGCACCCTGGTGGTGTGCGTGGCCGCCCTGGTGCTGCCCAGCATGCTCGTCACGCGCATAGCACCGGCCAAGGCGATCCGGTTCGCGTAGCGGGGCGCGGCGGATACCTTTGCGTTCCATGAAGATCCATGCCAACATCCTCGGCACCATCGGTCATACGCCCATGGTGAAGCTCAACCGCATCGTGAAGGACCTGCCCTGCACCGTGCTGGCCAAGGTGGAGACCTTCAACCCCGGCAACAGCATCAAGGACCGCATGGCCCTGAAGATGGTGGAGGATGCCGAGAAGGCCGGCCTGCTGAAACCCGGCGGCACCATCATCGAGGGCACCAGCGGCAACACCGGCATGGGCCTCGCCATCGCGGCCATCATCAAGGGCTACAAGTGCATCTTCACCACCACCGACAAGCAGAGCAAGGAGAAGGTGGACGCCCTGCGCGCCTTCGGCGCCGAGGTGATCGTGTGCCCCACCAACGTGGACCCCGAGGACCCGCGCAGCTACTACAGCGTGAGCAGCCGCCTGGTGAACGAGACCCCCAACAGCTGGAAGGCCAACCAGTACGACAACCCCAGCAACGCACAGGCCCACTATGAGACCACCGGTCCCGAGATCTGGGACCAGACCGATGGGAGGATCACGCACCTGGTGGTGGGCGTGGGCACCGGCGGCACCCTCTGCGGCACCGGGCGCTACCTCAAGGAGAAGAACCCCAACATCAAGCTCTGGGGCATCGACACGTACGGATCGGTGTTCAAGAAGCTGAAGGAGACCGGCATCTTCGACAAGAACGAGATCTACCCGTACATCACCGAGGGCATCGGCGAGGACTTCGTGCCGCAGAACGTGGACATGGACCTCATCGACCATTTCGAGAAGGTCACCGACCGCGATGCCGCCATCTACACGCGGAAGGTGGTGAAGGACGAGGGCATCTTCGTGGGCAACAGTGCGGGAGCGGCCATGGCCGGCCTGATGCAGATGAAGCACCTGCTGAAGCCCACCGACGTGGTGGTGGTGATCTTCCACGACCACGGCACCCGCTACCTGGGCAAGATGTTCAACGACGACTGGATGCGTGAGCGCGGCTTCCTGGTGGAGGAGAAGCCCACCGCCGGCGATCTTCTCAAGGGCAAGGACCTGCAGCTGCTGAGCGTCGAGGCGGAGGAGCCCGTGCTGCACGCGATCGACAGGATGCGCAAGCACAACATCGACCAGCTGCCCGTGTTCGAGGGCGGCAAGCCCGTGGGCACCATCACCGATGCCCGCCTGTTCGATGCCATCCTGGCCGACGCCGACGTGCGCACCCAGGCCGCCCGCGTGGTGATGGGGCCCGCGTTGCCCGTGGTGCAGTTGGATGCCACGTTGGATGAGGTGGCCAAGCGGTTAGGCAATGGCAGCCCCGCCGTGTTGGTGGAACAGCCGAACGGATATGGCATCCTGACGAAACAGGACATCATCGGGAAATTGCGGTGATACGCCTGGGCCATGCCTGAACTCTGCCGTTTCTATGGGATCATCATCCGGATGTATTTCATGGACCACAACCCGCCGCATTTCCATGCGGAATATCAGGGACAGCGTGCCGAGTTCGACATCCGCACCCTTGAACTGATCGCCGGTTCCTTGCCAGGCAGGGCACATACCATGGTGTTGGAATGGGCATCCCTGCACCGCGCGGAACTGCTGGCCAGCTGGAACCGTGCCGTGGAAGGCGAACTTCCTTCATCGATCGATCCACTACCTTAGGGTCATGAACACGGTCGTAAAGGTCATTCCACAAGGCGCTAACCGGCTCATCCTGACCTTCGCGGATGGATTCCAGGCCGAGGTGGACCTGAAACCCCTGCTCAGCAAGGGCATGGCATTGCAGGTAGCCGCTCCAGACCTTTTTTCGCAAGTGACCACGGAGCCTGGTGGCGGTATCGCATGGCCGAACGGGTTCGACCTGTGTCCGGAATTCCTGCGAGAATTCGCCGAGAAGCGACAGGCGGCGGCGTAACCGTGCGAACACAACGCCTATTTCGAAGGATCATGGATGAAGATCATGGCCGGAGCATGAGATCGAAAGCACGATATCCAGCGGCTGCTCTTCTCATCATCTTATCTGTTATTCATGGCCCGAGCCTGTTCGAGCTCGGTCCTGCTTAACACCGGTCTTGACTTGAAGTACATGGAGTCAGAAGCGAGCGAGCTTGGGGCTAGGCAGGCATTGTGGAGTGCCATTCGATCCCGCATCAGTTGGATCATTATCGTCGCCTTGGCCATGCTTACGGGACTGCTGACCTATCGGTGGTTCTTCGTACCGAGCAAAGGCTAAGGAGTTCACTCATCTGATCGCATGCACTCCCTCACCGACCAGATGCACCGCACCATCCAGGTGCCCGCCCATCCCCAACGCATCATCTCCCTCGTCCCCTCGCAGACCGAACTGCTGTACGACCTGGGCCTCGGTGACCGCGTGGTGGGCATCACCAAATTCTGCATCCACCCGGAAAGCTGGTTCAAGACCAAACACCGCGTAGGCGGGACCAAGAAAGTGGACCTGGCCAAGGTGCGCGCCCTGCAGCCCGACCTCATCATCGGCAACAAGGAGGAGAACAGCCGCCCCGACATCGAAGCGCTGGCGCAGGAGTTCCCCGTGTGGATGAGCGATGTGCGCGACCTGGAGGGGGCGCTGGACATGATACGGCGCATCGGCGAGGTCACCGGCACTTCGAACGACGCCACCAGGCTCTCGGCCGGGATCGAACACGCATTCGCCGGTCTGAACCCCACCACCCCACCCCGTTCCGCAGCCTACCTCATCTGGCGCGACCCGTTGATGGTTGCGGCTGGCCGCACCTTCATCAGTGACATGCTGCACCGCGCGGGCTTCACCAATGCCTTCGCCCATCGCAACGAGCGATACCCTGAGGTGACACCGGCGGAGCTCGCCGCCGCGGATCCCGACGTGATCCTGCTGTCGAGCGAACCATATCCCTTCAGCGAAAAGCACCTCACCGGATTCAACATGATCTGCCCCGGAACGCCGGTGCGCATCGTGGACGGTGAACTGTTCAGCTGGTACGGCAGCCGGCTGCTTCACACGCCCGCTTATATGGCCGGCCTGTTCAAGGGGTGATCGGTTCAGCTACCAAACCGTACGGCCCTACTTTTGCGAGGCTACGCTGCCATGGTGGTTCATCGCACACTCCTCTCCCTGCTGGTGACCCTGGCACTGGGTCAGCTGCATGCGCAACGCGTGGGGGTGGTGCTGAGCGGCGGTGGCGCTTCGGGCATGGCCCATATCGGCGTGCTGAAGGCCCTTGAGGAACATGGCATCCCCATCGACTGCATTACCGGCAGCAGCATGGGCGCCCTCGTGGGTGGCCTCTATGCCGCAGGATACTCCCCCGCGGAGATCGACAGCCTCTTCCGCTCCGAGCAGTTCCGCATCATGGCCGACGGCGGCGTGGAACCCGGATACCAGCACTTCTTCAAACAGGACGCACCTGATGCAGCGCTGATGAGCCTCCGCTTCGACCTGGACACCACCCTGCAGACATCCCTTCCCACCAACCTGCGCAGCCCCGTGCTGCTGGACCTGGAACAGATGCGCGGCTTCGCACCCGCCGCAGCACTTGCGGGATACGACCTGGACAGCCTGTTCGTGCCCTTCCGCTGCGTGGCCTCCGACATCACGGCCCAACAGGCCGTTGTGTTCCGCAATGGCGACCTGGCACAGGCCGTGCGGGCAAGCATGAGCTATCCGTTCTACTTCAAACCCATCCGCATCAACGGACACCTGATGATGGACGGCGGGCTCTACAACAACTTCCCCAGTGACGTGATGTACGCGGACTTCCTGCCGGACATCGTCATCGGAAGCAACGTGTCCAGCAATTCGCCCCCCCCCAATGAGGACGACCTCCTGAGCCAGTTGCGCGCCATGATGCAGGAACCCACCAACTTCAGCGTGATCTGCGAGAACGGCGTGATCATCGAACCTCGAACGGGCACCTCCCTGTTCGACTTCTCGAACCCAGCCGAGGCCATCACCGACGGATACCGAGAGACCGTGCGCCGAATGCCGGAGATCAGGGCCCAACTGCAGCGGTATGAGGCCCATGAAGAGGTGATGGCCCGAAGGCAGCGGTTCCGCGCCGAACAACCGGAACTGCGTTTCGGGGATATCCGCGTGCACGGCCTGGACCGCCGGCAGACATGGTATGTTGACCGCATCCTCGGCAGACGTCCGGGCAACCTGACATACCCCGACCTCAAGAAGGCCTATTTCAGGCTCTATGCCGACCGCAACATCGCGCTGCTATACCCCAAGGCCACCTTCGACCCCCAGCGCTCGGTCTTCGACCTGGACCTGCACGTGAAACCTGAGAAGGACCTGGAGGTGCGGTTCGGGGGCATGTTCTCCTCGCGCCCCATCAACACCGGCATGGTCGGACTGCGCTACAACCTGTTCGGTCGCACCTCGGCCTGTGTGGACGCCATGTCCTATTTCGGGAAGTTCTATGCGGCGGGCCGCATCAAGCTCCGGATGGACCTCCCGTGGCGCACACCGGTCTACCTGGAACCGCATTTCAACCTGCACCGATGGGACCATTTCCGCAGCTTCAGCACCTTCTTCGATGAGGTGAAGCCGAGCTTCGTGGTGATGCGCGAAACCTATGCCGGCAACACGATCGGAGTGGGACTGGGGAACAAGGGCCTCCTGCGCGTGGACCTGCGGGCCGCCGAGAGCAGTGACAGCTACTACCAGAGCGATGTGTTCAGCGGGCAGGACACCAGCGACAATACCCGGTTCCGCCATGCCACCGCCGGCATGCTGCTGATGCGGAGCTCATTGAACCGCAAACAGCACCCCAATGCCGGCGAGGAGCTGAGCCTGTCCGTGCGTTATGTGACCGGCAATGAACGAACGGACCTGGGCACCACACGCCCCCTGACGGACCCCCTGTCCGCGGACCATGCCTGGTTGATGCTGCGCGGCCGTCTGGACCAATACCTGCTGCCGCGCGGTACGGTGAGGCTCGGCTACCTCCTTGAAGGCGTTTTCAGCGATATGCCGATGTTCCAGAACTATACGGCGACCATCATCCGGGCACCCGCCTTCCAACCGACACCGGAGAGCCGCACCTACTTCATCCCGGAGTTCCGCACCACCAAATACCTCGCGGGTGGCGTGCGCACCATCATGGCCGTGGCACGCAACAAATTCGACCTGCGGCTCGAGGGTTACATCTTCCAACCCTACGAGCCCATCGTGCGCGGCGGGAACGACGAGGGTACCACGGCGCCCGCATTCACCCAACGCTACTACATCGGGTCGGGGTCGCTCATCTACCAGAGCCCGGTGGGGCCTATTTGGTTCAACATGAGCTATTTCGATGGCCTGCGGATACCCTGGGCCTGGAGCTTGAATTTCGGCTACATGCTCTTCAACGAACGCGCGCAGGAATGATCGACCATGCCCTCCTTGATGCCTATCTGGAGGCTGATGGTGATCCCGCCCGGTTGCCGCCCGCACAGCGTCACCTGGCAGGTCCTTGGTGGACGCGGGTTGACGAACTGCTGCTGGACCTGCACATGATGCGGTACGGGTACGTCACGGAAGGCTACACACGGCACGTGGAGAGGGAAATTGACGGCTCCTGCAAGGACACCTCCGTCGCGGAACGGCTGCGGGCCATGCGGTGATGCCGCAAAAGCACGAAGCCCCGCAGGTGGCAGGGCTTCGGTCGGATGCGTTGGCCGGTCAGGCCTGGGCCGTGGGACCGCCGAAGTTCATCGGTACGTCGGGCATGTCCGTTTCCCTGATGCTGCCGTGCACCTGCTCGAACTTCTGCACGTTGTCGATCAGCGCGCGCATCAGGCGCTTGGCATGCTGGGGCGTGAGCAGGATGCGCGAACGCACTTTCGCCTTGGGCACACCCGGCATCACGCGCACGAAATCCAGCACGAACTCCGAATTGCTGTGGGTGATGATGGCGAGGTTGCTGTAAATGCCATCGGCCACCTCCTCGCTGATCTCAATGCTCAGCTGGTTCGATCTGGGTTGGTCCTTGCTGTCCGACATGGTCCTTGGAACTTGGAATGAAGGGAACGGAAGGGTTGAGAACGGGATGTTAGACCGTTGAGGCACGTCCGGCACGCCACCGCACATCACTAACCTGACTTTCCCTCTTTCAGCTTTCCTCTTTCAGCTATTACCATTACTCATCGATCTCCTGCTCAGCCAGCCGTTCGGCCATCATACGCTGGTATGCAGCCTTGTTGGCGACGATGGCATTGCGGTATTCGCGCGCACCCGTACCGGCAGGTATCAGGTGACCCACGATCACGTTCTCCTTGAGACCCACGAGGTGGTCCTCCTTGGCGTTCACGGCGGCCTCGTTCAGCACCTTGGTGGTTTCCTGGAACGATGCGGCGCTGATGAAGCTGTCGGTCTGCAGCGAGGCACGCGTGATGCCCTGCAGCAGGATGCGGGCCGTGGCCGGTCGCGCGGCACGGGCATCCACCGGCTTGGCATCGCGACGCTTCAGGCCGCTGTTCTCGTCACGCAGCTTGCGCATGGAAACCATCTGACCCTCCTTCAGGTTGGTGCTGTCACCGGCATCGGTCACCACCATCTTGTCGTAGATCATGTCGTTCTCCTCCATGAACTCGGTCTTGTTCACGCTCTGGCGCTCGAGGAAACGGGTGTCTCCGGGATCCTCGATCTCCACCTTGCGCATCATCTGGCGCACGATCACCTCGAAGTGCTTGTCGTTGATCTTCACACCCTGCATGCGGTACACCTCCTGCACCTCGTCCACGAGGTATTCCTGCACCCGCGTGGGGCCCTGGATGTCAAGGATGTCGCCCGGGCTGATGGAGCCGTCGCTGAGGGGCTGTCCGGCCTTGATGAAGTCGTTCTCCTGCACCAGGATGTGCTTGCTCAGCGGCACCATGTACATCTTGCGTTCACCGGTGCGGCTCTCCACGATGATCTCGCGGTTGCCGCGCTTGATCTTGCCATAGGAGATGATGCCGTCGATCTCGCTGACAACCGCAGGATTGCTGGGGTTGCGCGCTTCGAACAACTCGGTCACACGGGGCAGGCCACCGGTGATGTCACCGCCCTTGCCCGATGTGCGGGGGATCTTCACCAGCACATCGCCGGCCTCGATCTTCTGTCCGGCGCTCACGATGATGTGGGCGCCCACCGGCAGGCTGTAGGATTTCAGCTCCTCCTTGCCCTTGACATCGAAGATGCGGATGGTGGGGTTCTTGCGCTTGTCGCGGCTCTCGATGATCACCTTCTCCGCAAAGCCCGTCTGCTCGTCGATCTCCTCGCGGTAGGTCGCATTCTCCTCGATGCTCTCGAACTCGACCTTACCGGCGAGTTCGGAGATGATCACCGCGTTGTACGGGTCCCAGGTGCAGATGAGGTCGTTCTTCTTGATCGACTGGTCACCTTTCACATAGAGGAACGCACCATAGGGAACATTGCTGGTGGTGAGCACGATGCCCGTGTTCGCGTCCACGATGCGCATTTCCGTGCTGCGGCTGATGACCACCTCGGCGTCACCACCCTTGCGGTCCTTCTTCTTCACGGTGCGCAGTTCGTCGATCTCCAGCACACCATCGTACTTGGCGCGTATCTCGCTCTCCTCGGTGATCTTGCCCGCCACACCACCCACGTGGAAGGTCCGCAGGGTGAGCTGTGTACCGGGTTCACCGATGGACTGTGCGGCGATGACACCCACGGCCTCACCACGCTGCACCATCCGGTTGGTGGCCAGGTTGCGGCCGTAGCACTTGGCACACACACCCTGCTTCATTTCGCACGTGAGCACGCTGCGGATCTCCACCTCCTCGATGGGGCTCGCCGCGATGGCTGCAGCGATGTCCTCGTTGATGGAACCGCCGCCGGCCACGATCAGCTCTCCGGTCTGGGGGTGCAACACGTCCTGCACCGCTGTGCGTCCGAGCACACGGTCGTAGAGGCTCTCCACGATCTCCTCGTTCTTCTTCAGGGCGGTGGCCACCAGGCCGCGCAGCGTGCCGCAATCCTCCTCGGTGATCACCACGTCCTGCGCCACATCCACCAGGCGTCGGGTGAGGTAGCCGGCGTCAGCGGTCTTCAGTGCCGTATCGGCAAGACCCTTGCGGGCACCGTGGGTGGAGATGAAGTACTCCAGGATGGACAGGCCCTCCTTGAAGTTCGAGAGGATCGGGTTCTCGATGATGTCCTGGCCTCCACCGGCTCCGCTCTTCTGCGGCTTGGCCATCAGGCCACGCATGCCGCTGAGCTGGCGGATCTGCTCCTTGGAACCACGGGCACCGCTGTCCATCATCATGAAGATGGAATTGAAGCCCTGGCGGTCGGTCTTGATCCGCTCCATCAGGGTGAAGGTCACCTTGCTGTTGGTGTGCGTCCAGATGTCGATCGTCTGGTTGTAGCGCTCGTTGTTGGTGATGAGACCCATGTTGTAGTTGCTCGTCACCTCATCCACCTCGGCCTGGGCGGCGGCCACCAGCTTCTCCTTCTCCCCGGGGATCATCACGTCATCCAGGTTGAAGCTCAAGCCGCCACGGTAGGCGCTCCGGAAGCCCAGGTCCTTGATGTCGTCCAGGAACTGGGCGGCACGCGCCACGCCGGTCTCCTTCATCACCTTGCCGATGATGTCGCGGAGCGCCTTCTTGGTGAGCACCTCATTGATGAAACCGGCCTCGTCGGGCACCACCTCGTTGAAGATGGTGCGGCCGCAGGTGGTCTCGATCATCTCCGCCTTGCCCGTCTTCGGGTTCATCCAGCGCAGCTTGATCCACGCGTGCAGATCGAGCTTCTTCTCGTTGTAGGCGATGATCACCTCCTCGCTGCTGTAGAACGTGCGGCCCTCACCCTTCATGGTGCGCTCGGCATCGCTCTTGCGGCCCTTGGTGATGTAGTACAGGCCGAGCACCATGTCCTGGCTGGGCACCGCGATGGGCGCACCGTTCGCAGGGTTCAGGATGTTGTGGCTGGCCAGCATCAGCAGCTGGGCTTCGAGGATGGCGGCGTTGCCCAGGGGCACGTGCACCGCCATCTGGTCACCATCGAAGTCGGCGTTGAAGGCGGTGCAGACCAGCGGGTGCAGCTGGATCGCCTTGCCCTCGATGAGTTTCGGCTGGAAGGCCTGGATACCCAGGCGGTGCAGGGTGGGTGCGCGGTTCAGCAGCACCGGATGGCCCTTGATCACGTTCTCCAGGATGTCCCACACCACGGGCTCCTTCCTGTCCACGATCTTCTTGGCGCTCTTCACCGTCTTCACGATGCCCCGCTCGATGAGCTTGCGGATCACGAACGGCTTGAAGAGCTCGGCGGCCATGTCCTTGGGGAGGCCGCATTCGTGCAGCTTCATCTCGGGACCCACAACGATCACCGAACGGGCGCTGTAGTCCACGCGCTTACCGAGCAGGTTCTGGCGGAAGCGGCCCTGCTTGCCCTTGAGCGAATCGCTCAAGGACTTCAGCGGACGGTTGCTTTCGCTCTTCACGGCACTGCTCTTGCGGCTGTTGTCGAAGAGGCTGTCAACGGCCTCCTGCAACATGCGTTTTTCGTTGCGCAGGATCACCTCGGGCGCCTTGATCTCCATCAGGCGCTTGAGGCGGTTGTTGCGGATGATCACGCGACGATAGAGGTCGTTGAGGTCACTGGTGGCGAAACGGCCGCCGTCCAGGGGCACCAGGGGGCGCAGCTCGGGCGGGATCACCGGCACCACCTTCACGATCATCCACTCGGGGTTGTTCGGGCGGCGGCTGTTCGCATCGCGGAAGGCCTCCACCACGTTCAACCGCTTCAGGGCCTCGTTCTTGCGCTGCTGGCTGGTCTCGGTGTTGGCCTTGTGGCGCAGGTCGTAACTCAGGCTGTCAAGGTCCAGCCGCTTCAGCAGGTCGTGCAGCGCGTCGGCGCCCATCTTGGCGATGAACTTGTTCGGATCGCTGTCGTCCAGGTACTGGTTGTCCTTGCCCTGCGCGTCCAGGATGTCCAGGTACTCCTCCTCGGTGAGGAAGTCGAGGTACTGCACCTGGGCGCCCTCCTTGTTCACGGCGGTGCCGGGCTGGATGACCACGTAGCGCTCGTAGTAGATGACCTGGTCGAGCTTCTTGGTGGGCAGTCCCAGCAGGTAACCGATCTTGTTGGGCAGGCTGCGGAAGTACCAGATGTGGGCCACGGGCACCACCAGCTGGATGTGTCCCATGCGCTCGCGGCGCACCTTCTTCTCGGTCACTTCAACCCCGCAGCGGTCGCACACGATGCCCTTGTAGCGGATGCGCTTGTACTTGCCGCAGTGGCATTCGAAATCCTTGACCGGACCGAAGATCCGCTCGCAGAAGAGGCCGTCACGCTCCGGCTTGTAGGTGCGGTAGTTGATCGTTTCCGGCTTGATCACCTCACCATGGCTGCGCTCGAGTATCTGCTCGGGGCTGGCCAGGCTGACGACGATCTTGTTGAAGTTGCTGTTCAGCTTCACGTCCTTCTTCATGTTCTCGCGTTGCTTGCTTCCGTTCGACGTTCAGTTGCGCTTCCCTTCGATCACTCGAGGGAGACGTTCAGGGCCAGGCCACGGAGTTCGTGGAGCAGCACGTTGAACGATTCCGGAATACCCGGAGTGGGCAGGGGTTCACCCTTCACGATGGCTTCGTAGGCCTTGGCACGGCCCATCACATCATCGCTCTTCACGGTGAGGATCTCCTGCAGGATGTTGGCGGCACCGAAGGCCTCCAGCGCCCACACCTCCATCTCACCGAAACGCTGGCCACCGAACTGGGCCTTGCCGCCGAGCGGCTGCTGGGTGATGAGGCTGTAGGGGCCGATGGAGCGGGCGTGCATCTTGTCGTCCACCATGTGTGCCAGCTTGATCATGTAGATCACGCCCACTGTGGCCGGTTGGTCGAAGCGTTCGCCCGTGCCGCCGTCGTACAGGTAGGTCTTGCCGTTGCGTGGCACACCGGCCTCGTCGGTCTCCGCGTTGATCTGGTCGTGCGTGGCACCATCGAAGATCGGCGTGGCATACTTGCGGCCCAGTTTCTTGCCGGCCCAGCCCAGCACCGTCTCGTAGATCTGGCCCAGGTTCATGCGGCTTGGCACACCCAGGGGGTTCAGCACGATGTCCACAGGCGTGCCATCCTCCAGGAACGGCATGTCGGCGTCGCGTACGATCTTGGCAACGATGCCCTTGTTCCCGTGGCGGCCGGCCATCTTGTCGCCCACCGTGAGCTTGCGCTTGGCGGCCAGGTACACCTTGGCAAGCTTGATGATGCCCGCGGGCAGTTCGTCACCGATGCTCACCTGGAACTTCTTCCGCTTGAACACGCCGCTCACATCGCCATGGCGGATGTTGTAGTTGTGGATGAGCTGGCGCACCAGTTCATTCACCTTCTTGTCGGCGGTCCACTCGGTGGGGTCCACGGTGATGAAGTCGATGCCCTGGAGGACCTTGGCGCTGAATTTCACGCCCTTCTTCACCTGCTCCTCCTTGTACTTGTTGAAGACACCACTGCTGGACTGGCCGTTGAGCAGGAGCATCATCTTGTCGATGAGCTCGTTCTTGAGGGTTCCCAGCTCCTTGTCCTGTTCCTTGTCGATCTGCTCCAGGATGGCCTTTTCGTTGCCCTTGGCCTTCTTGTCCTTCACCGCACGGCTGAAGAGCTTCTTGTCCACCACCACACCCTTGGTGCTGGGCGGGGCTTTCATGGAGGCATCCTTCACATCACCGGCCTTGTCGCCGAAGATGGCCCGCAGCAGCTTCTCCTCGGGGCTCGGGTCGGTCTCCCCTTTCGGGGTGATCTTGCCGATGAGGATGTCGCCCTCCTTCACTTCGGCACCGATTCGGATGAGGCCGTTCTCGTCGAGGTCCTTGGTGGCCTCCTCGCTCACGTTCGGGATGTCCGCCGTCAGTTCCTCCAAGCCACGCTTGGTGTCACGCACCTCCATGATGTACTCATCGATGTGGATGGAGGTGAAGATGTCCTCCGAGGCCACGCGCTCGCTGATCACGATGGCGTCCTCGAAGTTGTAGCCCTTCCATGGCATGAACGCCACCTGCAGGTTGCGGCCGATGGCAAGTTCACCATCGCGGGTGCCGTAGCCTTCGCACAGGACCTGGCCCGCGGTCACCTTCTCGCCCTTGCGCACGATGGGGCGCAGGTTCATGCAGGTGCTCTGGTTGGTCTTCAGGAACTTGGTGAGCAGGTATTCCTTGTCGTCGCCGTCGAAGCTGACGATGCGCTCCTCCTCGCTGCGCTTGTATTCGATCACGATGCGCGCGCTGTCCACATACTTCACCACGCCCTCACCTTCGGCGGTGAGCAGCACACGGCTGTCACGCGCCACCAGTTCCTCGAGGCCGGTGCCCACGAAGGGCGCCTCGGGGCGCAGCAGCGGAACGGCCTGGCGCATCATGTTGGAGCCCATGAGCGCGCGGTTGGCGTCGTTGTGCTCCAGGAAGGGGATCAGCGATGCCGCGATGGAGGCGATCTGGTTCGGGCCCACGTCCATCAGGCTGAGCTCCTTGGGCTCCACAACGGGGAAGTCACCCATCAGGCGGGCCTTCACCTTGGAGGTCTCGAACTCACCCTTCTCGTTCACCTTGGCATTGGCCTGGGCGATGATCTTGTTGTCCTCCTCCTCCGCGCTCAGGTAGATCACCTCGGCCTTCACGTCCACCCTGCCTCCCGTGACGGGGCGATAGGGCGTTTCGATGAACCCGAGGTTGTTGATCTTCGAGTACACGCAGAGCGAGCTGATCAGGCCGATGTTCGGTCCCTCAGGGGTCTCGATGGTGCAGAGCCTCCCGTAGTGCGTGTAGTGCACGTCGCGCACTTCGAAACCGGCGCGCTCACGGCTCAGGCCACCGGGTCCGAGTGCCGAGAGGCGGCGCTTGTGGGTGATCTCACTGAGCGGGTTGGTCTGGTCCATGAACTGGCTCAGCTGGTTCGTCCCGAAGAACGAGTTGATCACCGAGCTCAGGGTCTTGGCGTTGATCAGGTCGGTGGGCGTGAACACCTCGTTGTCGCGCACGTTCATGCGCTCGCGGATGGTGCGTGCCATGCGGGCCAGGCCCACACCGAACTGGGCATGCAACTGCTCGCCCACGGTGCGCACACGGCGGTTGCTCAGGTGGTCGATGTCGTCCACATCGGCCTTCGAGTTCACCAGCTCGATCAGGTACTTGATGATGAAGATGATGTCCTCCTTGGTGAGCACGCGGACGCTGAGCTCGCTCTGCAGGCCCAGCTTCTTGTTGATGCGGTAGCGGCCCACCTCACCGAGGTCGTAGCGCTGCTCGCTGAAGAACAGCTTGTCGATCACGCCGCGCGCCGTCTCCAGATCGGGCGGCTCTGCGTTGCGCAGCTGGCGGTAGATCACCTCCACGGCCTCCTTCTCGGAGTTGGAGGTGTCCTTCTGCAGGGTATTGTAGATGAGGGCGTAGTCGGCGGCGTTGATGCTCTCCTTGTGCAGGATCACGGTCTTCGCGCCACTGTTCACGATCTGGTCCACATGCACCTCCTCGATCACGGTCTCACGGTCGATGAGCACCTCGTTCCGCTCGATGCTCACCACCTCACCGGTATCCTCATCCACGAAGTCCTCCACCCAGGTCTTCAGCACACGGGCTGCGAGCTTGCGACCCACGGCATCCTTGACGTTGGCCTTGGTCACCTTCACCTCGTCGGCCAGGCCGAAGATCTCCAGGATGTCCTTGTCGCTCTCGAAACCGATGGCACGCAGCAGCGTGGTCACCGGCAGCTTCTTCTTGCGGTCGATGTAGGCGTACATCACGCCGTTGATGTCCGTGGCGAACTCGATCCACGACCCTTTGAAGGGGATGACACGGGCGCTGTACAGCTTGGTGCCGTTGGCGTGGCGGCTCTGTCCGAAGAACACGCCGGGGCTGCGGTGCAGCTGGCTGACCACCACACGCTCGGCACCGTTCACCACGAACGAGCCCTTGGGTGTCATGTAGGGTATCTGCCCCAGGTATACATCCTGCACGATCGTCTCGAAATCCTCATGCTCGGGATCGGTGCAGTAAAGCTTCAGCTTGGCCTTCAGGGGCACGCTGTAGGTGAGGCCCCGCTCGATGCATTCATCGATGCTGTAGCGGGGGGGATCTATGAAATAGTCCAGGAACTCCAGGACGAACTGGTTGCGGGTATCGGTGATCGGGAAGTTCTCCGAGAACACCTTGAAGAGGCCTTCCTGTTCACGGTGTTCGGGGAGGGTGTCGATCTGGAAGAACTCCTCGAAGCTCTGGAGCTGGATGTCGAGGAAATCCGGGTAATCGAACGTAAGGGCGCTGGAGCCGAAATTGATGCGTTTGCTGCGCTTGGAGCTGGTCTTCGCCTGGGCCATGGGTGCGGATGTGTGGAACGTAGGACGACCGTCCGTGATCCTACTTGTCGAGGGACTCCGGGGCGCTGGATCGAGGCGCTCCGGGGGGCGGAACCACCGCCCTTTCTAAATGACATCATCACAGCAGGTACGGGAAGGCCCGCTGGGGGCCTTCCCGTGCTGCTGTGATGCAGTCGCTGGGCGGGTCTTACTTGACCTCAACTTCGGCGCCGGCTTCCGTCAGTTGCTGCTTCAGGCTCTCTGCGTCCTCCTTGGACACACCTTCCTTCAGCGGCTTCGGAGCACCGTCGACGAGGTCCTTGGCCTCCTTCAGGCCCAGGCCGGTGAGCTCCTTCACGAGCTTCACCACGGCGAGCTTGTTGGCGCCGCCGCTCTTGAGGATCACGTCGAAGCTGGTCTTGGCCTCGGCCACCTCTCCACCGCCACCAGCAGCGGGGCCTGCGGCCACGGCTACGGCAGCAGCTGCCGGTTCGATCTTGTACTCGTCCTTCAGGTACTGGGCCAGTTCATTCACCTCTTTCACGGTGAGGTTCACAAGCTGGTCGCCCAGGGTTTTGATGTCTGCCATTGTTCGGGATTGTTACTGATTGTTCGTGGAAGCGGACTGTGCGTAACGCGTTCTGTGGTCGCATGCCTCCGTTGGTGGCACGGACCGTGGGTGTGTCTTAGGCGGGGCGCTGTTCGAGGGTCTTGAGCAGGCCTGCGATCTTCTGCCCACCGCTGCCCTGGAGGCCGCTGAGCACGTTCTTGATCGGGCTCTGCAGCAGGCCGATGATCTCGCCGATGAGCTCCTCCTTGCCCTTCAGGTTGGTCAGCATCACCAGCTGGTCATCGCCGATGAACACCGCCTCCTCGATCCAGGCGCTTTTCAGCGCGGGCTTGGTGTCCTTCTTGCGGAAATCCTTGATGAGCTTGGCGGGCGCGTTGCCCTTGTCGGCGAAGAGGATGCTCGTCTGGCCCTTCAGCGTGGGGTAGAGTCCGCTGTAATCGCGGCCTTCCACGCGCTCCATGGCCTTCTGAAGCAGGGTGTTCTTCACCACCTTCATGCGGATGCCGGCCTTGTTGCAGGCGCGACGCAGGTTGCTGGTGGCCTCAGCGTTCATCGACGTGGTGTCGGCCAGGTACAGCACGCTGGTAGCCTTGATCTCCTCCACGAGGAGCTCGATGGCCTGGTCTTTTTCGGTACGGGTTGCCATGTTCGTGTGCTGTTATCAGGCTGCCACCGTGCGGGTATCCACCTGCACGCCGGGGCTCATGGTGCTGCTGATGCTGATGCTCTTGATGTAGGCTCCCTTGGCGGTGCTGGGCTTCAGCTTCACCAGGGTCTGCAGGATCTCATGCGCGTTCTCGCTGAGCTTCTGTGCATCGAAGGAGGCCTTGCCGATCACCGCATGGATGATGCCGGCCTTGTCCACCTTGAAGTCGATCTTGCCCGCCTTCACCTCCTTCACGGCCTTGGCGACATCCATGGTCACCGTGCCGGTCTTGGGGTTGGGCATCAGGCCGCGGGGACCGAGCACACGGCCCAGCGCGCCCACCTTGGCCATCACTGCAGGGGTGCAGATGATCACATCCACGGAGGTCCATCCGCCCTTGATCTTCTCGATGTAGTCGTCCAGGCCCGCCATGTCGGCACCGGCGGCCATCGCCTCCTCGCACTTGGCCGGATCGGCCAGCACCAGCACGCTCACCGTGCGGCCGGTTCCGTGGGGCAGGCTCACCGTGCCGCGCACCATCTCGGTGCTCTTGCGCGGGTCCACGCCCAAGCGCACGGCGATGTCCACCGTGGCATCGAATTTCGTCGTGCTCACCTGCTTCACGATCTGTGCCGCTTCCTGCAGGGAATAGATCCTGCTCGCGTCGAACTTGGCCAACGCGGCTTTGCGCTTCTTTGTCATCTGTGTCATGGCAGCGGGCTTAGAAGGGTTTCTCTCCGGTTACGGTAACACCCATGCTGCGGGCCGTGCCGGCCACCATGCTCATGGCGCTCTCAAGCTTGAAGCAGTTCAGGTCGGGCATCTTGTCCTCCGCAATGGCCTTCACCTGCTCCCAGGTGATGCTCCCCACCTTGGTGGTATGCGGAACACCACTGCCGCCCTTGATCTTTGCCGCGTCCATGATCTGGACGGCCGCTGGCGGGGTCTTGATGATGAAGTCGAAGGACTTGTCCGAGTATACCGTGATCACCACGGGCAGCACCTTGCCCGGCTTGTCCTGCGTGCGGGCGTTGAACTGCTTGCAGAATTCCATGATGTTCACACCCTTGGCGCCCAGTGCGGGACCGATGGGGGGTGACGGGTTGGCCGCTCCACCTTTCACCTGGAGCTTGATGAGGCCTGCTATCTCCTTTGCCATTGTTCTTGGTTTGTGTCCTTGTTAGCGTCCACCGCCAGGCGGACTCGGACTGGTTTTCGTTGTTGTTCAGACCTCCTTTTCCACCTGCATGAAACTCAATTCCAGCGGGGTCTTGCGACCGAAGATCTTCACCATCACCTTGAGTTTCTTCTTCTCCTCGTTGATCTCCTCGATCACACCGTTGAACCCGTTGAAGGGGCCGTCGATCACCTTCACCCCCTCGCCCACATGGTAGGGGTTCACACTGGTGGCTGCGGCATCTGCCAGCTCATCCACGGTGCCCAGGATGCGGTTGACCTCGCTCTGCCGCAATGGCACGGGGTCTCCCCCCTTTTCCGATCCGAGGAAGCCGATGACATTGGGCATGTTCTTGATGGTGTGGGCGATCTCGCCGGTGAGATCGGCCTCCATCAGCACGTAACCCGGAAAGAAGTTGCGTTCCTTGCTCACCTTCTTGCCATCCCGGATCTGGTAGAATTTCTCCATGGGGATGAGCACCTGGGCGATGTACTTGCCAAGGTCGGTGCGGGAGGACTCCATCTCGAGGAGTTCCTTCACCTTCTTTTCCTTGCCACTGATGGCGCGGACGACATACCATTTCTTCCCTCCGCCTGCCATCTCAATTCATGAGTTTGTAAATGAACCCGAGTACGCCCTTCCAGGGGTTGGTATCCTCGGGCCCCATGTTCTGCACCCCGAAGAGGTAGTCCATGAGGAAGATGATGGCCGAGAGGATCAGGGCTGAAACAAGGACGACGATGGCACTGCCCTGGAGTTCCTTCCAGGTGGGCCAACTCACCTTGTTCATGAGCTCGTTGTAACTCTCGCTCAGGTATGTTTTCAAGCTTGCCACGTTGAACTTCTCGTTTTGGGCACGGGTGGCAGGAATCGAACCCGCAGCCTAAGGTTTTGGAGACCTTCGCTCTACCAATTGAGCTACACCCGTAGGGGTCCTTCGGACCGGTTCCCCTACCGGCGGCGAAGGCCGTCCCGCATGTCGCGGGACGGCCCTGCCCTCGGTAAGGCTATGGAGTTGCTTACTTCACGATCTCGGTCACCTGACCTGCGCCCACCGTGCGTCCACCCTCACGGATGGCGAAGCGGAGACCCTTGTCCATGGCGATCGGAACGATCAGCTTCACGTTGATGGTCACGTTGTCACCGGGCATCACCATTTCACGGCCGGCGTCCAGGGTGATCTCTCCGGTCACGTCCGTGGTGCGGAAGTAGAACTGGGGACGGTACTTCTGGTGGAAGGGAGTGTGACGACCACCTTCCTCCTTCTTCAGCACGTAGATCTCGGCCTTGAACTCGGTGTGGGGGGTGATGCTTCCGGGCTTGGCGATGACCATGCCGCGGCGGATCTGGTCCTTTTCGATGCCGCGGAGCAGGAGGCCGCAGTTGTCACCGGCTTCGCCGCGATCCAACAGCTTGCGGAACATCTCCACGCCGGTGCAGGTGCTCTTCATCTTCTCCTCCTGCATGCCGATGATCTCCACCTCGTCGCCCACCTTGATCACACCGGTCTCGATACGACCGGTGGCCACGGTGCCACGACCGGTGATGGAGAACACATCCTCCACGCTCATGAGGAAGGGCTTCTCCACCTCGCGGGGGGGGACGGGGATCCAGCTGTCGACAGCGTCCATCAGGTTCATGATGGTATCCACCCACTTGGGCTCTCCATTGAGGCCACCAAGGGCGGAACCGCGCACCACGGGGGTGTTGTCGCCATCGTACTCGTAGAAGCTCAGGAGCTCACGGATCTCCATCTCAACGAGGTCGAGCAGTTCGGGATCGTCCACCATGTCCACCTTGTTCATGAACACGACGATCTTGGGCACGCCCACCTGACGGCCGAGCAGGATGTGCTCGCGGGTCTGGGGCATGGGTCCGTCGGTGGCGGCGCACACCAGGATGGCACCGTCCATCTGCGCGGCACCGGTCACCATGTTCTTCACATAGTCGGCGTGGCCGGGGCAGTCCACGTGGGCGTAGTGACGGTTGGCCGTCTGGTACTCCACGTGGGCGGTGTTGATGGTGATACCACGCTCCTTCTCCTCGGGGGCGTTGTCGATCGAGTCGAAGCTGCGGGCTTCGCTCAGGCCCTTGTCTGCGAGGACCTTGGTGATCGCCGCGGTCAACGTGGTCTTGCCATGGTCAACGTGACCGATGGTACCGATGTTGACGTGCGGCTTGGTGCGTACGAAAGTCTCCTTTGCCATTGTCTTGCGGTCGTTGGGTTGTTCGTGTTCTGATCGGTCCTTCGCTTATCGTACAGGGCCGCCCGGCGAACCGGATGCAGCTGAGCCTTGAGAGCCACTGGAGCCTTTGACGGGAATTGAACCCGTGACCTCTTCCTTACCAAGGAAGTGCTCTACCCCTGAGCTACAAAGGCTTGAAATGCGCAACCCCGAAAGGGGGTGCAGTAGAGCGGGAGACGAGACTCGAACCCGCGACGTTCAGCTTGGAAGGCTGATGCTCTACCAACTGAGCTACTCCCGCCTGTGCCGGTCATTGGGGTCCCCACACGCCACACCGGCAAGGATGTGGCCTGGCTCCGAACGAGTGGTGGGGAGAGCAGGATTCGAACCTACGAAGTCGTAAGACAGCAGATTTACAGTCTGCCCCCGTTGGCCACTTGGGTATCTCCCCTCTCGATCGGCTCATTGGAGCCAATGAAGGGACTCGAACCCCCGACCGGCTGATTACAAATCAGCTGCTCTACCAGCTGAGCTACATTGGCCTGTACAACAAGAAAAGAACGTTCTCCTTTTCCCCTCTTCGACGATATGGGTCGGAAAGGGGCTGCAAATGTAGTAAGATCCGGATCACAACCAAACAACAGGGCCACGAACTTCGTCGTGGCCCTGCAAAAACCGCTCAGGGCGGCACTGTCAACACCGGTTCAGGCCTGCCTGATGCGTTCCTTGGCGCGCTCCACCTGGCTGCGCAGTGCCTCCACCGCTGCAATGGCCGCCTCCTCGAAACTCCTGGCCTGGCGCTTGGCGAAATGATCGCGCCCGGGTACGGCAAGGCGGATCTCCACCACCTTGTTCTCCCGGTTCGCACTGTCGTTCTCCAGGCGGAGGAACACATCCCCGCCCAGGATCCTGTCATGGAACTGGTCCAGCTTCACCAGCCTGTCCTGGATGAACGCGATGAGCTTGACGTCCGCGTCGAAATGGATGGAGCGCACATTGATGTTCATGGTCTTACCGGTCGTTTGATGGTTCGTGTGGAACGCCCCCACCCCGTGGATGGGCCTGGGCGTGGACATTGCGTAGTTTCTCGACGGTGTTGTGCGTGTACACCTGCGTGGCCGCCAGCCCGGCATGGCCCAACAGTTCCTTCACCGCATTGAGGTCGGCGCCCTGCTCGAGCATGTGGGTGGCGAAGGTGTGTCGCAGCACGTGAGGGGAGCGTTTGCGTTGCGAGGTGACACCACCAAGGTAATGCACCACAAGCCGTTGTACGCTTCTCCGTGCAAGAGGTTGTCCTTTTTCATCGACCAGCAGGGGGCCGTCGATCGGCGCGCCGGCCGCCGCCCTCAGCGACAGGTAGGAGCGCAACCGGTCGCACAGGGCAGGTGCAATGGGAAGGATGCGCTCCTTGTTGCGCTTGCCCAACACCCGCAGCGTGGCCCGGTGCAGGTCCACATCATCAACGTCCAGCCCCAACAGCTCGGCCAGGCGCATGCCCGTGCCATAGAGCAGCTCCATGATCAGGCGGTCACGCTGGCCCTTGGCGCCATCGGGCCACACCAGCTCATCGAACAGGCGGTCCATGCGCACCTGCTCCACGAACTCGGGCAGGCGCCTGGGCGTCTTCGGCGGCTCGATCAGTGCGGTGGGATCCTCGGCCAGCGCACCAACCGTGCGCAGGAACGTGTAGTATCCACGCAGGGCACTGAGCTTGCGGTTGACACTGCGCGGGCCGGTACCCTGCTCCAGCAGGCCCATCATCCATGCCCGCACCAGTTTTCCGGTTGCCCCCTCAAGCCCCACTCCCATCGCCTGCAGCCAGGTGCCGAACTGCTGCAGGTCACGCCGGTAGGCCTGAACGGTGTGCGCACTGCAGCGCTTCTCGTAGGCCAGGTGTTCCAGGTAGCGGTCCAATGCCATGCACAACAAAGAAGGGGAAAAGTCCGGCAGGACCCTTCCCCTTCTGAACGGAATACGATGCAGGATATTACTCCTGCTCCGTCTGCATGGTCAGTTTGTAGGCCGCGCGGATGATCTCCTTGCGACGCGCGACCGAGGGCTTGGTGAAGCTCTGGCGCTTGCGGAGCTGGCGCATGGTCTGCGTGCGCTCGAACTTCTTCTTGAACTTCTTGAGCGCCTTGTCGATGCTCTCGCCTTCCTTGACAGGGATGATCAGCATGGTAATCCTTCGTTCGGGGGGGCAAAGATAACGAACGGTTCGATCCGTGCAACCCCCTTGAAAATTGTTCTTCCCGTGCAGCCTTATCCCTTGAGCACGTTGCGGCTGATGACGAGCTTCTGGATCTCGCTGGTGCCCTCGCCGATGGTGCACAGCTTGCTGTCGCGGTAGAACTTCTCCACAGGGAAATCCTTGGTGTAGCCATAGCCACCGAAGATCTGCACCGCTTCGTTGCTGGCCCACACGCAGACCTCGCTTGCATAGTACTTGGCCATGGCGCTCTCGGTGGTCATGGGTTTGTGGCGGTTCTTCAGGTCGGCGGCCTGCAGGGTGAGCAGTTCGGCGGCCTCAATGCGCGTGGCCATGTCGGCGAGCTTGAAGGCGATGGCCTGGAAGTTGGCGATGGGCTGGCCGAACTGTTCGCGTTCCTTGGCGTACTTCACGCTGGCCTCGTAGGCACCCTTTGCGATGCCCAGGCTGAGCGCGGCGATGCTGATGCGGCCGCCATCGAGGATCTTCATGGCCTGCTGGAATCCCTGTCCGACCTGCCCCAGCACGTTCTCCTCGGGAATGCGGCAATCCTCGAAGATGACCTCGGCCGTCTCGCTGGCGCGCATGCCAAGCTTGTTCTCCTTCTTGCCCGCCTTGAGGCCCGGGGTGCCGCGCTCGATCACGAAGGCGGTCATGCCACGGCTGTCCAGCAGTTCGCCGGTGCGCACGATGGCCACCACCACATCACTGCTCTGGCCATGCGTGATCCAGCACTTGGTGCCGTTGAGCACCCACTCGTTGCCCTCCTTGCGGGCCGTGCACTTCATGCGCATGGCGTCGCTGCCCGTGTTGGGCTCGGTGAGCGCCCAGGCACCCAGCCATTCGCCCGTGGCCAGTTTGGTGAGCCACTTCCTCTTCTGCGCATCATTGCCGAACTGCATGATGTGGCCGGTGCACAGGCTGTTGTGCGCGGCCACGCTGAGGCCCACGCTGCTGCACACCTTGGCCACCTCAACGATGGTGGTGATGTACTCGAAGTAGCCGAGGCCCGCGCCGCCATACTCTTCCGGCACAAGCACACCGAGCATGCCGGCCGGCCCGAAGTGCTTCTTGAGCAGGTCGATGGGCAGGTGCTGGGCTTCATCCCAGTCCATCACGTGGGGACGCAGTTCACGTTCGCAGAGGTCGCGCACAGCCTGCGCGATCATCGCCTGGTTCTCGGTGGTGTTGAACTCCATGGGATCAGTAGGTGGCGAGCTTCAGCACAGGGGCCTGGTAAGGGTTCAGCCGGTCAACGCCGGAGAGGAAGGATAGTTCGATGAGGAATGCGAAGGCGGCGGTGCGCCCACCCTGCATGCGGATGAGCTCGGCGGCGGCGGCGGCGGTGCCTCCGGTGGCCAGCAGGTCATCGTGCACCAGCACACGCATGCCGGGCCGCACCACGCCTTCGTGCATCTCGATGGCAGCGCTGCCGTACTCCAGGTCATAATGGTGGCTCACGGTGCGGTACGGGAGCTTGCCCTTCTTGCGCACGGCGATGAAGGGGATGCCCAGGCGCATGGCCAGCGGCAGCCCGAACAGGAACCCGCGGCTCTCAACCCCTGCCACCGCATCGACCGGGGTGTTGCGCAATGCATCGGCGAAGCCCTCCACAACGGCACCGCAAAGCCGGGCGTCCTCCAGCAGGGGGGTGATATCACGGAACAGGATGCCCGGCTTGGGGAAATCGGGCACATCGCGTATGGCGGCCTTGATGCGATGTTCCAGTTCTGAGTTCACTCCACGGTCAGATAGGGTGCAAGTTTACGGAAGACGGCCTCATCAACGGCCACACAGGCGCGGATATCGCTCAGCTGCTTGAAGGGGCCGTGGTGCTGTCGGTAGGCCATCAGGGGCTTTGCCACCTTCCACCCGGCGTAGGGATGCGCCGCCAGCTGCTCCACCGTGCAGGTGTTGATGGGCAGACGGCGCACCATCAACGTGTCGATCACCAACAGCTCCGCCAGCCGCTCCAGGGCATCAGGCTTGTCCTTCAACACATACACCTCGGCCAGCTGGTCCATGCTCCGATAGCCGCCCAGCTTGTCGCGGTACTTCAGGATGCCGCGGGCGAACGAAGGCCCGATGCCGGGAAGCTGCACCAGCATGACACTGTCAGCGGTGTTGACCTCCACCGCACGGCGCACGGGTGATGTGGGCCGGGGCTCCCGCCCGGAACGGTCCCATTGTGGGGTGCTGCGGCCCGCTTCGGGCTCCCATGCCGAACCCGCAGCACGGGTGCGGTCCGGGCGATCGCGCCGGGGATACCGGTCGCGGGGCGGCAGGCTGTCCGGCAGCAGCACGTGGGGCATCAACCGTTGCACCTGCTCCCTGCGCAGGCTGTACATGCGGGCGAGGTCCTGTTTGCTGCGGAAGCGGCCACCCTTCTCCCGGTAGCGTTCGATGCCATCCACCTGCCGTTGGGTGAGGCCCAGGCGCAGCCAATCCGCCCGTTCGATCGTGTTGGGGTCGAAATCGAACAGTTCCACCGGCTGCTCGGGTACGCCGCTGTCAACGCGGGCCGCCAGCCAGGCATCCACCTGTTCACGATAAGGCCCCGCATCCAAGGGGGCCGCCCGGCCCCACCATTGCTCATACACCGCCCAACCGAAGAGCAGGGTGGTGATGCCGATGAGCACCAGCATGCCCCGGCGCTCTCCCTGGTGCAGGCGGAGGAGCTCCTTGAAGCGTTCCGTGCCGGGATCGCGCAGGGCCATGGGCTGGCTCAGTCGGGATCGTTCCCGCTGTAGCTGTCGGGCTCAGGCTTGGGCGGCGCGGTGAGCACGCGGAAGAAGAAGTACAGCGTGAAGCCGGTGACCGTGAGCACGGAGGCCAGCATCAGCACAAGTGCGGAGGTGTTCATGGTCGTGGGTGTTCATACCAGGCCGTGGCCGTGGCGCTTGCGTTTGAGGTAGGCCTTGCGCACGAGCAGCGCGATGCCCACGTAAAGGCCGAGCAGGAGCAGCCGCGAGCCATGCACGTACGGACTGGCGGGTGCGGTGATCTTGGCCCAGATGCCGGGCAGCGATCCGAAGAAGACCACCACCAGGATCAACGGAGTGATGTACTTGATGATGAACCGGTAGACCTGCGGCGGGCGGAGGTCCGCGCCCATGTTGATCTCGGCCCAGCCCCTGTCCATGCCGAACACCCATGCGAACAGGATGACCTCGAACAGGGCGAACACCACCAGGCTCACCGTACCTGCCCAGTAGTCGTACTCGTCGAACACGCCATGCTCGAAGAAGAGCACGGTGGGCAGTCCGAGCAGAAGCACCACCAGTCCGAACATCCAGGCCGAGGGTCCACGCTTCCAGCCGAACTCGTCCTGCAGGAAGCCCATCACCGGCGTTCCCATGGCAAGCGAGCTGGTGATGCCGGCGAAGAAGAGCAGGCCGAACCAGCAGACGCCGGCGATGGCCGACAGCCAGGGCCCCCACTGCGTGAACAGGTAGGGGAGCGTCTTGAATCCGAGACCGAGGCCGCCGCTCATGGTGAGCTCCTTCACCTTGTCGATGCCCAGGTAGCCGATGGCGATGGGGATGATGATGGCACCGCCCAGCACCACCTCCACGAACTCGTTCATCCAGCCTGCGCTCATGGCGTTCAGGGCGATGTCATCCTTCTTGCGCACATAACTCGCGTAGCATTGGATACTGCCCATGCCCACACTGAGGGTGAAGAAGATCTGGCCCGCTGCGGCCAGCCATACGCTTGGCTTCCAGATGCTGCTGAAATCAGGTGTCCACAGGAAGTTGAGGCCGACGGTCCCATCGTACTGCGCACCATGCTCACCGGCCTTGAGGGTGACCCCGCGCACCGCCAGCAGCAGGCCGAAGAGGATGAGCAGCGGCATGCCCACCTTGGCCGCCTTCTCCACCCCACCGCTCAAGCCCCTGCTCAGGATCCAGGTGTTGAGCAGCAGGCAGATCAGCCAGAACCAGATGGCCTCGTAAGGGATGCCGGTGGTGCTGGTGGTGACATCGATGTAGCTGCCGAAGAACCCGGCCACCCCGTCGGCATCCATCACCATGAAGGTGCCGGCGATGCTGTGCCAGATGTAGCTCAGCGTCCAGCTTTCCAGGTAGCAGTAGTAGGCCGCCACGGCGATGTTGGTGAATATGCCGAACACGCCCACGTATTTCCACAGGGCCCGCTTGGGATCCATGTTGTGCAGGATGAAGGGTGTGCTGTGGTGACCGGTGCGCCCGCCGAAACGCCCCATGCTCCATTCGATCCATAGCAGCGGGATGCCCATCAGCAGGAAACACACGAGATAGGGGATGATGAAGGCCCCACCGCCGTTCTGGATGGCCTGCACGGGGAAGCGCAGGAAGTTGCCCAGCCCCACGGCATTGCCCGCCATGGCCAGGATCAGCCCCACCCGCGTGCCCCACGATTCCGTCTGCGCCATGTGCGTGCGTGTTTTATGCCGGGCCAAGATAGAATTTCGTTGCCACGCACTGGACCGTGCCATCCGTGGGCCTTTCTCCCGGGGCGTCCATCCGGGTACCGGGGATCAGTGCGTGAAGTGCCCCAGCTGCGCAGCCATGACCGCAACGCCTTCCTCGAAGCCACGCGGCGCATAGCCCAGCTCGCGGCGGGCCTTGTCCAGGATGAAGCCGGTGCGCGGTGGGCGTCGCGCGGGCTGGCCCAGGCTGGCGCTCTTCACCGGCGTCACCACGGATGTGTCCAGGTGGAAGAAGGCGCCCACGCGATGCACCAGCTCCAGGATGCTCATGCCATCGGGGCCACTGAGGTGGTAGATGCCCGTGGCACCGCGCTTGGCGATGCGGATGCAGCCATCGGCGAGGTCCTCGGCCAGGGTGGGCATGCGCCATTGGTCATCCACCACCTTGATGGGCTCGCCCTTCTCCAGCGCGGCCTTGGCCCAGAGCACCACGTTGCTGCGGCTCAGGCCCTCGGCGATGCCATACACGATGATGGTGCGGGCGATGGCCCATTTCGCGAGACCGGCCCCTTGCACGATGCGCTCGCTGTCCAGCTTGCTGTGGCCGTAGATGCTCAGCGGCGCGGGGATATCCTCCTCGCGGTACGGTCCCTCCCTGCCGTCGAAGATGAAGTCGGTGCTCAGGTGGATGAAGTGGCTGCCGTGGCGCTTGGCGGCCTGCACCAGGTGCCCGGTGGCGGAGACGTTCTGCAGGCGACAGCCCTCGGGGTCCTGCTCGCATGCGTCCACGTTGGTCATGGCGGCGGTGTGGATCACCACTTCGGGCCGCACGGCATCGAACACGGCATCCACCGCGGCCGCGTTCGTGATGTCCAAGCTGCGGTACTGCGCGCCCAGAGGCTGCGGGGTGCGGTCGGCGCCGCGGCTGGTGGCGACCAGCTCCACCTCCGGGTCGTGGCGGAGTGCGGCTACGAGCTTCTGGCCCAGCAGGCCATTGCTACCAGTGATGAGGATGCGCATGGCGCGAAGATCGGGAGGGGAGACGCGTTATAGGGACTCGATCAACGGTTCGCAGAAATAAGATGTGCTGGATTGTCACCACAAAAGTTCGTTGGGGGAATAGAACTTTTTATAACCCAAAAACCGTCTGCGGAGTACTGAACCCCGCCTATTGAAAATGTGCCTTTAGCATCAGTTCGTTTTTATCACGCGAAAAAATTCTCTATCAAATATCTTAAAATACTCTTCGGCCGAGTATTCGAAAAAAGCGGGAATAAAGAAACCCATTGTTTTTTGTTCTCGGTCGTTGTAGGATTTCAAGTAATCCATTTTTTGTTGCGCTTCAGTTGAGATATAAATTTGAGTAGTAGGTTTTGGCATGCCAACTACCTTATAAGTTTCTTTTGCTTTTTCCCAACCATCCCCCGCAAAGCCCCACTCCATCATTTTTTTTGAGTGGCGCGCCATAATACTTTCTGTCATATGGGGGGTATAAACACTTTGGTAAATATAAGGAATAGAAATCTTTTTTGATCGAGCCAGGTCCAAAACCAATTGACTAATGAATACGTGTTCAGGATGGCCATACCCACCAATTTCATTGTCAAGGGTAAAAACAACAGATGGATTAAATTCGTTAACTATTTTTATTAATTCATCTTCAACAACTTTTTGATCAAAGGTTTCTTGAAATTTTTCTCTCGGAATCGGCAGGTATAATTCGTCGTTATTTATTTTATTTAGATCTATTCTCCATCGCGAATAATCCAGATCAAAGAAGGTTACTCTGTCTAATATATTTATACACGCCTTTATTTGTGCTTTATCGCGTTCTTCTCCCTTATGGAAACTTAATACTTCAATTTCCCAACCTGCTTTGTTAAGTTTAGAAATTGTACCAGCCATAGCGCTCATATCATCATCGTGAGCAATAACGATAATTGCTTTTTTATCGATTATAGCATGTAATATTGTGTCGGTTGGATAAACTTCTTTTGACGATGGTGCGTATGGAGTTACATCTTCCTTGACATTTTTACAGGAAAAAGAAATTAGTACGAAAAGTAAAATCCAATATTTTCTGTTCGGCGTCATAGTTGTCTGATTAAATCCATATTATCTATGGAAATGTGAAACATTTACGTTTATTCCTGCTACAGCGAGGCCCCTTGACATCCTCACGACCAGCTCCTTTTTCATTTGCTGTCGTTTATTGTCGGAGCCCCCCCTCACAACTCCCACACCGTGCTCCGTTTGCGGAAGGGCTGCTTGATGCGCTCCTTGTGCTGGAGGATGAAGGCCATGATGAGGTAGGGCACCAGGTGCAGGCCGGCGGTGACGAAGCTGAGGTAGATGAAGCTGAGGCGGACCTGCCCGGGCTTGATGTTGAGCCGCTGCGCCCACCAGGCACATACCCCGAAGGCCTGCCGTTCGAATAGGGTCTTGACGCGGTCCATCATCCACGGGTTGGCGCACAAGGTGGCGCAAGCGAAAGCTACGAACAATATCCGGAACCCCTCAATCGCGGACGCACCGGATCATGAACCCGTTCGCGGGGTCCTCCGTGTAGCGCTCCAAATGGGCGTTGTTGTAGAGCAACCGCCGCGCATATTGGGGCGCACTGAGGTACGTGCCGTTCTGGTTACGCGCCCACAGCCAGGCGGCACTGCCGAATGCATTGGAGAAATTCCCGGTCCCGAAATCACGAGTGGGGTTGGGCAGGATATCCAGGCCGGCGGCATTGTCCGCCCCCGCGTTGGGTGAGGTCCAGACCAATGTGCCGAACCGCTTGAGCTTGCCCCCCGCGGATGGACTTTCGACGGGCACTGTGATGTCACTGACAGCACCCGGGTCCAGGAACAGGGCCAGCGCGTGCCATTCGGCATCCGTGGGCACGTGCCAGCCGGCCGGGCACACCCTCGGCTCACGGGCAGCGGCGCCGTTGTAAATCATGCCGAGCCCGGCATTGGCCGGGTCGTTCTGCCAGTAGCACCTGGCCGGATCATTGTTGTACCACCACCCGCCCTGCCCCTGGTTCTGAGTGACCTCGGGAATGGGCGCACCATCGCGGTAATGGGTGGTGCGGAGGTTGGCGGCCATCCACTCCTGTCCATTGTTGAGGATCACTGATGGGTAATGGTTGCCGTCCACATCGTCCACGCCAGGCCCCACCTGGTAGAGGTCGAACGTGGGTGTAGGGTCCTGCATGCACCGCAACGCGAAGCCCTTCGTCTTGTCCGTATTATCCGCCTGCACGTTCAACTGCCCATAACCCATGCCGCGCCCGATGGCCAGGTTGTACTGATCGACACTGGAGGTCCACCACCACCCCCATTCGTTCTGGCCGGTGAACGACCCGTTGGCCTGCCGTGAGCCGGTGGAGATGGCGGAGAAGCCGGTCCAGTTGACCCCGTCGTAATAGGAATTACCGGTGGGGGTCCAGTAGCCCTGCGCCGCGGTCTTCAGTGTGCGTGCCGCCTGGCTGTTGCCGTCATCATCGAAGGGTTGCGAATCCAGCAACTGGTTCCATTCGTCATCGGTGGGCACGTGCCAACCAGTGGGGCATGGGTTGCGCCAGCTGGTGGCAGCATACCAGTTGTACAGCCGGCCCTGGCTTCGGATCACATAGGGGTCGGTGCTGTTGTACGGGGTGCTCCAGGCGCCCTGCGATGCACCGGACCATTGTCCGTTGTCGGTGATGTGGGTGATGGGCGTGCCGTCGGCATAGCGCGTGGTCCTGAGGTTCTCGGCCATCCAGCGCGCATTGTTGATCCACACCGTCTTGTAAACGTTGCCGTCGACATCCGTCACCGAGCCATAGTTGCTGCAGGGCACGCAGTTGGTTCCCTCGGGGCAGAAGAACTCCTCGAAGCAGCACGGATCGAAGCCCAGCGCATCGTTGAAGAAATCGGCGCACCTGGTGACGAAGCTGGCGGTATCACTGGTGGACCGCTCCAGTGCGTTCTGCGCGAAAGCACGCACATGGTAGCGTGTTTCGGGCATCAATGCGGACAGGTCGAGCGCGTAGTGTCCGGAATCAACACCGGCCACGACCAGCACCTGGACGTTGGACGGATCGGTGGGCCATGGTTGCGTGGAGAGCTCGAAGCCACGCTGGAACTGGCCGGACTGTGAAGCGGGCTGGCCCCATGTGGCGACCTTGCCATGCAGGCGGGCCGTGCGCGAGGAGACCGGCCGGATGCTGTCCAGGGTCACCACCGGATGGGGGTCCAGCGTGGTGGTGAGCACCATTTCCGGGCCGTAACCCACCCCCACCCTGTTCACCGCGAAGGAACGGGCATGCAGGGTGGCCCCGAACGGCAGGCCGGTGAGCTCAAGGGACGAGGAGGTGTAATGCACGCTGTCGGTGACCTGGGGTGACGGCTGGCGGGAATAGCAGATGCCGGTGGAGACCACCGGCGCACCTCCGTTGGAAAGCACCGTGCCAAAGGTGAAGTGCAGGGATGTGAGGTTGAAGACGTAGGAGCAGCAGTTATCCGCCTCCAACTGGGACAGCACGGGTGCGGTGGCACCGTCACCGGGCCTGAGGTCGTGAACGATGCTGTCCACCGCTGCCACCGGCACCACGATCGGGGGCGCCGATGGGCGACGGATGATCACGTTGGACTGGCCTTGGGCTTGCTGCATGAAAAGAACAGCAACGACCAGAACGACCAGTGCACGCACGAATGAGAGGGTGGGCTTGGCGTGGGTCATGGCATCAATCCTTTACACACCTGATACTGGCGCCCGAGCGGCTGTAGGAGAGGTAGGATGCCACACCGGCGTGATCGTATTCCAACAAACGAAGCCGTGGTTGCTCATGGATGGCGGTGCGCACCCAGAACTGCGCCATCACGCCGGCGTTGAACAGGTCTCCGTTGTAATACGTTCGGCCGCCGGAGGCGAGGGCCTCGAAGCCGGAGGAATCATTGGCTCCGGTGTTGGGCGGCTGCCACGACTGCATGGCCTTCAACGCACCGCCGGCAGCCTGCGCAGCACCCCGTATGCCCCACGCACCCAGCGACGTATCAGGCACACCCACATGGTGCTCGAGCACGCGCCAATCTGCATCCACGGGCACATGCCAGCCTGCAGGGCAGACATTGCGACCGTCATTGGCAGCGTATCCGTTGTAGAGCAGCCCATGACGGGGCGCCTGGCCCTGTGGGTTCGTTGTGGGATGGCACCAGGCACCCGAATTGGTGGTCCGCCAATCACTATCATCCACGACAAGGTTGATGGCATCCCCATTGGAATAGTGCTGCGACCTGAGGTTGTCCACCATCCATTCCTGGGTGCCGATGACCGCTGTCCGGTAATAATTGCCCTCCCCATCGAACATGCCCGAGCCGGGGGGATAAACGGGTATCGCCAGCACCGCCACCGGTCCATAGTGCACAGTGCCATTCCCGATGGCAAAACTGCGGAACCTGAATTCTGTATCCTCCTCGCGGATGAAGAGGGTATCCACCAGCGAACCGTCCGCAGCGGTCTGCAGCACGCTGTCGCGCGCTTCGGGGTCGCGGTTCCGGGCCCAGCAGACACCCCTTGC
>JBIJDX010000075.1:0-11905 GCA_044343855.1 Flavobacteriales bacterium
CCAGTTCCCTGCCCAGCTTGCGGTGGTCACGCTTCTTCGCCTCCTCCAGCATCTGGAGGTGGTCGTCCAGCTCCTTCTGCTTGGGGAATGTGATGGCGTAGAGGCGGGTGAGCTGTTTGCGTTTCTCGTCGCCGCGCCAGTAGGCACCGGCCACGCTCATCACTTTCACGGCCTTGATGAAGCCGGTGTCGGGGATGTGCGGCCCACGGCACAGGTCGGTGAAGTTGCCCTGGGTGTAGAAGGTGATCTCGCCGTCATTGAGGCCTTCCAGTAGTTCGAGCTTGTACTCGTCGCCCTTCCCGGTGAAGTGGGCGATGGCATCGGCCTTGCTCACCTCCTTACGTACGTAGGGGCTCTTCTTCGCAGCGAGCTCCTTCATCCTGGCCTCGATGGCCGCGAACTCGTTCTCACCGATGGTGCGTTCCCCAAGGTCGATATCGTAGTAGAACCCGTTCTCCACCGCCGGACCTATCCCGAACTTGGTGCCGGGATAAAGGGCCTCCAGTGCTTCGGCGAGCAGGTGTGCGCTGCTGTGCCAGAAGGTGCTCCTGCCTTCCGCATCGTTCCAGGTGAGCAGTGAGAGGGTGCAGTCGCCGGTGAGCGGACGGCTGGCATCACGCACTTCACCGTTCACCTTGGCCGCCAATACGTTGCGAGCCAGTCCTTCACTGATGCTGCGGGCCACGTCCATGGACGTTGTGCCCTGCGCGTACTGCCGGACCGATCCGTCCGGGAGGGTGATGTTGATCATTCGGTCGCGCCGGGGACCCGATACGAGGGGGGCCACTGCGGGCCGCGAAGGTAGCGGAATGCCGACGAAGTCGGGACAGCGGATCCCGATGCTGGTGGGCGCTTGATGCTTTACGCACCGCCGCGCGCCTTCACCATCACCAGCCCCCGGGGACCTTGTCGCAATGGATCAGGATCAGTTCCTCCGTGCTGCGGTCGCCCAGGTCCCGGGCCGTGTGCAGTGCGTGGCAGGCGTCCTGCACGCGGTCCATGCGGAGCAGCACCATGGCCTGTTGCACGTATGCATCGGGTTGCATCGGGTCCAGTTCAACGGACTTCTCCAGGTCCGCGAGGGCAGGCCCGTCCATGAACATGCTCGCCAAAACCACGCCACGGCAGTACCAGGCCTGCGGGTCGAGCGGGGCGATGCCCACCAGCCGGTCGTAGGTCTGCTTTGCCGATACGCGGTCCTCGCGTGCCATTTGCTGTGCACCGATGAGGAACAACGCGTGTTCGGCGGCGGGCCCGGTGGGACGCAACACGAGGATTCGCTCCAGGTCCGGCCGGGCGCGGTCCGCCATGCCAAGGGCCAGGTGTGATTCCGCACGGCGCAGGAGGGCGTGCACATCGGATGCATCCAGGCTGATGCTGCGTTCCAGGTCGGCTATGGCTCCGGCATGGTCACCGGTCTGCTGGCGGTTCACGGCCCGGTAGTACCAGGTGTGCGGGTCGTCCGGCGAGGCAGCGGTTGCGGCGCTGAAGGCACGTTCGGCCGCTGCATGGTCCGCCTTGCGGAGGGCGCTCATGCCGGCCAGCATATCGGCTCCGTCCTGTTGGGCAAGCGCCGGAACGGACAGGGCGGCGGAGAGGAGAATGGGTAGGGTTCTCATGCTGGCCGTTGTACGGGGGGCATGTCCCGAATGTTCGCATCGGCCGGTGGAAAAGTCGTTCACCAAGGGGCCCGGCACGGAACGGGGCCCCGGTAGCTTTGGCCGAGCATCCCGACCGTACATGTTGCTGAACAGCGAAGCCATCCACGAGGAACTGGGCTACCTCATCCTCCGTGTCACCGCCGGTGGCACCATGCTTTGGCAGCATGGCTGGCCCAAGGTCACCCACTTCACCGAGCGCATGGATTCCTTTGCCGACCCCTTCGGCATGGGCAGCCTGCTTTCGCTTGTGCTCATCACCTTCGCGGAGGTCATCTGTTCCGGCCTGGTGGTGCTTGGCCTGTGGACCCGCGCTGCCCTTGTTCCGCTCATCGCAGGGATGGCGGTGATCGCGTTCATGGTGAAGGGCGATGCCGCATTTCCCGAAAAGGAACTCGCGCTGGTCTACCTGTTCGCGTTCGTCACCCTGCTGTTCACCGGCAGCGGACGCTTCGCCATCGACCGCATTTCGTTCACCTGATCAGCGCAGCCGGGAAAGTCCGCCGTCCACGCCGATCACCTGCCCGCTGATCCATCCGGTTTCCGGGCCCAACAGGAACGCACCCATCGCCGCGATGTCATCCACGGTCCCCGTGCGCTTGAGCGGGTGACGGTCGCCGGCGGCCCTGGCCTTTTCGGGCGTGTTCATCAGCCGTTCGGCCAGCGGGGTGTCCGTGAGGCTGGGGGCGATGCAGTTGACCCGCACGGTGGGTGCCCATTCGGCGGCCAGACTGCGTGCCAGCCCTTCCACACCGGCCTTCGCAGCCGCCACCGAGGCGTGGAACGGCATGCCCTGGCCCACGGCCACGGTGCTGAACAGCAGCAAGGAGGAGCCCGGAACACGTTTGAGGCGGTCGGCGGTGGCCTGCGCGGCACGGAAAGCACCCACCAGGTTCACCTCCAATGCAGCCCTCAGGTCCTCCACGCGGATGCTGCGGAAGGGTTTCAGGTCGATGCTGCCGGGGCAATAGGCCACGCCGCTCAACGCATCCGGAAGGCGATCCAGGGGCAGGCCGTCGGCCACCACGTCCGCATGAACATGCTCCACCGCACCTGACGGCCCCTCACTGCTGCGCGACACGGTGATCACCGGATGCCCCTGTGCGATGAGGCGTTCTGCGATGCCACGGCCGATGCCACGGCCTGCGCCGATGATAAGGAAAGGGGGGGAGGTCATGCAGGAACAACGGCCAACACCCCGGTGCTGTTCACCAGTCGCTGGCCGCGGACGTACGGTAGCGGTCGGGGGGGAGGGAACGGCGCAGCAGCCGGTCCATGCTGCCCCACTGCTCCCGGCGCACTCCGAACACCAGCCGGGCACCATTGGCATCCAGCACCGTCAGTGGTGCCAGCCCGTCCGGTGCGGGGCTGCCCAGAACAACGCGCATCGGAGCGGTCCAGCCCAAGGGCACCGCCAGGGTCTCCAGTCGGTCCTTCAACCGTATCAGCACTCCGGAGGTACGCACCTCCAGGCTGCAGAAGCGGCGGTCCTCTGCCCGGTCGATGCGGGAGAGGATGGCCTCCGGCCCGTCGAGCAACAGGAAGCGGCAGGATCCCGTGCCACCACGGCGCACACCTTCCCAGAATCCATAAGGCTTGCCGCAGATGCCATCCACCGCGCGCCGCACACGTGGGTCGTTGTAGCTGATGTTGAAGAGCTCCACCACGCTATGAACAGCAAGCAGGGTGCGATGTTCAGCGCGTGGCTGATGGCAGGGGCGGCATCGGTCAGGCGAGCGGGACCCAATGCGCAGAGCCAGCTCGCTGCATCCACGTCGCACACAGCAGCATCGGCCCGTTGCGCAGCCTGTGCTCCCGGCGGAACACATGGTCATCATGGCGCCCGCCAAGCAAAAAGCCCCACCGCAGCGCGGCAGGGCTTCGAAGGCGGTGGAGCAGGTGGTGGTCAGCGACGGTTCACATACACCATCACGTAGTACAACAGGGTGCCGATGGAACCGATGGCGGCCACCAGGTAGGTCCGCGCGGCCCACTTGAGGGCGTCGGCGCTCATGGCGTGCTCGCTGCTGGTGACGATGCCGCGATCGGTCATCCAGGCCAACGCCCGCCGGCTTGCATCATATTCCACCGGCAGGGTGATGATGCTGAACAGGGTCGTGGTGGCGAACAGGATGATGCCCAGGAGCAGCAGTTGCGGGAAGGAGTTGACCAGCAGTATGCCGCCCAGAAGCACCCACTGCATCCACTGCGAGGCCACGCTCACCAACGGCACCAGCTTGCTGCGCATCTCCAGCCATTGGTAGGCGGTGGCATGCTGCACCGCATGTCCCACCTCGTGCGCGGCCACGGCGGCGGCGGCAGCATTGCGGGCGTGGTACACCGGTTCGCTGAGGTTCACCGTGCGGTTGGCGGGGTTGTAGTGGTCGGTCAGCTGGCCGGGCACGCTGATCACCTTTACACCGGAGATACCATGGTCCGCCAGCATGCGCTCGGCCACCTCGCGGCCGCTCATGCCGTTCCGCAGCGGGGTGCGGGAATACTTCTCGAAACGGCTCTTCAACTGTTGGCCCACCAGCCAGCTTACCAGCATGATGAGGCCCGCGATCACATAGGATCCAAACATGGTTCGTGCAAGTTGTTGTACGGCACACCCAGCAAACGGTCTGCCGTTCCAACGGGTTCGGACAGAACGGCAGAAGACAACTCGAGGGACCTGCCCTTGCCGCGTTCCCGGAGCGGTTATTCGCCTGCGGCCTCGGCCTTCCTGATCTCCATGTCCAGGATCTCGTCCAGCACCTTCAACTCCTGTTCGGAGATCTTGGCATCGGTTCGGGCCTGCTTCTTCATGTAGCGGAACATGGCGTTCTTCTTGATCTCATAGGCCACGTGGACGGTGAAATCCTTGGTGGTCTCGTTGAAATAGGTCTCCTCGCCGATCTTGCGCAGGTCGGCAAGTTCGGTGTTCATCACTTCGCGCACCAGGCTCTGGAACTTGTCGGCCACATCGGCGGCACGCGCGTTCTCGGTCTGTCCCAGGTATTGGTCGGTGACCGCGCGGATGTTGGTGCCGGCCTGCGCGGCCAACTGGTTCTTGGCATCGATATCGGCCTTGCCGCGTGCGATGTTCTGCTTGACGCTGACGCCCATGCCGGTGCCCCGGAACCATGCCGCATTGCTCTCATACTTGCTGCCGGTGAAGGGCTGCTTCACCTTCACGCCGGCGGGAGAGCCGGTGCTCTTGCATGCTGTGAAGCCGGTCACCAGGGCGGTGGCTGCGATAAGGATCAGGGAGGGTCGGAGGTTCATCGGGGATGTACGGTTGGTGGGGACAAAGAAAAGACCGTGCCAGCTTTGCGATGAGGCGGCAGGGTCCTGCGTCATGTGAGGTGATAAGGGGGCATCGGCCTTGGTGACATGTTCATCGTCAGTTATTCTTCCTGCGGATCGGTGCATCTTTCGGACAGATCCAACGGCCATGCGTGCTCTCAAGACCATCCTCATCATCGTTTTCGCCGTTCTGGCGCTCCTGGTGATCCTGGGCCTTGCCGGCCCCGGGAACTACCGTGTGCAGCGCGCCACCACCATCGCGGCCACGCCGGAAGAGGTGTACCGATACGTGAGCCTGCTTGGACGCATGAAGGAGTGGGGGCCCTGGCAGGAGATGGACAGGGACCAGGTGCAGACCATTGAAGGAACCGATGGTACCGTGGGGGCCGTCTGGAGGTGGCAGGGCGATACCGTGGGCGTGGGCAGCCAGCGGATCGTTGCCATGGAGCCGAACAGGAAGGTTTCCTGCGAACTGCACTTCATTGAGCCGTTCGAGTCGAAAGGCACGGTGGACTATGAACTGGAACAGCGTGGTGACAGTACCCGCATGGTGTGGACCATGAGCGGGGAGAACAACTTCATGGGGCGTGTAATGGGCGTGTTCGTGGACATGGACCGGATGATCGGCGCTGACTTCGAGCGTGGCCTTGCGAAGCTGAGGACCATGGTGGAGGCTGTGCATGCCGAGGCCCTTGCGGCCGAGGCGGAACGTACGGTGGACGGATATCGCATCGAGACCATTTCGAACGGACAGCAGGTCTACATCGGTACACGCAACAGGATGGTGAAGTGGAGCGCCCTGCAGCCGTTCTTCGCCGAACAGTTCGGTGCCGCAGCTGCAGCGATCGGCGGGGCCGGTCTGGAGTTCGCCGGTGCTCCGAGCGCGGTCTATTGGGAGTGGAACGAACAGGAACGGACCGCCGACCTGATGGCCGCCATGCCGGTGAAGGGCGATGCCACTACCGGGTTGAAGGGCTTCACGACGCACGTGATCCCTGCTGGCCGCATGCTCAAGGTGGCCTATTACGGCGACTATGATGGCAGCATGAGGGCCCATATGGCAATGGACAAGTACATCCTTGACAAGGGGCTCACGCACTACGGCAATGTCATCGAGGAGTACGTGACCGACCCGATGGCCGAGCCCGATACGGCCAAGTGGCTGACCAACATCTACTACATGGTGAGGTGAGTTCACCGTCCGCATGGAAATGCCCTCGGAGGTTCCCGGGCTTTTTCGTTGCGGATCGTTCATAGTCGCTGACCGTTGCGGGTAGGGTGATGGGTCCGGTGTTGCACCTTCGCACCATGCATCTGTCCCTCGCGAACTATCGTCTGCGGTTCATCCATCCGTTCGGCACGGCCCACGGCTTGCGCGATGGCACCGATGCGGTGTTCGTGCGTATCGAGCATGAAGGCAACACCGGTCACGGAGAGGCTGCATTGCCACCATATCTCCCTTATGATCAAGTATCTGTATATTCTGAACTGGAGCGTTACTGGAAGTATATGGCGCCCCAATTGGCCCAGGGGCCGATGCCACCAATGGGGCACGACCCGCAACTGCCACCACCGGCACGCGCCGCCTTGCAGATGGCATTGATGGATCTGGATGCCAGGCGAATAGGCTGCTCTGTTGAAAGCTTGTTAAGAACCTGTGGACCGATCGTGGAAAAGCCCCGGGCCATGGTGACCCTGGGGCATACGGATGTGGCATTCATCGACGCGCGGATCAGTGAGTTACCGGTCACCGAGGTGCTGAAGGTGAAGCTGGGGGCGGCGAACGACCGGGCCGTGCTGGAACATCTGCGGCAGACGGTTGACCGGCGGTTCTTCCTGGATGCCAACCAAGGGTGGACGACCATAGGCGAGGCTGTGGCTGCCGTGCAAGCGTTGGGCGCAGAGCGGGTCGTGGGACTTGAGCAGCCGTTCGCCAAGCACCGCTGGGACCTGCACCGGGCGCTCCGCAGCGTCTTGGATGTGCCGATCTATGCTGATGAAAGCGTGCAAGGTCCGGACGAGCTGGAACGCGCTGTGGAAGCATTCGACGGGGTGAACCTCAAGTTGATGAAATGCGGCGGTCTGGATATGGCGCTTGTAATGGCGGAACGGGCAAGGGTGCTTGGGTTGCGGGTGATGCTCGGCAGCATGAGCGAAAGTTCGCTTGGTTGCGGCGCGATGTTGGCGTTGCGCGGTCATGCGGAACTGATCGACCTGGACGGTCCCTGGTTGCTGGCGAACGATCCGTTCCAGGGATTGAGGCTTGAGGCAGGGTGCATGGCCGTGGATGGAGCGGTGGGCATCGGTGTGGAACGCCGGCCCGGAAGTTGCCTTGACTTCACCCATATTGGCGCATAATTTATATTATGTTAAGTTGTAGAACGCTGAACTCCAACCCCCAAGGTCATTCATCGTCCGTTCACCTCCTACGCCCGACCCTGACGCGGCCGCCCTTCCAACACGCCGTAATATTCGATGGGCCGCACGCATCCAACTGCGCACGTCCGTTGCCAGGTGCTCCATCGCCACCGCCGGCATGGCGACGCAGCCATCCACAATGACGAAGGCCGGACCTGCCGGCCCGGCCTTCGTCATTCGGTCATCCGGGCTTACTGCCCCAGTTTCGCTTTCATCGCATCGAACTTGGCCTGGTCGCCCATCTTGCCATACAGCTTCATCAATTGCTGTATCGTCTGCCGGTCATTGGCATCCAGCTGGTGTGCCTGCTCCATGTACGGAACTCCCTTGAGGAACGTCTCATCCGCCTTGGCCTTGCACTTGGCATATTCGTCCTCGCTTTTGATGGCATTGCACTTCTCGTACTCGTTGGACGCGCGGTTGTTGTAAAGCACCCCGATGTTGAAGTAGGAATCGAAGAACTTGGGATCCTTCTCGATGCTGGTCTTGTAGGCGGCCTCCGCCTTGTCGTACCATTGGTTCATCGCCGTTTCGTTCTTGGCTTCGGTGGCAAGCACGGCCTTTTTGTCGAAGAGGCTGCCTTGGATGCTGTAAAGCACTGCATTGTCCGGGTCCGCCTGGATCGCCAGGGCGACGCTCTTCTCCGCCTCCTCGGAACGGTCGGCTGCCAGCAGGCAGTTCATTTCGTGAAGGATCAGTTCCTTGTTGTCCGGGAAGCGCATGCGGCCTTCCTGCACGCTGGATATGGCCCCGTCCGTATTGCCCAGCCGTTGTTCGAGGGTCGAGATATCAAGGTACACCTTGGGGTCGTTGTAGCCCAACGCGATCAGGTCGCGGTAGCGTTGGATGGCCATGCTGGCATCCCCCTTCGCCTCATAGGCTATTGCAGCGTTCTGGATCGCCCCCGTGTCAACCTGTCCGAATGCCTTCGCGATGCGCTCGGCCACGGCATAGCGGCGTATGGCCTCGTCGTAGTTCTTGGCCATGAAATCATCATTGCCGGCGTTGAGCGATGCACCCTGCAGCGCACCGAGGGCCTGTACGTTCTCCACCTTGTAGCTGCCCTTCACATCGAGCTCGTTGGCACGCAGGTAGCTCTCCACGGCAAGGTCGATGGCATTGGGATACTTGGCCTTCAACGCTTCATCGTCCCCCAGGGCGATGAGCCGGTAGATGTTGCCCCGGTAGCGCCAGGTCTTTTCGCTCGCACCGGTCTTGGCGTCGCTGGTGGCGGGCTCGATGTACTCAACGGCCTTGTCCAGCTTGCCGTCGTTCATGTAGTTGTATGCGCTCACCACGTTGGCGTTCTGGGCGAACAGGCCCAGGGCGCTGGTGGCAAGAGCAGCGGTCAGCAGGTTCTTCATGGTGTGCGTGCGAAGGGTTGCGTTCATTCTTCCGTGGACGGTGTATCAACTTCAGTGCCATTCGTGTCAGCTGCGTCGGAGCCGTCGGTACCCGCCTCACCTGCCGGGGCTTCCTCCTCCTCGGCCAGTGCCCCGTCCACCTTGGCCACGGCGGCGATCTGGTCGCTCTTCCGCAGTTCGATCAGGCGAACCCCCTGGGTGGCGCGCCCCAGCACCCTCATTTCATCAAGGCCCATGCGGATGGCCATGCCGCTGCGGTTGATGATCATCAGTTGGTCATCGTCCTTCACGTCCTTGATGGCGATGAGCTCGCCCGTCTTGTCGGTTATCTGGAGGGTCTTCACCCCTTTGCCACCACGCGTCACCATGCGGTAGGCGTACTCCAGTTCACCGGTGGCGGTATTCTTCTCGGCGATGATGGAGCGCTTGCCGTAGCCCTTGGCGCTCACCACCAGCACCTGTCGGGTCTGCAGTTCGCTCTTGTCGATGGCGATCATGCCGATGACCTCGTTGTCCGCCGCCGTGCCCAGGTTCATTCCACGCACACCGCTGGCGCCGCGGCCCATGGCGCGCACGTCGTTCTCATCGAAGTGCACGGCACGCCCCTCCCTGCTGGCCAGGATGATGTGGCTGTTGCCCGTGGTGAGCTTGGCCTCGAGGAGCTCGTCGCCTTCGCGGATGCCCACGGCGATGATGCCATTGGCACGCGGACGGCTGTAGGCCTCCAGGGTGGTCTTCTTGATGATGCCCTTTTTGGTGCAAAGGGTGACGAAATGTCCGCTCAGATAGGCTTCGTCCTTCAGGTCGGTGACGTTCAGGTAGGCCACCACCTTGTCATCGCCTTCGATCTGCACAAGGTTCTGGATGGCGCGGCCCTTGCTCTGGCGGGTGCCTTCGGGGATGTCGAACACGCGCATCCAATAGCACCGGCCCTTCCGGGTGAAGATCAGCAGGTAGTTGTGGTTGGTGGCCACGAAGAGGTGCTCCAGGAAGTCCTCGTCGCGGGTGGTGCTGCCCTTGCTGCCCACGCCACCACGACCTTGGGTGCGGAACTCGCTGAGGCCGGTGCGCTTGATGTATCCCAGGTGGCTGATGGTCACCACCATGGCATCATCGGCGATGAGGTCCTCCATGCGCATGTCGCCGCTGGCGGTGAGGATCCGGGTCCGGCGCTTGTCGCCGTACTTCTCCTTCACCTCGAGGGTCTCGTCGCGCACGATCCGCAGGCGCATGCCCTCGTCGGCAAGCACGGCACGCAGGTGGTCGATGAGCTTCATCAATTCAGCATACTCCTCCTTGATCTTGTCGCGCTCCAGGCCGGTGAGGCGTTGCAGTCGCATGTCAAGGATCGCGCGTGCCTGGATCTCGCTGAGGCCGAAGGACGTCATCAGCCCATCGCGCGCGATGTCCGGGGTGGCGCTCGCGCGGATCAGTGCGATCACCGCATCGAGGTGATCGAGCGCGATGAGCAGACCTTCCAGGATGTGGGCGCGCTCTTCGGCCTTGCGCAGGTCGAACTTGGTGCGGCGCACGATCACATCCAGGCGATGCTCCACGAAATGCTGGATCATGGCCTTGAGGCCCAGGAGCATCGGCCGGCCACCCACCAGCGCGATGTTGTTCACGCTGAAGCTGGTCTGCAGGCCGCTGTACTTGTAGAGCTGGTTGAGCACCACGGTGCCCATGGCCTCGCGCTTCACCTCGTAGGCGATGCGGATGCCGTTGCGGTCGCTGTAGTCGTTGACATCGCTGATGCCTTCGACGCGCTTCTCGTTCACCAGGTCGGCCACGCCCTTCACGAGCTGCACGGCCTTGTTGGTCTGGTAGGGTATCTCGGTGCAGATGATGGTCTCCCTGCCGGTGCGGTCATCCTCCTCGATGTGGCAGGCCGCCCGCAGCACAATGCGACCGCGGCCGGTCTCATATGCATCACGGATGCCTTCCACGCCGTAGATGACACCTCCCGTGGGGAAGTCGGGGCCCTTGATGTGCTGCATCAGGCCCTCGGTGTCGATGTCCTTGTCGTCCAGGTAGGCCACGATACCGTCGCACACCTCGCTGAGGTTGTGGGGTGCCATGTTGGTGGCCATGCCCACTGCGATGCCGGCGGCACCGTTCACCAGCAATTGCGGGATCCTGGTGGGCATCACGCTGGGCTCTTCGAGCGAATCGTCGAAGTTGGGGCGCATGTCCACGGTCTCCTTGTCGAGGTCGGCCAGCACCTCCTCCGCGATCTTCTTCAGTCGCGCCTCGGTGTAACGCATGGCCGCCGGGCTGTCGCCATCGATGCTGCCGAAGTTGCCCTGACCGTCCACCAGTGGGTAGCGAAGGCTCCAGTCCTGGGCCATGCGCACCATGGCGTCGTATACGCTGCCATCCCCGTGGGGGTGGTACTTGCCCAGCACCTCACCCACGATACGGGCACTCTTCTTGTAGGGCCTGTTGCTGAGCACGCCGAGGTCCTGCATGCCATAGAGCACGCGGCGGTGCACAGGCTTCAATCCGTCGCGCACATCGGGCAGGGCCCGGCTCACGATCACCGACATCGAATAGTCGATGTAGGCGGTGCGCATTTCGTTCTCGATGTTGATCGGGATGATCTTCTCTCCTTCTGCCATATCTGTCAGTTCGTCAATTGGCCCGGTCCTTGTGGATGGGTATTCGAAAGGGAGCCCGAAAGTAGGCGTTCCGTGCGGTCCGATCGGCGTTCAACTTATCCACAGCCACACACAGTGCTGTGGAAAAATGGGTCGTTCGGGAACCGGGGCGGCGCAGGGGCGTTCAATAGCTTGCAGCCCGCTCCGGCAACGGCTACCTTCGCAACACCTCCGGAGCATTCTAACCAGAACCCACGATCCACAGATGGATGCCAAATTCTCACCCCGGGTGCGCGACGTGATCACCTACAGCCGCGAGGAGGCCCTGCGGCTGGGTCACAACTACATCGGCATCGAACACCTGCTGTTGGGCCTGATCCGTGAAGGCGAAGGCAATGCGATGAAGATCCTCCACCGCCTGGATGTGGACCTCGATCTGCTGCGCCGCCAAGTAGAGGGCGCCATGGAGCCGGCAAGTGGCATGCGCCCGCCCGACAAGGACAAGATCACCCTGATCAAGCAGGCCGAGAAGATGCTGAAGATCACCTTCCTGGAGGCCAAGCTGTTCAAGAGCCACCAG
>JBIJDX010000076.1:0-11761 GCA_044343855.1 Flavobacteriales bacterium
TCGCCTCGATCGCGCTCCTTGCATTCGTCGGCTTCCAGTTCATGAAGGCGGAGACCAAGAAGGCCAGCCCAGAGGAGACCGTGACCTTCTTCCTCGACGACCTCACCGTGGAGATAACCTACAGCCGGCCCTACAGGAAGGAGCGTGCCATCTTCGGTGCCCTGGTACCCCACGGAAAGGTGTGGCGCACCGGTGCCAACGAGGCCACCACCTTCACCATCAACAAGGACATCCGCTTCGGCGACCGGCCCGTGAAGGCCGGCACATACACCCTGTGGACCATACCCGATGAGCAGGAGTGGGCCGTGATCCTCAACAGCGGCGCCTATGGCTGGGGGGTCGACTTCGATGGCGAAGCACAGCGGGACCCGCTGGCGGACGTGGCACTTGTGAAAGTCCCGGCCTCGCCGGTGGAGCCACCCGTGGAACAGTTCACCATCGCGGTGGAAGGCGTGCAGCCTGCATTGACCCTCACATGGGACAAGGTGCGTGTGGCCGTACCCATCACCCATTGACACCCCCGCCGGCAGATGCAATTCACCGCCGCACAGATCGCAGTGCTCCTCCACGGGGAAGTGGATGGTGACCCGAAGGTGACAGTGAACGACCTGGCCAAGATCGAGGAGGCCGGCAGCGGCACCCTCACCTTCCTGGCCAACCCCAGGTACACCGAGCACATCTACTCCACCAAGGCCACCATCGCCATCGTGGAGAAGGGCTTCGAGGCGCAACGGCCCATCCCGGCAAGCCTTACGCTCATCCGTGTGGAGGACCCGCGCATGGCCTTCACCCAACTGCTGGAACGCGCATACCAGCTCCGCTTCGGGAAGAGCGGCATCGAGCAGCCCAGCTTCGTGAGCCCCACCGCCACATTGGGCAACGACGTGTACATCGGCGCCTTCTGCTACATCAGCGACGGTGCGGTGCTGGAGGATGGCGTGAAGGTCTTCCCCAACACCTTCATCGGCGAACGCGTGGTGGTGGGCAGGGGCAGCCTCATCCACGCCGGCGTGAAGATCCACCACCAGACATCGATCGGTGAACGTTGCGTGATCCACAGCGGGGCGGTCATCGGCGCCGATGGTTTCGGATTCGTGCCCAATGCCGATGGCGTGTACGGAAAGATGCCGCAGGTGGGCAACGTGATCCTGGAAAGCGACGTGGAGATCGGTGCCAACACCACCGTGGACCGCGCCACCATCGGCCACACCATCATCCGGCAGGGCACCAAGCTCGACAACCTCATCCAGGTCGGCCACAACGCCGAGATCGGCCGGCACAACGTGATCGTATCGCAGACCGGCATCGCGGGCAGCACCAAGGTGGGCGACCACAACCAGATCGGCGGACAGGTCGGCATTGCAGGCCACCTCACCATCGGCAACAGGGTCCGCATCGCGGCACAGAGCGGCATCGGCGGCAACCTGCCCGACGGGTCCATGGTGCAGGGCTCACCCGCCTTCCCCAAGGGACTGTACGACCGCAGCTACGTGGTGTTCCGCAAGCTGCCCCACCTCCAACAGCGCATCGATGCGCTCGAGAAGGAGCTCGCCGCATTGAAGGCACGCCTGCAGGACTGACCCCCGCCCGGCATCCGGATCGGGCCGGCCTCCTACCTTCGCCGGGCAGGAACGGCGTACTACCAAGGAACCCCGGGCGCCCTCCACCTCCGATGAGCGACAAGCAGCACACCCTCCGCGCAGCCGCCACCCTCGAGGGCGTTGGCCTGCACAGCGGCGTTCCCGTCACCCTCACCCTGCTGCCCGCTCCCGTGGGACACGGATACAAGTTCCAGCGCACGGACCTGCCCGACCAACCTGTCATCGAGGCCGATGCGGACCTGGTGGTGAGCACCTCACGCGGCACCACACTGGGCAAGGGCGATGCCGTGGTGAACACCACCGAACACGTGCTCAGTGCCCTCTATGCACTGGGCGTGGACAACTGCCTGCTGCAGCTCAGCGGGCCCGAGGTGCCCATCATGAACGGAAGCGCCTTGCCCTTCGTGGAGGCCATCGAAGCCGTGGGCCTCGAGGAGCAGGACGCACCCCGCAACTGGTACGTGCTCACGGAACCCATGTGGTTCGAAACACAGGAGCGCGGCACCGAGATGCTCGCCGTGCCAACACCCGGCGGTGAGTTCCGCGTGACGGTGATGGTGGACTACAACAGCCCCGTGCTCGGCACCCAGCACGCCAGCATGTACCGCGTGGAGGAGTTCAGGACCGAGATCGCCCCCTGCCGCACCTTCGTGTTCCTGCGCGAACTGGAACAACTCGCCAAGGCAGGCCTCATCAAGGGCGGCGACCTCGACAACGCCATCGTGATGGAGGACCGCGAGGGCACCACCAAGGAGGACCTCAAGTCACTCGCCGAGGCGCTCGGCCGCCCCTACCAGGAGGTGGAGATACGCCGCAACGGGGTGCTCAACACCACCGACCTCAAGTTCTTCAACGAACCGGCGCGCCACAAACTGCTCGATATCGTGGGTGACCTCGCACTCGTCGGACGCCCCATCAAGGGCCACATCCTCGCCGCAAGGCCCGGCCACTTCGGCAACACCAGCTTCGCCAAACGCCTCAAGGAACGGATCCGCGAGGAGGAGAAGCACCCCGCGCTGCACATCGACCTCAACAAGGAACCGGTCTTCGACATCCAGCGCATCGAACAGATGCTGCCGCACCGATACCCCTTCCTGCTGGTGGACAAGGTCATTCACATGGACGCCAAGGGTATCATCGGTGTCAAGAACGTGACCATGAACGAGCCGCACTTCACCGGCCACTTCCCCGGCAACCCCGTGATGCCCGGCGTGCTGCAGGTGGAGGCCATGGCGCAGGTGGGCGGCATCTTCGCCCTCAGCCAGGTGCCCGACCCGGAGAACTACACCACCTACTTCCTCAAGACCGATGGCATCCGCTACCGGCGCAAGGTGGTGCCCGGCGATACGCTCGTCTTCCACCTGGAACTCCTCACCCCCATCCGCCGCGGCCTCGTGCACATGCAGGGACGCGGCTACGTGGCCGGACAACTCGCCGTGGAGGCCGAAATGATGGCACAGATCGTGAAGGACAAGGCACCCCAAGCGGCAAGGACCACCGCCTGAACAAGCCCACCCATGAGCATCTCCCCTCTCGCCTTTGTCCATCCCAACGCAAGGCTCGCCGCGAACGTCGTGGTGGAACCCTTCGCATCCATCTACGCCGATGTGGTGGTGGGTGAGGGCTCCTGGATCGGACCCAACGCGGTGCTCATGGATGGCACCCGGGTGGGCCGCAACTGCCGCATCTTCCCGGGCGCCGTCATCGGTGCCATTCCCCAGGACCTGAAGTTCGCCGGTGAGTCCACCACCGCCGAGGTGGGCGACAACACCACCATCCGTGAATGCGTCACCATCAACCGGGGCACCGCGGACCGCATGAAGACCGCCGTGGGAAGCAACTGCCTGCTCATGGCCTACGTGCACCTCGCGCACGACTGCATCCTGGGCAACAACATCGTCATCGCCAACAGCGTCAACCTGGCCGGCCACGTCACCATCGACGACTGGGCCATCCTGGAGGGCAATGTGGCCGTGCAGCAGTTCATCCACATCGGGGCCCACAGCTTCATCGCAGGGGCCAGCCTCGTGCGCAAGAACGTGCCCCCCTTCGTGAAGGCCGCCCGCGAACCCCTGAGCTACGTGGGTGTCAACGTGGTGGGCCTCCGCCGCCGCGGCTTCAGCGACGAGCAGATCACCCGCATCGAGGACATCTACCGCGAGATCTTCGTGCGCAACAGCAACGTGGAGCGCGCCGTGCAGAACGTGGAACAGGGCCTGCCACGCAGCCCCGAACGCGGCCTCATCCTCGACTTCATCCGCAACAGCCCCAAGGGAATCATGCGCGGACTGGCGGAATGAGCATGCCCGAACGCCTCCCGGAACCCCGCACGCCGGTGACAGCGGCCATGGGCGCACCACCACCGGCCCACCTGTGCGGTCGCCCACCATGGAAATAACCCTCCGCGCTGTCACCAAGGCCTTCGGCAGGGAGGTGGTGCTCCAGGACCTGGACCGCACGCTCCCCACCGGAAGCCGAACGGTGCTGCTCGGGCCCAACGGAAGCGGCAAGAGCACCCTGCTCCAGCTCATCGCGGGTGCCGTCCTGCCAACCCGTGGCGAGGTCATCCATCGCCTCGGCACCGGCACCATCGCGGATGGCGAGGTCTACCGCCACGTGAGCATCGCCGCACCCTACCTCAACCTCTACGAGGAGCTCAGCCTGCGCAGGGCCATCGAATTGCATCATCGCCTCAAGCCTCTGCAACCCGGACTCGATGCCCCCGCAGTGGCCCGCGCAGCATACCTCGAACATGCCTTGGACAAACCCATCGCACAGTTCAGCAGCGGCATGAAACAGCGTGCAAGGCTGGCCCTCGCGATCCTCAGCGACACCCCGCTCCTCCTGCTGGACGAACCCACGGGCAACCTGGATGCCGAGGGGATCGCTTGGTTCACCCGACTGGTGGCCGACCATGTACGGAACCGGACCCTCGTGGTGGCCAGTAACGCGCAGCCCCAGGAGCATGCGCTCTGCGACCAGCGCATCGAGGTGCTGAACTTCAAGCCCCCGGCACGTGCCGCAAGGGATGGGATGACCCCGCCCCTGGGTGGCTCATGAGCGCACGCGCAGGATGCGGTGTCCAGCCACCGCCACCAGCACCGTCATCAGCGGGCTCACCAGGTTGAAGACCGCATAGGGCAGGTAGTCGATGGTGGCCACACCCAGCACGGTGGCCATGTAGGCTCCGCAGGTGTTCCACGGGACCAGCGGACTGGTCACCGTACCCGCATCCTCCAGCGTGCGGCTCAGCACCCGCGGATCGAGGCCCCGCGCACGGAACATCGGTGCGAACATCCGCCCGGGCACCACGATGCTCAAGTACTGGTCCGATGCCGACACGTTGGTCACCACGCAGCTCGCCGCCGTGGTGGCCACCAACGAACCATCACCCCGCACCAACCCCGCCAGCGAGGCGGTGATCCGCTCCAACGCACCGGTCCGCTCCATGATGCCCCCGAAGGTCATGGCGCACAGGATGAGCCAGATCGTGCCCAGCATGCCCGACATGCCGCCCGACCCCAGCAGCTCGTCCACCTGTGCATTGCCCGTGGTGATGGAAACACCGGTCCCCATGGCACCGATCACGGTGCGGTATGCATCGGCCGCACTGCCACCACCCGCCAGGTCGCGCAGCAGCTGCGATTGGAACACGAGCGCGAACAGCGCACCCAGCAGCGTGCCGGCGAACAGCGCGGGCAGGGCCGGCACCTTCCGGTAGATCAGCACGATCACCACCGCCGGCACCAGGTAGGACCACCAGCCGATGCGGAACCGCCCCGTGAGCGCGGCATGCACCGCCTCCAACCCCTGCGGATCGCCGTTCACGTCAAGGAAAAGGCCGGCCACGGCGAACACCACCAACGTGATGCCCAGCGAGGGCACCGTGGTGATGAGCATGTAGCGGATGTGGCCGAACAGCTCCGATCCGGCCACGGCCGGCGCAAGGTTGGTGGTGTCGCTCAGGGGGCTCACCTTGTCACCGAAATAGGCCCCGCTGATCACCGCGCCGGCCACCCATCCGGCGGGGATGCCCAGCGCACTGCCGATGCCCATCAGGGCGATGCCCACCGTGGCCGCCGTGCTCCATGAACTGCCCGTGGCAAGGGACACCAATGAGCTGGCCACCGCTGCAGCGACCAGGAAATAACCCGGTGCGATGAGCAGCAGACCATGGTGGATCATGGCCGGTACGATGCCCGCAAGCAGCCACGTGGAGGCGAGCGCCCCGATCATCAGCAGGATGAGGATGGCTCCCATCGCCGTGCGGATGCTGTCATAGGCATGCTCCAGCACCTCGGCAATGCCATGCCCCCGGCGACGACCGATGACCGCAGCGACCGCCGCAGAAGCCAGCAGCGCCAGTTGATTGGGCCCCTCCAGCCCGCTGTCACCGAACACCACCACATTGAGGGCCAGCAGGAACACCAGGACGAGCAGGGGCACAAGGGCCAGGAAAAGCGTGGGCCGCTGCGGGTGTGATGGGGATGCCATGCGGCCAAAGTAAGGAGCAGGGATGCACCGTGGATGGACGTGCGGAAGGGTCCCTGATGTACCGGTGCCGTCCGTGCATCGCGCCAAGCTGTCGGAAAGACATGGACCGATACGGACCCGCATGATACACAAAAAGTTATCCACAGCATTGTGTTCGATCCAGCAGCCTTCTACTTTCGTTCGCCCGAATGCCGGCGGGTGCCGTTCCCGGCAATAGTCCCAAACACCAAAACCCAACAGGAATGCTTCGTTCAAGACCCTCATCAGCAGAGCGAACGCGCCGCACTTCGTGGCTGCGCGCACTGCTAAGCCCGGCCATGCTGCTTTGCGCCGCAGGCCTCTCAGCACAAGTGACCGTGACCATCGATGGCGCATCGTACGGCGGCGCAGGCACCAGTGGGTTGGCCCCGATGGGCTCCTCCGGATTCCATGTGAGCGAGCACATCTACCTGGCCAGTGAGATCGGTCAGGACTTCACCATCAACCGGATCGAGCTGTCCAAGAACGTCCTTGCCAGCCCGGCGAACCTGAACACCTACAACAACGTCGCGCTGTACCTGTACACCACTGCAAGCACCACGTTCGCGAGCGGCGCATACACCACCGCCGGCAAAACGTTGGTGTACAACGGTACGATCGCATGGGGTTCCACCGGTTTCTCCGGTGTTGACCTCACAACACCCTTCGCATACACGCAGGCCAGCGGCAACCTGGTCCTCATGGTGGTGCGAACGGACAACGTCATCCACACCGGCAACGTGTTCAACTGCGCCAGGGGCAACGCCACGGCCGGAGTGGCTGCGCCCACTTCGCGGCGGTACAATAATACGACCGCACCCGTGAACGGAAGCACCGCCCTGTCCACAAGTGCGTTCCGCGCAGCAGCACAGTTCATGAACGTGCCCCAGTGCGCCGGCACACCCAACCCAGGCAACACCCTCGCCACCGTGAACCCGGGCGCCTGCACGGGCCAGAACTTCACGCTCAGCCTTCAGAACGCCGCCGGTAATGGCGCCTCCTACGCATGGGAGTTCGACAACGGCAGCGGATGGACCGCCTTCGGCACCAACGCGCCCACCCAAGTGGTGAGCCAGTCGGTGGGCACCTCCTACCGCTGCACGGTGAACTGCCCCGCGGGCGGTGGATCACCCACCAGCGCCACCAGCACCGCCATCAACGTTCCGATGGCAGGTCCCTTCCCGGTGGAATTCACCCAAACCCTGTTCCCCTCCAACTGCTGGACGGCAACGGCGGCGGCCACCCTGCTGCGCAACACCGTCAACGCCTACGGCGCAGCAGGCCAGGGCGCGGCGCGCTGGAACTTCTACGATGCACCGAGCAACACCATCCTCACCATCACAAGCCCCACCTTCCCAGCCCTGGGCGCTGGTCAGCAGATCCGCTTCGATGTGGCCGGCACCACCTTCAACACCGGTGAGATCGACTCCATTGCCATCGAAACCTCCTCCAACGGTGGCACCACCTGGGCCCTGCTCCAGGGCATGTCCAACGATGTGGGCGGCCTCCTGAACACCACGGCACCCATCACCACCAACTTCGTACCAACCGCGGGCCAGTGGGCCACGCGCACCTTCAGCATCCCGGCAGGGGTGGACCGCGTGCGCTTCCGCGGCCGCTCCAATTTCGGCAACAGCGTCTACATCGACAACATCGTGGTGGAGCCCATCCCCACCTGCCTGCCACCCACCAGCGTGGCCGCCAGCGGCACCAGCGGCACCTCGGCTGACGTCACCTGGACGGGTACCGGCACCTTCATCGTGGAGTACGGCCCAGCCGCCACCTTCACCACCCCGGGCAGCGGAACCGCCCAAGGCCCGCAAGGCACCAGCACCGTGGTCACCGGCATCACCGGCAACAGCTATTCCATCACCGGCCTGGTGCACCCCACCCAGTACCGCGTGTTCGTGCGCAAGGACTGCACAGGCACCGCCGAGGGATACAGCATCAACAGCCCGGGCATCGGCTTCTACAGCCAGCCTCCCTTCGACAACTGCGCCGCCATCACCTCCTTCCCGAGCGTGGCACCGGGCAACACCATCTCCATCACCGGCAACAACTTCGGCGCCACCGATGGGGAGGGCTTCGGCGCCCTGGTCTCCTGGGAGGCCTTCACACTCACCGGATGCGTCACCACGCTCAACATCAACTACTGCGGCAGCACGCCGGCGCGAACCAACGCCTTCGTGAACCTCTTCGTGGGCTGCCCCTCAACGGGCTTCGTCCCATGGACCGGTGCGGCCGGCCCCGCATGCCCCAACGGAAGCGTGAACGTGCCGTATGCCAACGTACCCGCCGGCACCTACTACATCGCCGTGATGAACCAGACCGGTGCCTCGGGGCCCTACGGCATCAACGTGGTGGCCGGTCCGGCATGCCCGCCGCCACCCGCCAATGACCTGTGCGCCGACGCAACCCCCATCGCGTGCGGCGATGTGCTCAGCGGCACAACCACCAACGCCACCACCACAGGCGCACCCACCGCCCTGTGCAACGGGTTCCTCAACAACACCTCGGGTGGCGTATGGTACGCGGCCAGCGGGCTGTGCGGCAGCGCCACCGCGTCCCTCTGCACCACCACCCCCACCTGGGACTCGAAGCTCGCCGTGTACCGCGGCAGCTGCGGCAGCCTGGTGTGCGTGACCACGGACGACGATTTCTGTGCACCCATGAGCCAGGCCACCTGGACCGCCGATGCCGGTGAGACCTACTACCTCTACGTGCTCGGCTTCAACGCATCCGCCTCCGGTGCATTCAGCCTCGGGCTCACCTGCACCAACACACCCGTGCAGGCCACCGCTGTGGCTGCGGACAACTGCGCATCCAATGAGTTCAGCGTGGCCGTTGATGTCACCGGACTCGGTGGCGCCGCCGATGTCACCGTCAACTACAGCGTGAACGGCGTGGCCCAGGCCCCCCTCACCGGCGTAGGCATCGGAACCACCAACCTCGGCCCCTTCGCCAGCAGTGCGGAAGTGGCTGTTGAAGTGTCCAATGGGGCCACCGGCTGCACGGCCGACCTCGGGTCGTTCTTCAGCAACTGCGCCATCGACGTGGTGTGCGGGTCCACAACCACCTACACCCACTGCTACACCAACAACGACCCCCGTACATGGACCTTCAACCCGCCCAACGCAGGGGAGTCCGTTACGGTGACCTTCGTGGGAGGCACCATCGATGCCACTGACATCATCCGCATCTACAGCGGTGTGAACAACGGTGGCACCCTCCTCGCCTCCAGCACCGTGAGCAACCTGAACGGCCTCACCGGCACCTCCGCCATCGGTGAGTCCATCTACATCGAGATCGACAGCGATGGGTCCAACAGCTGTGCCGATGGCGGCCAGAGCACCTGGACCTTCGAGGTGGAATGCACCGCCGGTTGCGTGGACCCCGATGGGTCGGTGACCTCCAGCGTGGACTGCTCCACCTACAGCTTCACCCTCGATGTGGAGGTGCTCTTCACGGGCGATGCCACCACCACCGACCTGGTCTACACCGTCAATGGAGGTGCCCCCACCACCATCCCCGGTCTGGTCGATCTCGATGTGGAGTCCATCGGGCCCTTCCCCATCGGCAGCACGGTGAACGTGGTGCTGGCGCATGAGACCGATGCCGCCTGCAACCGCAACCTGGGCAACTTCCAGCCCGGGCTCGCATGCCCGCCCCCCGGCACCTCCTGCGCGCTGCCCCTCGTGGTCAGCTCATTCCCCTACACACAGGCCAACACCACCTGCGGCAAGGGCAACGATGTCGTTGGCACGCAGTGCGGCCTTGGCGCCAACTACGGCGGTGGCGAGGACTTCGTGTACCAGCTCAACGTGGCCACCGGCGGTGACTTCCAGATCAGCGTGCAGCTCAGCGGCGGAAGCTCCTTCGCTGGCTGGTTCCTCAAGGCCAGCGGCAGCTGTAACACCGCATCCGCATGCCTGGCCAACGCGGTCACCACCACCACCAACGGAACAGCCACCGGAACCGTGAACCTCGCGGCCGGCACCTACTTCCTCATCATCGATTCGCGCCCCCTGCCCAACTGCGTGGCCTACACGGTCAACATCGCGCCCATCGTGTTCCAGCCGGGTGACAACTGCAACATCGCCATCCCGATCACCGCCGGTGTCACCTGCACACCCACGGCCGGCAGCGTGGCGGGCATGACGCAGAGCATCCCCGCGGGCGTCTGCGGAGGCACAGCGGATGATGATGTGTGGTACAGCTTCGTGGCCACCAATGCCACCCATGTCGTCACCCTGGACGCCGACTTCGATGCGGTGCTCGAAGTGCGCGGCGGTGCATGCAACGGCGCCAACCTCGCCTGTGCCGACAACAACTTCTCCGTGGGCATCGAGGAGGTCACCGTGAACGGACTCACCGTGGGTGCCACCTACCGCATCCGGATCTGGTCCTGGGCCGGTACCGTGCAGGCCAACCCCGGCTTCGACATCTGCGTGGCCGAGCCGCCCCCGCCCCTGCCCGGCGACGATTGCGCGAACGCCTTCGTGATCGCATCCGTACCCGCCACGGTGAGCGGCGCCACCAACCTGTTCGCGGACAACCTCAACTCCGCCTGCCCCTTCCCCAATGCAGGTGGACGCGATGTGGTGTACAGCTACACACCCACCAGCAACCAGGTGATCAACGCCTCGCTGTGCCTGGGTACCACCAACTATGACACCAAGCTGTACGTGTTCGCCAACGACTGCAGCGGCACGGCCGTGGCCTGCAACGATGACAACTGCGCCAACCCGCCCCTCTTCACCGATGCCTTCATCTCAAGCATCAACAACCTGAGCCTCACCGCAGGCACCACCTACTTCTTCGTGGTGGACGGTTTCGGGGGCACCGACTTCGGCAACTACACCCTGGACCTCACCATCCCGCCCCCACCCCCCGCCAATGATGACTGCGCCAACGCCATCGCCCTGCCCGGCTGCAACAGCACCATCGCAGGCACCACCGTGGGTGGCAACGGCAGCGACAGCCCGCTGGACAACTGCGGCACAGCTTCCAACACCTCCCCCGGCGTATGGTACACCGTGCAGGGATGGGGTGGCGGCATGACCGCCAGCCTCTGCGGAAGCACCCTGGCGGATACCAAGCTCGCCGTGTACAGCGGCAGCTGCGGTTCGTTCACCTGCGTGGGCGGCAATGACGATGGCTGCGGAGCCCAAAGCACCGTGAGCTGGACCAGCACCCCCGGCACCACCTACTACATCTATGTGTTCGCCTTCGGTGCCTCCACCACCTACAACTTCACCCTGGCCGTGAGCTGCGGAGACAACAACCCCAGCTGTCCCGCCAACGGCCTCACCCTGGAGTTCCAGACCGATGCTCTGCCCTTCGAGACCACCTGGGAGATCCGCAACAGCACCGGCGCCGTGGTGTCCGCCAGCGGCGGCCCCCTCGCCGCACCCAGTGGCATCCAGACCGAGAGCGGTTGCCTGCCCAACGGCTGCTACACCCTCCGCGTCCTCGATGCGGGTGGTGACGGCATGACCACCGGCGGTTACATCCTCCGCACCCAGGGCACCAACCAGCGCATCATCGACAACCGCAACAACTTCTCCACCGGCAGCATCAGCGCCATCAGCGGTGGTCAGGGCTTCTGCCTGCCCATCAGCAACCAGCGCGTGATCTTCACCAGCTGC
>JBIJDX010000247.1:0-3759 GCA_044343855.1 Flavobacteriales bacterium
CGGTGCAGCCCATCGAACGTGCCGTGCCTGGCGCCACCGCGCACCATTTCATCCGCTCGGTGAAGCCACGCGGCGATCTGCAGCGATTGCGCAACGCCACGGGCATCATGCGCACCCTGGAGCGTGATCCGCGGGTGCTGGCCGTATCGCCGCGCCTGGTGGCACAGGTCTTCTTCAACGTGGGCACCACCGACCTCAACGCGCAGATCAACGGCATCGATGTGGAGCAGGAGGTGCGCCACTACATGTTCGCCGACTACCTCGTGCACGGCGCTGCGCGCGACCTTGCCTCGGGCAACAACACCGTGGTGCTTGGCAAGGGACTGGCGGACATGATGGAAGCCCGCACCGGAGACGTTGTGCAGGTGACCACGGCGGCCGGTGAACGTGCCCTGTTGCGGGTTTGCGGTATATTCCAAAGCGGTATAGCGGACTACGACAAGGTGCAGTGTTACGCCAGCATCAGCACCACGCAGGAGTTGATGGGCAAGCCCGGCAGCTACTTCACCGACATCAACCTCAAGCTCAAGGACCTGGCCATGGCGCCAACGGTGGCACGCGAACTGGCCCACCGCTTCGGGGTGGATGCCGTGGATGTCCAGACGGCGAACGCCCAGTTCGAGACCGGGAGTTCGGTGCGCAGCATCATCAGCTATGCAGTGGGCGTGGTGCTGCTCATCGTGGCGGGCTTCGGCATCTACAACATACTCAACATGCTCATCTATGAGAAGCTCGATTCCATCGCCATCCTCAAGGCCACCGGCTTCAACGGATCCGATGTGCAGCGCATCTTCCTTGCCTTGAGCCTGACCATCGGGCTGGTCGGTGCGGTGGGTGGCATTGCACTGGGGTTGTTGCTGCAGCGCATCATCGATGGAATTCCCTTCGTCACCGAGGCGCTGCCCACGGTGACCACCTATCCGATCGACTATTCCCTTGCGCACTACCTCATCGCCGTGGCCTTCGCACTGATCACCACGTGGGTGGCCGGCTGGTTCCCGGCGCGCAAGGCGGCGCTCATCGATCCGGTGGAGATCATCCGCGGCAAATGAGCGCCATCGTCCCCGTCCTTGATGTGCGCAGGGTCTGCAAGTCCTTCCACGACCCCGTGACCATCCCGGTGCTGAAGGAGGTCTCAATGGAGGTGCAGCGCGGTGAATTCGTCAGCATCACGGGGAAGAGCGGTTGCGGGAAGAGCACACTGCTCTATATCCTCAGCACCATGGACACCGACTACAGCGGAGAGGTCATCATCGATGGCGAGTCCACCCAAGGTGCCTCAGGGGCCCGCCTCGCCGCCATTCGCAACGGGAAGATCGGCTTCGTGTTCCAGTTCCACTACCTGCTCCCGGAGTTCACCGTGTTGAAGAACGTGATGCTGCCGGGCCTGAAGCTTGGCCGGAAGAGCGTGCAGGAGGTGGAGGCCGATGCCATGGCGCGGTTGAAGGAGCTGGACATGGGCGATCAGGCCCTGAAGCGCGCCAACCAGCTCAGTGGCGGCCAGAAGCAGCGTGTGGCCATCGCGCGTGCGCTGATCAACGATCCGCTCATCATCATGGGCGATGAACCCACGGGCAACCTGGACAAGAAGAATTCGGAGATCGTCTTCGGGATCTTCCAGCGCATCGCCCATGAACACCGCCGCAGCCTGCTGGTCGTCACGCACGACAGTGACTTTGCTTCGCGCACCCACCGCATCATCGAGATGCAGGACGGAAGGATCGTGGCCTGAAGCCGGGCGCGGAAAGCGCTGCGGAACGAGCGGCATCGGGAACGTCACGATGGTTCCAACGCGGCGAGGCCCCGTCCCCGGGGCCCCGTCGTTCCTTTCCGCTTCGCACATCGCCGCGGTGTTCCGCATGCCCTCCCGGGCTTCGTGTGCGATGACCACCCTGCTCAAGCGGTCATGTCCCTGTAACGCATCAGCGCCTCCGGTTGTTTCACTGCAATGTTCGTGCAACCGTGTTGACCGGATGTGACCGGCATGTCAATTCCCGGTCCGTGACCATGTGTTATCCACGGACCGTTCACGATCGTACACCCATCTTTGCGCCATGACCATGCGCTATCGCCGCCTCGGCCACGCCGGCCTCCAACTCTCCGAGCTCTCCCTGGGTTCCTGGCTCACCTTCGGCAAACAGATCACCGACGACACCGCCGAGGCGCTGATGAAGCTCGCGTACGACAATGGTGTCAACTTCTTCGACAACGCCGAGATCTATGCGCGGGGGGAGAGCGAACGCGTGATGGGGCGCATCCTGAGGAAGATGGAGTGGCCGCGCGACACGTGGACGGTGAGCAGCAAGGTGTTCTTCGGCACCGGTGGCAAGCTGCCCACGCAGCTGGGCCTGCACCGCAAACACGTGGTGGAGGCGTGCCACGATGCGCTCAAACGCCTGCAGGTGGACCACCTCGACCTCTACTTCTGCCACCGGCCCGACCCCAACACCCCCATCGCCGAGACCGTGTGGACCATGCACCAGCTGATCATGCAGGGCAAGGTGATGTACTGGGGTACCAGCGAGTGGAGCGCAAAGGAGATCGCCGAAGCACATGCGGTCGCCGAGAAGCATCATCTCATCGGTCCCACCATGGAGCAGCCGCAGTACAACCTGTTCCACCGCGCCAAGGTGGAGGAGGAGTTCGCGTCGCTCTACGACACGGTGGGCCTTGGCACCACCATCTGGAGCCCCCTGGCCAGCGGCATCCTCAGCGGCAAGCACACCCTGGAGGGTGACGCATCATCGCGCCTGCGCATGGAGGGGCTTGACTGGCTGCGCGAACGTGAGCTGAACGAGGCGCGGCTCAGGAAGGTGCACGAGCTGAAGGCCATCGCCGGTGACCTGGGTCTTGCGCTACCCGTATTCGCCATCGCGTGGTGCCTGAAGAACCCCCGCGTGAGCACCGTGATGCTGGGTGCCAGCAAGGTGGCCCAGCTGGAGGAGAACCTGAAGGCCGTGGAGGCGCAGGACCTCCTGACCACGGAGGTGATGGCGCGGGTGGAGGGGCTGCTGGCCGGGGCCCAACTGAGCACCTGGGGCTGACCGCTGTGCCTGCCGGGATGAATGCCCTTGTTGTTTGACCCGCGCGGCCTCCCGTTCACCGGGGAACAGGGTCAAATGAAGAACGTGAACCCCGTGCTGTACGTGTAGGTGTGCTGGGTGAAATTCGGCGCGAATCCCACGTTCATGGTGAACCTGTTGGGCACCAGTATGCGGGTGAGACTGACATCACCTTTCCACACGGGGTCAGCCCATGTGCCGTTGGTGTTGAGGAACGCGGGTGTGGGATTGATGAACATGAACGTACGCGGCGAGAAGGCGTAGCTGGCGTTCATCTGAAGTGCAATACCATTGCTGCTGCTGTTGGGGCCCTTGTCAGCAGCGATGTGGACATAACCAAGCCCCGGGAACAGGCTGAATTTCGGGGAAACGACGTATCCGATCACCGCGCCACCGGCAATGGACCAGACCCCCTGGCCCAAGCCGTCCCGCGTGGAACCGGTGGGAGCCGTCACGTCCACGAACGGGGCAACGGCGATCAGGCGTTCGCTGATGTTGCGTTTCACCACGGTGAAGTAGCGCACCCGCACATCCGATATGCCGGTTTTCCCGGTGGCATCGTTGTGAAGGATGGGAAGTTCAGCCAGTACCAGGTTATCGCTGTTGGGCGCGAACTGGATGTTGATGCGTGCACCCATGAGGTCACCACCGGAGGTGACATCCTTGTATTCGCCCTGGGCATTGACCTGGGTGTACA
>JBIJDX010000248.1:0-3724 GCA_044343855.1 Flavobacteriales bacterium
CGTATGATCCACATGCAGGCCGCTGCCCTTGCAGTTCGCCGCTGTGTTGCGTCGAACAATGGTGTTCTTGATCACCGTATTGCCGAAGTAGATGCCGTGACAGATCTTTCCTGCGGGGATGAAGTTGGGGGCGGCGCTCTCCAGGCTGCCGACCGCGTCGAAAACCATGTTGTCCTGAATGATGGCGCCATCGCAGTTGTCGAAGGCGATGCCCCCGCCATCGTTGAGGATCGCCGTGGGGTTGCGAACCACGTTGCGCTCCACCAGCACGTTCTTGTCTGCCACGATGGCGATGTAGCCCACATTGGTGAGCGTGTTGTTCCGTATGATATTGCCCAGGCCGACGGTGCGCACACCGAAGTAGCCCCAGTTGCTTTCGCCAAGACCGGGAACCATGGCGATATCGGTCAGCGTGTTGCCGACGAACAGGGCACCATTATCCAGGATCATCGCACCGGATGCATACGTACCCTCGAAGTTGTTGTTCTGGTAAATGCAGTTGGTGCCAACCGTCCGCAGGCCGTGATAGAGCTCCCTGAAGATGCATTCCCGAACGGTGATCGACGAGGCACCATCGATCCAAATTCCAGCCTGATGCTGGTGCTGGAAGGCAATGTCACGGATCACCACATGCTGCCTGCTCCAATAGACATTGATGCCGCGCTGACGCACCGATGCCTCCATCAGCAGGGTGTTGGGGTTGGCATTCCCCGGCGCCCAGAAGTAAAGCATACCGGCCGCGGCATCGTGGAACCATTCTCCGGGGGCATCGAGCTCGCTGAGCTTGTTGCACAGGAAATAGCCCCAATCGTTGCTGCCGAGGTTGTAGTAGATGTTGGGGAAGGTCAGGGTGGAGTTGTTGAACGAAGACACCGTGGGCGCGTCGTATGACCAGTTGGTGCTTCGCACCACGAGCGTGGCTCCGTTCCAATAGCCGGAGGGCTGGGTCAGCGCTGCATCGGTGAGGGTGGTACCGCTGCCTTGATCGTTGCGCAGCCAACCGGAGTTGGGGAAACGGGCAAGGACCTGGCGTGTACCGTTCGCATAAAGGTGTTTGACCGGGGTTGTGATGGAGGCACGCCAGATGTTGCCGCTATGCTGCACCCAGTTTGCAACCACATCACTGCCGCTGATCACCGGTGCAGCACCCACCCCGTATGCACCCACGGTGATCGGGTTGGTGCTGGTGCCTGAGTTGGGCATGATGAGCTCACCGCGATAGGTTCCTCCCCGTTCGAAGAGGATCTGGTCCCCAGCCTGCAGGGAATAGATGGACTGCAGCACGCGGGCGATGGTACGCCAGGGGGCAGCCTGGCTGGTGCCTGCATTGGTATCGGATCCGTTCGGAGAAACGTGGTAGGTAACAGCGGTCGCGGCTGTGGGCAGCCAACCAGCCAAAAGCAGGGCGAACACTGAGTGGCGGGAGGTGCGGATGCGCATTGTAAAGGCTTGGAAGGATACTGAACCGCGAGACCGCGAAGGTGGTCCATGAACGTGGAAAAAGGCGTTGCGGTTCCGTTAAGGAAATGCACATTTCGACGAGCGGCCACGATGATCCGATGTATGGATCGGAGGGCCTCCGAAAGAGAACCGAGCGAGGGATTTCGCTGCGATCCCGACAGGATTCGAACCTGTGACCGTCTACTTAGAAGGTAGATGCTCTATCCAGCTGAGCTACGGGATCAACGGCTGCAAAGATGCCACGAAAAAAGGCCAGCCTCAGCCAAGCTTCCTATTCTGTCGGGACGGGCGGATCCAACTGACGACCTTCCCGTCCGCCTTACGGCGGAGATGCGATACCGGGCTACGCTACGCACCCTGGATACGATGCAACGCCAGCTCCCGACGTTCGCAGCGCTTCAGGAGCTGCTCGAATGCCATCGCCTCCCCCCTGCCGGGGAACACCTTGGTGGCCACCTCCTTCCAGGGCCCGCGCACCTTGGTGGCTTTCGATCGGTTCCCGTTGTGCCGGAACAACCGATCGGCAAGGTCATCTATATGCCCGTAGTACCATGGGTCCGTGCTTTCTGGCCCGATGAAGTAAACTGTGAACATCCCAAGCAAAGAAGCCGCCTCGATCCGAGACGGCTTCATTTCTGTCGGGGCGGCCAGATTCGAACTGACGACCTCCTGCTCCCAAAGCAGGCGCGATACCGGGCTACGCTACGCCCCGATTGCCTTTCCGCGTATTCGATCGACGACCCTGCCGCCTCACGGCGGAGACGCGATACCGGGCTACGCTACGCCCGTTGGATCATGGCCCACAAATGCAACCAGAGCCATCACCTGAAACAACGCGGCCGGAGGTCATCCTGACTTCCGGCCAGCTGCCTGCGGAGAGGGGGGGATTCGAACCCCCGGTACCGGTTGACCCAGTACGGCAGTTTAGCAAACTGCTGGTTTAAGCCACTCACCCACCTCTCCAAGCATCAAGGAACGCCCCCGGACGATAACCGGGGCCGCAAATATAGAAGGCATCGATGATCCGCGATCCATCTTTCTCCGCAGGCTACCTTTGCGCCGCGAAAATCCCATTCCAGCAGCCATGGCCAAAGAAGTCGTTATCGTATCCGCCGTTCGCACCCCCATGGGCAGCTTCGGTGGCAGCCTCGCCGAAGTACCCGCCACCCAGCTCGGTGCCACCGCCATTAAAGGTGCACTGGACAAGGCTGGCATCAAGCCGGAGCATGTGCAGGAAGTGATCATGGGCAGTGTGCTGCAGGCCAACCTGGGCCAGGCTCCCGCTCGCCAGGCCGCCAAGTTCGCCGGTCTTCCCAACGAGGTGGCCTGCACCACGGTCAATAAGGTGTGCGCAAGCGGAATGAAGGCGATCATGATGGCCACGCAGGACATCCTCCTTGGCGATGCCGATGTGGTGGTGGCCGGCGGCATGGAGAGCATGAGCCAGACACCCTACTACGTGGAGAAGGCCCGCTACGGCTACCGCTACGGCAACGGCCAGCTCATCGATGGCATCGTGAAGGACGGTCTGCTGAACGTGTACGACCAGCAGGCCATGGGCGTGTGCGCCGACCTCTGCGCCAGCGAGCATGGGATAAGCCGCGAGGAGCAGGATGCCTTCGCCATTGAGAGCTACAAGCGCAGCGCCGCTGCATGGGCCGCAGGCAAGTTCGCAGACGAAGTGGTTCCGGTGAGCGTGAAGACCCGCAAGGGCGATGTGGTTGTGAACGAGGACGAGGAGTACAGGAACGTCGTGTTCGAGAAGGTGCCAGCGCTGAAACCCGTATTCACCAAGGAAGGCACCGTAACGGCTGCCAACGCCAGCACCATCAACGATGGCGCGGCGGCCTTGGTGCTGATGAGCGCAGACAAGGCGAAGGAGCTGGGCCTGAAGCCCCTGGCACGCGTGCTGAGCCATGCCGATGCCGAACAGGCCCCCGAATGGTTCACCACCACCCCTGCCAAGGCGGTGCCCCGCGCCGTGGAGAAGGCCGGCCTCACGATGAGCGACATCGACTTCGTGGAACTGAACGAGGCGTTCAGCGTGGTGGGCATCGCCAACACCAGACTGATGGGCCTCGACCCCGCCAAGGTGAACGTGAACGGCGGTGCCGTGAGCCTCGGTCACCCCCTCGGTTGCAGCGGTGCCCGCATCATCGTCACGCTCATCAACGTGCTGAAGCAGAACGGCGGCAGGTACGGTGCGGCCGGGATCTGCAATGGCGGTGGTGGTGCGAGCGCAATGGTGATCGAAGCGCTCTGA
>JBIJDX010000077.1:0-11586 GCA_044343855.1 Flavobacteriales bacterium
GGTGGCCTCCGTGCCGGCGGGCAACCCGACGGTGAACCGACCGTTGCGGGAGACCCGCGTGTACTCCACACTGCCTCCCACCTCCACCTCCACCACCACCTCGTCCATGCGCAGGTCATCCACATGCAGCCAGCCCGTAAGGACAACGGCCGCGGCATTACGGCCATCGGCGGCAACTGAAACACGCGGACACAGGCAGGCGAGCAGAAGGGCCATGAGCAGTGCGGTGCGATGGAGGGTGTACGGGATGAGCATGGCTGCAGGGTGTTGATGTTGGTGATGGATACGCTCCTGCGGCCACATGGTTCCGGACCGGAAGCACGGTTTCGACGGACCGGGATGTTCCATCGAGGAATGAGGCATCGGTATCCCCGGGCAGGATGAGCGGGATCGTTGCACATGCACCCCGCGGGTGCCGCAGGAGCCGGGGGTGGGCGACAAAGCGCGCATGCACGGGCCGGGTGCTTCGGGATCGTTGGATCGATCGTGCATAAGATGCACCGGGATCGTGGTTGCGGCATGTTGCACACAACTACTTTGCAGGCCATAATTCGACAGTCCAATACCTGCCATGACATTCAACGCGCAGATCGATCATATCACCGCGGCGCTTCGCGGGACCCGCGCACGACTGCTCGCCCCGATCAATCCGGAACAGGGTCAGCTGCCCCGCGATCCGTCCATCTTCGTGGAGGATGTGCTTCACTATGTGATGGACGAGTGGGGCAGCGATCTCCGCTCCGGTGGTCACATCCTGGAGGAGGATGGAACCGCACGCGACCGGAACAGCCACTATCCGAGTTATGTGCTCCGTATGGCCGGCGGCGATCTTGCCCAGATCCATTTCTCCGGCACCTACCCCCAGGCCCTGCACATGAGCGTGAGCAAGGGCTTCCGGAACGGTGTCCAGTTCAGCGATGCCCGCATGGTGCAGTTCGAACTGCCCATCACCATGGACGCGAACAAGCTTCTGCTCAGCATCCTGGGAGGATTGAAGGACCTGACGGTCTGATACCGGTTGCATGCGTACCCTGTACATCTGCAGGCATGCCAAAAGCGACCGCGGGCCAGGCCATGCGAGCGACCACGACCGACCCTTGAACGAACGTGGCCTGCGCAATGCGCCCTTCATGGCCAGGCTGTTCGCAGAACGTGGGGAGCCCGTGGACCTGGTGCTGACGAGCACCGCCCGGAGGGCATCTTCCACCGCATCCTTCCATGCCGAGCGCTTGGGCATACCATCGTCGGCCATCGTGTCACGTGGTGAATTGTACCTCGCAACGGTGCAGGACATCATGCACGTGCTACATGCCCTTCCCGCGCATCAGCCGCGTGTCATGCTGTTCGGGCACAACCCGGGCCTCAGCCAGTTGGTGGAGCACCTTGCCGATGAAAGCCTCGGGGATCTACCCACGGGTAGCATCGTTCGGGTGGACCTGCACGTGGACGATTGGTCGGCAGCGGGGCGCGGCAGCGGGACCATTGTATGGTGGGACCATCCCAAACGGCACCCCGGCCAGGGTTGAACCTGAAGCGGGCACCGCAGTGGACCTCATGAGCATGGGTGGACAGTCCTCATCGCGACCTGCCGACCGCGACCGTTGCTGACCGGGATGGCCCCGCTGCAGGGAAGCACGGAGCACCCGGTGCCCGAAGGACACCGTGGCAATGGTCACACACGCACCAGCCAGCCGAACTTGTCCTCGAGCCTGCCGCGCCGGATACCATCGAGCACCTCCCCGATGCGCCCCGAAATGCGACGCTCGCTGATGGCAGGAAGTTCAAAGACCTCGTCACCGTAGGCGATGGAGGCGATCTGCGCAATGGTCGCCGCCGTACCTGCACCGAACGCGGAGACCAGGGTGCCATTACGCGCTGCATCCACGATCTCCTCCACGGACACCTTGCGCTCCTCCACCTCGAACCCCTCGTCCTGCGCGATGCGCAGGATGCTGTCGCGGGTGACACCGCGGAGGATGGTACCATCAAGCGCGGGGGTCAGCAGCTTGCCCCCGACATTGAAGAACACGTTCATGGTGCCGCTCTCCTCGATGTACTTGTGGCTCAGCCCATCGGTCCATACCAGCTGGTGGTAACCCGCATCCTGTCCGAGCTTGGCAGGATACAGCCCACCTGCGTAGTTGCCACCGCACTTGGCTTCGCCCGTGCCACCCGGGAACGCCCTGCTGTAGGTGGTCTCGATCTTGACGCGCACGGGTTCGGAATAATACCCCCTCACCGGACAGGTGAAGATGATGAAGCGGTAGGTGTCGCTCGGTTTCACACCGATGTATTCATCGCTGGCGAACATGAACGGCCGTATGTACAGGGCGGCATCCTCTCCACCCGGTATCCAGTCCCTGTCCATGTCCACCAGGGTGGTGAGCGCCTCCAGGAAGAGGTCCCCGGGGATCTCAGGCATGCACATGCGGTGCGCACTGCGCTGCATCCGGGCTATGTTGTCCTTGGGCCTGAAGAGGCTCACGCCGCCATCCGCTGTGCGATAGGCCTTGAGCCCTTCGAAGATGGTCTGGCTGTAGTGCAGCACGAGGGCAGCCGGGCTCATGTGAAGATCCGCGAACGCTGTGATACGTGGCTCCTGCCAGGCCCCGTCCACATGATCCATCACGAACATGTGATCACTGAAGACTCGGCCGAACTTGACGTTCGCCAGATCGGTGGAGGGAAGACGGGAGGCGGTGGTGCGGTTGATCGCTATCTTTTGCCCGGTGGTGATCATCACGGTCTGTCGCTTTTCGGGTATCGGGGTACGAAGGTAACCCGAAGGCCTTGGGTGCCGGCCCAAGGTAATGCCGTCCATCATACCACGGAACAATGGTCCCCGACCACGATACCATCCGCACGATCCTGAAGCGGTACTGGGGCTTCGATCAATTCCGTCCATCGCAGGGAGAGATCATCCTGCGCGTGTTGAAGGGTGAGGATGTGCTGGCATTGCTTCCCACCGGTGGCGGCAAGAGCCTTTGTTACCAGGTGCCCGCGCTCTCGATGGGTCGCCTTTGCCTGGTGGTCTCGCCACTGATCTCGCTGATGAAGGACCAGGTGCAACGGTTGCGAAGCCTTGGTATCGAAGCCCGTGCCATAAGCGCCGACATGCGCAGGGAGGAGATCGATAACGTGCTGGAGCGCGCAGCCTGCGGAAAGCTCGCCTTCCTCTATGTCAGCCCCGAACGATTGTCCTCCGATGCGTTCCTTGGCCGCCTGGACAGGATGGGCATTGGTCTTCTGGCGGTGGATGAGGCGCACTGCATCTCACAATGGGGGCATGACTTCAGGCCGGCATACCGCAGGTTGAAGGAAATGCGGGCCAGGCTGCCCGGGGTACCCGTTCTGGCCCTCACGGCCAGTGCCACGGAAGAGGTGGCTGCGGACATCATGGACGAACTGGCATTCCGCGAGAAGCGGTTGATCCGGGGTTCGTTCGCACGTCCTGAACTGGCCCTGTGGGTGAGCCATGGAGAGGATGTGATGGGCCGGCTCCTGCGTATCATGGCCCATGTACCGGGGACCTCCATCGTTTATGTGCGCAATCGCAGGGAGACGGTGCGCATAGCCCGTTTCCTCGAAACCCACGGCATCAAGGCGCACGCCTACCATGCCGGGATGGACCATGCGCTCCGCGACAGCATCCAACAGCAATGGTCGGAAGGTGTCATCCGGTGCGCCGTGGCCACCAACGCGTTCGGCATGGGCATCGACAAGGCGGATGTACGCAGCGTGGTGCACCTGGAACCTCCACCGGACCTGGAGAGCTACTACCAGGAGGCCGGCCGTGCCGGTCGCGACGGACGCCGTGCCCATGCCTTCCTGTTGCTCGCCCCCGGATACGGTGAGCGGGCGTTTGAAAAAGCCGCCTCAGGCTTCCCCCAACTGGATGAGGTCCGACGCACCTACCAGGCCTTCGCGGACATGCATCGCATAGCGCTGGGTGCGGGACAGGGGCAGAGCTATACCCTCGACCTTGGCGCGCTGGCACAGCAGGCCGGTCTACCCGCATCCACGGTCCACTCCGTGCTGAAGACCCTTGAGCTGGATGGTCGCATCGCCCTTTCGGAAGGTGTGCATGTACCCTCGCGCGTGTTCATTACTGCGGATGCCGGCACCATCCACCATCACCGCGTGGCGCACGACCGTGACGGTCGGCTGCTGGAGGCGCTCCTCAGGTTGCATGGAGGACTGTTCGAGGAAGCCGTGAACATCGATGAGGCCCGCGTGGGCCGGTTGATCGGTCGCACGGCCAACGAGGTGGCCAAGCACATGCGGCAATTGGAGCGGCTGGGCCTGCTCATCTACCGTCAACGCACGAACGAGCCGCTCGTGACACTGCTTGTTCCGCGGAGCGATGCCGCACAGCTTCGTCCCGAACCCGCCGCGCTGGAGCACAGGAGGCAACGTGCGATGAACCGCTGTGCAGCGATGCTGGCCTACTGCGCGGAGGAGGGTTGCAGGGCCATCCACCTGATGCGCTACTTCGGTGCTGATGACACTTCGCCGTGCGGCACCTGCGACCGCTGCATGGCGCGCGACCGTGCGCACAAAGCTCACCAGCCTGCGGCGGAGCGGCTTGCAGCGCTTCCACCGGACCTGCGCTGGGAACTGGACCAGGAGGGCGAACGCTGAGCGCCGGGCCCCACCGCTGTGAAGCATGCACAATGCCCGGCGGATGGGACACGCGCTTTCCATCACGTTGCGCATCTTTCGCCCCTGCAACGCCGAAGCATGACCGCCCACTCCCGACCGCAACGCATCGTTTTCCTTGGCACACCCAGGTTCGCGGCAACCACACTGGACGCGCTTGTGGAAGCGGGGATGAACGTGGTGGGCGTCGTCACCGCTCCGGACAGACCGGCAGGCCGGGGGCTTGCACTGAAAAGCCCGGAGGTGAAGCTCAGGGCGCTTGAACTTGGCATCCCCGTGCTGCAACCGGCAAACCTGAAGGACCCGGAATTCCTTGAACGATTGCACGCCCTGAAGGCCGACGTGCAGGTGGTGGTTGCCTTCAGGATGCTCCCCGAAGCGGTATGGAACGCACCCCCACTGGGCACCATCAACCTGCATGCCTCACTCCTGCCACACTACCGTGGTGCGGCACCCATCAACTGGGCCATCATCGATGGGGCCACGGAAAGCGGCATCACCACGTTCAGGCTGCAGCATGCCATCGACACGGGTGACCTGCTCCTGCAGGAGCGCATCCCCATTGGACCGGAGGAGACGGCAGGTGAACTGCACGACCGGATGATGCGGCAGGGTGCACGATTGATGGTCCGCACGCTGGAGGGCATCTTCAACGGTACACTTGTAGCACAGCCACAAGGTGAGCATCCTGCGATGCGCAACGCACCGAAACTCTCCACTGCCATGGGACGCATGGACCCGCGCATGACCTGTGCACGCATGCATGACCTCGTGCGCGGCCTGTCCCCACATCCCGGAGCGTGGTGCATGTGGTCATCGAACGGCAAGCCTGCAATGCTGATGAAGGTGTACCGGACCCGCGTGAGCGACATGCAGCTCGCGGCACCGGAGGGCACCGTGCGCATGGATGGCTCCGCACTGTTGCTGCGGTGCAAGGATGGATGGATCGAGCTGCTCGAGGTGCAGCCGGAAGGACGACGGCGCATGACCGCTTCGGAATTCATGCGCGGAACGCAGGCCAGGGATGGCATCCACGTGGCGGTTGAACCCGACCGCTGAGCCCATGAAACCGGAACTGGCCGTGCACGCATTCTCCGAAAGCCTTGATGGCCGCAGGATGCAGAGGCACTTATGAACAAACCGCCTGTTTTTTCAACATTCTCCGGACATCGGTCGTGAAAGCCTTGACAACATTGGATGCGCGGATACTTTTGTCAACGAGTTCACTAACACTAACCAACTCAAACACTTACTTCAATGGGCTTGAACAAAGCTGAACTGATCGAGTCGATGGCTGCTGAAGCCAAGATCTCCAAGGCTGATGCAAAGCGTGCTCTGGACGCTTTCGTGACCAGCACCACCAAGGCGCTGAAGAAGGGTGATCGCGTGGCCCTCGTCGGCTTCGGCACCTTCTCCATCACCAAGCGCGCTGCCCGCAAAGGCCGCAACCCCCAGACCGGCAAGGAGATCAAGATCGCTGCCAAGAAGGTGGTGAAGTTCAAGGCGGGTGCCGACCTGCAGAGCAAGGTGAAGTGATCCACTTCATCCAACGGGAAAAGTCCTCCACCTTGGTGGGGGACTTTTTTCATTCCACCCAGGCGGACCATCATGGAGAACAGCATCCTCTACGACAAGCTATCTGCGTTCGTATCCGATCATAAACGCGCGCTCTTCGATCGCATCGCACCTGAACGAACCCGGCACATCACCGTTGTGCTGGAGGACATCTACCAGGCCCACAACGCCAGTGCAGTTGTCCGCACAGCAGAGCTGCTCGGCATCCAGGACCTGCACATCATTGAGAACCGCAACAAGTACACCGTGAACCCGGAGGTGACGCTTGGATCCTCCAAGTGGGTGGACATGCATCGCTACCGGACCGGCGCCGATAACACCATGGCATGCATCCAACGGCTCAAGGCAGAAGGCAAGCGCATCGTGGTCACCTCACCACGCGCTGATGGTACCACACCAGCGACCATCCCCCTGGACCGGCCACTTGCCTTCTGCTTCGGTACCGAACTCACAGGTGCAAGTGACCAACTGCTTGCGCACGCGGACCTGCACCTGCGGATACCCATGTACGGGTTCACGGAGAGCTACAACATATCGGTCTCCGCAGCCATCGTGCTTTACACGGTGATGGAACGATTGCGCACCAGCGCGGTGGATTGGCGCCTGGACGCCGATGCACAACTCGCCCTCAAGTTGGATTGGGCCCGCAAGGTGCACAGTGCGGCGCACCTCGAGAAGCACTTCCGGCGAACGGAAGACCCGACATCATCAGCTTGATCGACCCGCAACCAAAGCTCCTGTGTTGAATACGATCGGCGATGACCGATCGATCGCAACGCATGTGCCATGCCCGGTGAACGAAGTGGTGCAGCCCCTTCCGGGGACGCGTGTGACCGATGATCATGATGAGATGCATGGCGGTGTGGCTTCACCGGCGGGCGGTCATCCTCGTTGCAAGCGGCCGTGTTGTTCGCACAGCGATGAACAGATTGGGGACCATGCATCACTGCGTTTCCTTTTGATCAGTGTGCGGTACAATTCGCCTCAGGCATCTGCACATCGACCGCTCCTCCATCACAGAGCATCGTGCAGGACCGGTCCGCATGATCCGCGCAATGGAAGAGCACCTACCCGACATGATGCATCGCTTGCTCATCAGCGGAGCATTGTGTCTGCAGCTTCGATCCTTCGATGCACAGTGACGCTTGTCGTGCGATCATCGGTTCGCAGCAACCGGTCACCGACACGGAGCGTGCCGAGGCGATCGCTCGCATGCAGCATGGGATGGAGCCTTCTGTGAAAGGAGCGCGCTGATATGCGCAGCGTGATGAGCGTGCCCTCCGCAATGATGCGCATGAGCGAACAGCGTGGACATTGCGCCAGGCTTGTGGCGGCGCATGCATGTTGATCACATCGTCGTGGGTCGCTCGGGTGATGGCGTGAAGGTGTCACACGGATATTGACACGCACCGGTTGACAAATGCAACACACACTTCGTTCATCGGGACACTGCGACCAGATACTTTTGGATCAAACCCAAAACACTCCAAACAATGGGCAAAGGTGATATGAAGACCAAGAAAGGAAAGCGCACCGCTGGTAGCACTGGCAAGGCTCGTCCCGCCAAGCGCGTAGCCGCTGCGAAGAAGGCTGCCGCCAAGAAGGCTGCTCCCAAGAAGGCTGCCGCCAAGAAGGCTGCTCCCAAGAAGGCTGCCGCCAAGAAGGCTGCTCCGAAGAAGGCTGCTGCTCCCAAGAAGGCCGCTGCCCCCAAGAAGGCTGCCGCCAAGAAGGCTGCTCCCAAGAAGAAGTAAGGAGCATCTCCCTACAGAAGCAAAGACCCCCCGGATCCCGGGGGGTCTTCTGCTTTCCACCGCATCGGTCCGTTCATCCACCTGTGGACCTGTCCTCACTTCATGGCTGCAACCGCATCCGCATCCAGGTCCCGTCATTCATATGCTCGTACACCAACCGGTCGTGCATGCGACTTTCACGCCCCTGCCAGAATTCAATGCGCACAGGACGCACGCGGTAACCTCCCCAATGCAGGGGACGCGGTACATCGCCATCAGCGAATCGTTCCTTCCATCGCACGTATCGCTGTTCGAGCTGCTCACGGCTGTCAACGATCCTGCTCTGATCGCTGCTCCAGGCACCGATGCGGCTCTCCAACGGACGCGTCGCGAAGTAGGCGTCGGACTCCGTCGCGCTGACCTGCTCCACCCGCCCCTCTATCCGCACCTGGCGTTCATGCTCACCCCAATAGAAGAGGAGCGCCGCACGCGGATCACGCTCCATGTCCATCGATTTACGGCTGTTGTAGTTCGTGTAGAAAACGAATCCATTCGTATCGAATGATCGCAACAGCACCATGCGGGAACTGATCGTGTGGCTGCCCATGGTCGACAGGCTCATCGCATGTGGTTCATGGAGGCCGTCGCCCTCGGCATCCTTCAACCAGGCTCCGAACAGGACGATGGGGTCATCGCCGGCCTGCTCTTCCAGGAGGCTTCCTTTCCTGTAGTCCATGCGTTCGTGTACATGCCTCGTTCCGCTCATCGTCTTGGTTTCGTTGGTGCCGACGAAAGTACTGAGGCGTGGAGGAACGGCCCGCTGTTCTTCAGCATCGCCACATGGCCGTGTAACTTGCGTCGCATGAGCGGCGACCTGCTTGACCTCGATCCGGTCAACGTACTTCCTCCCGAACGGGGGCGTTTGCTGGTGAGCGGCCCCTTCCTATCCGACCCGTACTTCAGGCGGACCGTGGTGTTGTTGTGCGCGCATGATGAGGATGGATCGTTCGGCTTCGTGCTGAACCGGATCATGGATACGAGGGTGAACGAGCTCGTGCCGGACATGCCCCGCATCCATGAACGGGTAAGCATGGGCGGCCCGGTGAACGGGGACAACCTCTACTTCATCCATACCCTTGGCATGCATCTGAAAGGCAGCACGCAGGTCGTGGATGATGTACATGCTGGCGGCGACCATGCGCAACTGCGCGACCTTCTTGCCGCCGACCCCAAGCTCATCCGGCATGTACGCTTCTTCATCGGCTACGCTGGATGGGAAGCCGGACAACTTGAACGCGAGATCGCAGAGCGGTCATGGTTCGTTACACCGGGTGTCAAACAGGTGATCATGTCCGGGAACGGAGATCGGCTTTGGGGCGATACCCTGCGTAGCATGGGCCAGGCGTTCGCACCGCTCGCGAATTTCCCGGACGACCCGGCGCTCAACTGATGGTGCGCACAAGCAGGCCCATCAACTGCCCTGCCATCCGGTGCATGTAGCGCTTGGTCCGGTATCCCGAAACCCATTGAACACCCCTGACGGCATTGGTAAAGAACAACTCGTCGGCCGCAAGCAGGTTCTGTGGGTTCAGTGAGCACTCATACACCTTGATGCCATTGGACAGCGCGATATTGATGATCTGCGCGCGCATCACACCACCAAGGCATCCATCGGAGAGTGACGGCGTGTAAAGAACGCCATTGCTTACGATGAACAGGTTGCCACTGCTGCTCTCGATGATGTTGCCGCGTTCATTCTGCAGCAGGCAGTCATCGAGACCGCGCTGCTGGCTCCAGAGCGCTGCCATGATGTAATACTGGCAGTTCATGGTCTTGTGTCGGGACAGCTCGTTGATCGGTTTGCGCATCTCGGGCCAAATGTCCACCATCAATCCCTGCTCGTTCAGCGTGTAGGTCGCATCCGCCAATGGTGCCATCTCCAACGTATATGCACCGGCATTGGTGGCCGGCCGGTATTGGCCACCGCCACTGCGATACAGCGTGAGCCTGCACCTGCCGGATGTGATCCCCGTCCGCTCGACAAGCTCCTTGATGCGCCGCTCGGCGCCCACGCGATCAAGGGTTGGCGGAAGCTCGATGCGCAACACCCCCGCTCCGGTGACCAGGCGGGCCCAATGATGATCCAGGAAACATGGATCGCCGTTGATGATGCGGATGGTCTCGAACAAGCCGTCCCCGAAATGGTACGCACGGTTGTCCGTGGATAGCACCGGGCCATCGGCCGGAAGCCATGCCCCGTTATGATCGACCCAGTTCTTCATGGTTCTTCGAGAATGTGGTTCACCGCGGTACGAAGGTCGCTGTTGGCATCCACCAGCAGGCCCCGAACGCCGGCGCTCCGTGCAGCCTCCATGTCGCGCTCGCGGTCGCCGATGAACCATGCATCCGCTGCGGCCATTCCGGTCCGGGCCAGTGCACGTTCAACCAACAGGCTCCCCGGTTTGCGGCAAAGGCAAAGACCCTTGCTGGGATGGTGCGGGCAATAAAGCACTTCATCCAGATGCACACCGTTCACCGCAAGGTGATGACGAAGCATGCCATGCAATGTCCGGACCTCCTCGTGACCATAGAGGCCAAGGCCAATACCGCTCTGGTTGGTGATCACGGCGAACCGGTATCCCGCGGCGGACGCCTTGAGGAGAGCAGGCACAACACCCGGGAGGATCTCAAAGTCAGCGGGCTCCCAGGTATGCATGCCACGCTCACGGTTCAGTACACCGTCGCGGTCCAGGAGGAGCAACGATCGCTTCGCGCTCATGGCATCAGGAAGTTCTGCAGCGATCCGAAATGAAAGAGCGCCTGCGGCTCCAACAATGCTGTATATGCGACACCGAAGAGGGCTCCATGCAGGTGTGCATCATGGGCTACCCCGTCCCCGCCCCTTCGATCCATCGCCCAGGAATAGACCAGGTAGAGCGCACCGAACACCACGGCAGGCAGATCGACAGGCACTAAGAGGATGCGCAAGGGCGCCATTGGAAGCAGGAGGATCACGGCGAACGTTACCGCGGAAACGGCACCACTGGCGCCGACCGAACGATAACCCGAACGTGAAGCGTGCTTGAAATAGGCCGGCATCGCACCCACGAACGCACCACCGAGGTACAGGCCACCGAAGGTGAGCCAGACAGGCAGCGGGGACAGGCGCTCGAACAGGAATTCCACGTTCGCACCGAAGACATGAAGCACGAACATATTGACCGCAAGGTGGGGCAGGTCCGCGTGGACCAGCGCATGGGTGAGGGAGCGATACCATTCCCTGTGAACGCGAACCCTGTAAGGGTCGAACAACAACCGCTCGAACAGCCGGCCATCACTGAACGCTGCAAGCGAGGCAAGCACGGTCGCAGCCAGGATGAACAGGCTGATGGAGGTATTCATGGAAGGCACTCCCCCGCGAAAGTAGGGCAACCACCAGGAAACAGGGACCGTTTGGACCGCATCAACATGCGTGCATCGTGCCATTGGGTGGTATGCGGCGAATGCGCACGATGCGCTCCGGTCGTGTTCCACTTCCACCGTCCACATCGCACGCCGCCATCCCGAACGGTGACCGTCATCGCACGCTCACCTTGGGTATGACCGCAGGCCACCTAATGGG
>JBIJDX010000249.1:0-3694 GCA_044343855.1 Flavobacteriales bacterium
GGAGAAGATACCGGCCCAGCTGGCCACCGAAGTGGCGCGCAGCGTTCACATTCCGGTCATCGGCATCGGCGCCGGCGGCGGTGTGGACGGTCAGGTGCTGGTGCTGCACGACATGCTCGGCATCAACACGGAATTCAAGCCCCGCTTCCTGCGGCGTTACGCGGACCTGCATGCGGTGATCACCGGCGCGGTGTCCTCCTATGTGGCGGATGTGCGGTCCAAGGAATTCCCCAGTGCAGGCGAGCAGTATTGACGGCGCGCCCCCGATCCAGGTCCTGCACGGCGGCGACGGCTGGGTGGCGGTGAACAAGCCCCCGGGCATGCCCGTACAAGCTGACCCCACCGGATCTCCGCACCTGTTGGGCCGCGTGCGCGAACAGTTGGGCATTGCGGGCTTGGAACTGGTGAACCGGCTGGACCGACCCGTGAGCGGTGCGGTGGTGCTGGCCCACGGCAGGGCACTGACCGGCTTGAACGGGGCGTTCAGGGAGCGGGCCGTGCGCAAGGTGTACCAGGCCTTGGTGGAAGGTGTGGTGGAGGGACCTGCGGAGGTCCGGTTGGCGCATCGCCTAGTTCAGGATGCACGCACCCACAAGGCCCGGCAGGCGGCGGCGGACCAGGGTGGTCGGGAGGCCGTGCTGATGGTGCGGGTGGTGCGTGCGTTCGATCGCTACACCCTGCTCCACCTGGAACCGAGGGAGGGGCAATTCCACCAATTGCGTGCGCAGCTTTCCATCTGGGGGCATCCCATCCGCGGCGATGTGAAATACGGTGCGCGCAGGGGTGAGCGAGACCGCAGCATCGCGCTCCATGCCTGGCAGTTGCACCTACCCCATGGGGGGGCTGTCATCGGTGTGGAGGCACCGCTTCCTGCAACACCGGCCTGGCGCATCGCCGACCTGTGACGCGTTCGCATCCTTTTGCTTCGTTGATGCGTCACGCTATCTTGTGCCACGCTCAAGGATCCCCCATATGCGCATACCCATACTGTTGACCACCGCACTCCTTGCTGTTGCATCCCACGCCCAGGTGCTCCTGTCGGACAGCCTGTTGCTCACATATACCGCCGGGGAACTCATGGACCTTGGAGTGGGCAACGCCACCAATGGAGTGGAGCTGCACCGGATCATCTATGCCACCGAGGATGTTTTCGGCCAGCCCACCATCGCCAGCGGAGCCATTGCATTGCCGCTGGGAGATTGCTCCTACCCGTTGGCGGAATACATGCACGGGACGGTGTTGGAGCGGGAAGGTGTACCATCCCGCCAGAGCGGTGAGGCCATCGTGGGGTATTTCCTTGCCGGTACGGGATATGTCGCCGTGCTTCCGGATTACCTCGGATTGGGCGATGGCCCGGGTCCGCACCCTTATGTGCATGCCAGGTCCGAGGCGACCGCGTCGATCGATATGCTGCGGGCGGCACGGGAGTTCTGTGCGGCACGCGGTGTGGACCTCAACGGACAGCTGTTCCTGATCGGCTATTCACAGGGTGGGCACGCATGCATGGCCACCCACCGGATGATCGAGGCCGAGTTCAGCGATGAGTTCACCGTCACCGCCAGCGCGCCCTGCAGCGGCCCCTACGATGTGAGCGGTGTGCAGGCGCAGGTGATGGTGGCCACGGTGCCCTATCCCGCACCCTACTACCTGCCCTATATCCTGCTTTCCTATGGGTATGTCTATCCAGGCCTGTACGAGCAATTGGGCGACGTTATCGAGGAGCCCTGGGCTACCATCCTGCCACCGCTCTTCCAGGGCAACAATGGCTCCGGTGCGGTGGATGCGGTGATGCCCGAAGTACCCAGCGTGATCCTGGTGGACAGCGTGCTTGAGTCGTTCTCCAACGATCCGGACCATTACTTCCGTGTGGCCCTGCGCGACAACGACGTGTACGATTGGGTGCCCCAGGCACCGGTGCGCATGGTGTATTGCGAGAGCGACAGCCATGTGTTCTACCAGAACAGCATCGTGTGCCGTGATACGATGATCGCGAACGGTGCGACGAACGTGCAGGCAGTGAGCGCCGGCGCCAATTTCGACCATGGTGATTGTGCGTTCCCCGCCCTCCTGGGTTCGAAGATCTGGTTCGACGCGCAGAAGCTCCCGTGCGCCCCCCAAGGTGTCACCGAACTGGACGCCCCCCGCTGGAGGGTGGTGCCCAACCCGGTTCAGGACCGTGCGCGCATATCGGTGGACGGGTACCCGGACGGGCCTCTGCCCTGGACCCTCCACATGGCGGATGGTCGCATGGTCGCCACCGGACAGCTTGTCCTGCAGGGCGGTTCAGCGGAGTTGGTCATGCCTGCCCATGGCATGGGGCCCTGCTTCCTGCAGCTGCGCACGGAGCGCGGTGTTCAGGTGATGCGCTTGGTCCAGGAGTAGACGCTCCATTGCGCTTGGGCGGTCGGTTCCCGAAGTTCGCTACAAGGGGTCCACGTCCGTGACCAGCTGCACCGGGGCATGCAGCGGGTCGCTGAAGATGCGGTCGATGGTATCGCTGATGAAGGTCTTCTCCTCCGCATGGGCGCTCCGGCGCACCTTGATCATGATCTTGCGCAGGTGACGGTCGCGGATGCGCGAAACGACCGGCACATCAGGCCCCAGTACACGTTCCCCCAGTGCTTCGCGAAGGGCCACGGCCAGTACGGCGGCGGTGGCGATCACGCGCTCCTCCGACCGGTGCTTGAGCGTCAACTCGATGAGCCGCGTGAAGGGAGGATACCCGTGGGCCCTGCGATGCTCCAGCTCCCGTTGGAACATGCCATCCACGTTGTGCTCCACCACGAATTGCAGCACGGGATGATCCACCTCCATGGCCTGGATCAACACCTGGCCCGCCTCCTTCCGGCGACCGGCACGGCCCGCCACCTGCGCCATGAGTTGGAACGCCCGCTCGTGTGCACGGATGTCCGGGAAACGAAGGAGCTTGTCGGCACTGATGATGCCCACCAGGCTCACATGATCGAAGTCAAGTCCCTTGGTGACCATCTGGGTGCCCACCAGGATATCGATGCCGCCTTCCCCGAAGCTGGTGAGCAGTCGGTCCATGGCGTGTTTGCCGCGCATGGTGTCCTGGTCCATGCGGCCGATGCGCGCGTCCGGGAAGAGCAGTGACAGTTCCTCCTCGATCTTCTCCGTGCCGAACCCCAGCATGCGCAGGCGGTTGCTTCCGCAGGATCCGCAGTGCAGGGGTGGGGGATAGTGACGCCCGCAGTAGTGGCAGCGCAGTTGGTGGTCCTGCTTGTGGTAGGTCAGGCTCACGTCGCACTGATCGCACTCGGGAACCCATGAACAGGTCTCGCATTGCCATACGGGCACATATCCGCGGCGGTTCTGGAACAGGATCACCTGCTCCCTGCGGTCCAGTGCGCGTTGGACCTGCTCGATGAGGGTGGTGCTGAAGTGGCCGCGCATGGCCTTGCGCTTGTAGGCATCGCGCAGGTCGATGCGCTGTATGCCGGGCAGTGCCACGTCACCGAAGCGGGTGAGCAGTTCCACATGACCGAATTTGCCGCTGCGCGCGTTGTGCATGGTTTCCATGGACGGCGTGGCGGAGCCAAGGAGCGTGCGGGCGCCGTGGATGGATGCCAGCACGATGGCCATGTCGCGCGCGTTGTACCGAGGCGCTGGATCCTGCTGCTTGTAACTGGGGTCATGCTCCTCATCCACCACGATGAGCCCCAGCTTGCGGAAG
>JBIJDX010000250.1:0-3693 GCA_044343855.1 Flavobacteriales bacterium
GATATGTGCGGCATTACAGGTATATTCGGTTTGGAGGGTATTGCAGACCCGCGCGCCCTGGTCGGGGCCATGAACAATGCCCTTGCCCACCGCGGGCCCGACGCGGAGGGATACTGGGGCGGTCAAGAGGTGGCGCTCGGCCACCGCCGCCTCGGCATCATCGACCTGGGGCACGCCTCCGACCAGCCCTTCCGCTCTCCCGACGGCCGGTACACGCTCGTCTTCAATGGCGAGATCTACAATTACCGTGAGTTGCGCACTGAACTGAAGGGGTGGTCCTTTCGTACCGCCTCGGACACCGAGGTCCTGCTGGCCGCGCTGGCCACCTGGGGCGATGCCGCCCTCCACCGGCTGAAGGGCATGTTCGCCTTCGCGCTCTGGGATGCCAGGGAGGAGGAGTTGCTCCTGGTCCGGGACCGCATGGGCATCAAGCCGCTCTATGTGGCGCGCACCGGAGGACATATCCTCTTCGCCTCGGAGCTCCGTGCGGTGCTGGCTTCGGGCCTGCTGCGTCCCACACTTGACAGGGATGCCCTCGTGGACCACCTGCGCTACCAGACCGTTCATGCTCCGGCGACCATCATCAGGGAAATACGGATGCTGGAGGCTGGCCACGCCATGCGCATCAGCGACCAGGAGGTCCGCACCTGGCAATGGTACGACCTGGTGGGCGCAGTGGACCGAGGCGCGGAACACCTGCCGCTGGAGGTGGTGCAGCACGAGGTGCGGGAGCGTTTATCGCGTGCCGTTGAACGCCGCATGGTGGCGGACGTGCCGTTCGGCGCCTTCCTGTCAGGTGGCATCGACTCCAGTGCCATCGTCGGGCTCATGGCGCAGGCATCTGCGGAACCGGTACACACCTTCTCGGTCATCTTCAACGAACCGGAGTTCAGTGAGGAGCCCTACGCCCGCATGGTTGCCGAGCGCTTCGGTACGCGCCATACCCCCATCCGCCTGCAACCCACGGACATGCTGGACCTGCTGCCCGCAGCGCTTGCGGCCATGGACCACCCCAGCGCGGACGGCATCAATACCTATGTGGTTTCCAAGGTCACGAAGCAGGCCGGCATCACCATGGCGCTCAGTGGCCTGGGCGGCGACGAACTGTTCGCGGGCTATCCGGTCTTCACGCGCAGCATGACCCTGTGGAACAGGCGTTGGTTGACGCAGTTCCCCGGCTGGATGCGCGGGCTGCTTGCACAGGCGCTGTCGATGGCGCAGCCCTCCGTGCAGCATGACAAGCTCGGCGAGCTCCTCCGGTTGCCCCATTTCACGGTGGATGATACCTACCCGGTGTCGCGGATCAGCTTCACGGAGAAGGAGATCAGGCATTTGCTGGGTGGTGGCCGCCTGCCGGAGAATGCGGTGCGCCGCTATATGCACACCCTGATCCGTGCCGGTCGCGGCCACGAGCTCCCGATGCTGTCGCAGGTGAGCCTGGGTGAGCTCGGGACCTATCTGCAGAACGTATTGCTGCGGGACACCGACCAGATGAGCATGGCCCATGCCCTCGAAGTGCGGGTGCCGTTCCTGGACCATGAGCTGGTGGAGTTCGTGCTGGGGGTGGGGGACCACCATAAGTACCCCAGCACCCCGAAACAATTGCTGGTGGCCTCATTGGGTGATCTCCTCCCAGGCGCCATCGTGGACCGGCCGAAGATGGGTTTCACCATGCCCTGGGAGCATTGGATGCGTAATGAACTGCGTAGTTGGTGTGAAGAGCGTGTCAACCGTGCGGCAGCGCGATCCTGGTCGGCACCCGGCGCCGTGGAAAGGCGCTGGGCGCGCTTTCTCGCCCGCGATCCACGTGTCAATTGGTCCCGCTTGTGGAGCCTCATCGTCCTGGAGGACTGGATGGAGCGCCATGGCGTGATCGAGTGAGCATGCCATGGAATGGAACGAGGGGGCTTTCGGCCCCCTCGTTCGGACAAGCATCGGAACCGATCAGAACTTGGCACGCGACTTCCGGCCAACACGCTTGGTGCCCCGCACCCAGTTGTAGCGCTGGCGGTAGAAGTTGGACTGACCGCGCAGCACGTAACTGTAGGTCAGCGTCATGGTCAGGTAGCTGTCGTTGTGGGTGGGGTCGCCACGTACGTTCTCCGGCTGACCGTTCAGCTGGTTCACGCCATAGCCATAATTGTTGGGGTCGGGAAGGCCTTCGATCCCGGCTACGTAGTTGTTCTGGTTCGAGAGCTGGGCACCAAGCGCTGACATCTGGCTCGGGTCCTTGTAGGTGGTGCTCACATCATCGATGTAGTCCGTGAAGGTGGTGCGCCAGCCGATGTCCCAACCGAAACGGTGCCTCCGCTTCTTGGTGAAGTGGAACCCGATACCGGCCGGGATGGCCACGGTGAGGTTCGAATAGTCCACCAGTTCCGTGCGCAGGGGCCTGAGGTCGTAGAACTCGCCCTGCCGATCAAGCTGGCCCTTGGGGTTATGGTACAGCGCTGCGATCCCCGCATAGCCGAACAGGCGGAAGTCCGTCTTGTAGCGACCACGCCCCCCCAGATCGTTGTCCTGGAAGATGGTGAACTCCGGCCGCAGGTAGAGCTCGAACATGTCATTGCGGAAGTTCAGGTTGCGTCCCGCACGAGGACCGTAGTCCGTGAGCTCATCCGCACCCTGGATGCGCAGGTAGAGCAGGCCTGCGTTCACCGAGAGCAACCGGTTGATCCGGCGGCGGGCAAAGCCACCCACCGAGAGGCGGGTCTGCTGCATCTTCATGTCCCACACGAAATCGCGCCTGGGTTCATCCTTGCCCCCGATCTCCCCGAGGTAGTTGGCGGCACCTACGTGAACACCGAAGTCCCATGCGTACTGGGACTGGGCGCTGTTGACCAGGAGCAGCAGGCCGGCGATGGCTGCAAGGCGTGTAAGGATACGTTGCATGGTGCGGACCGTTGGGCGCTTCTACCGGGCAAACGTAATAAAAGTTCCCGTTGTTCATCATCCGTACAGGACCGGGATATCAACGATCCGTGGACAGCCCTGGCCCCGGGGTGCCGAGGTCGTGCCATCGTGGGTACCTTTGCACCATGTCCCAGCCCGGCCGCATCACCGACCTGTTCAGCATCCGCTATCCGTTGGTGCAGGCCGGCATGATCTGGTGTTCGGGCTGGAGGTTGGCGGCTGCCGTTAGCGGGGCGGGTGGCCTGGGCGTCATCGGGTCGGGGTCCATGTATCCGGAAGTGCTCAGGGAGCAGGTGCGCAAGTGCAAGGCCGCAACCGACCGCCCCTTCGCGGTGAATGTACCCCTGCTGTACCCGAACGTGGAGGAGCACATGGCCACCATCATCGCCGAGCAAGTGCCCGTGGTCTTCACCTCGGCCGGCGATCCGCGCTCCTGGACCGGTCGGCTCAAGGAGGCAGGCATCACGGTGGTGCATGTGGTGAGCAGTGTGAAGTTCGCCCGAAAGGCGGAGGAAGCCGGGGTGGATGCGGTGGTCGCGGAGGGTTTCGAGGCGGGCGGGCACAATGGGAGGGAGGAGACCACCACCCTCGTGCTGGTACCCATGGTGCGCGATGCCATTACGCTGCCCCTGCTCGCTGCCGGCGGCATCGCCAGCGGTCGCGCCATGGTGGCCGCCATGTCCCTCGGAGCCGATGGTGTGCAGGTGGGCAGCCGCTTCGTCTGCTCCGAGGAGTCCTCCGCCCATGCGTCCTTCAAGCAGCGCGTGGCCACCGCACAGG
>JBIJDX010000257.1:0-3490 GCA_044343855.1 Flavobacteriales bacterium
GCGATGGCCACCAACAAGAACGAAGCGCGCTTCATGGTGCACCTAATGTGGTACGAGGATCTCTTCGCAACGCTACCCGCTCAAGCGAATACTCCGCTCTCCGGAGACCTGTCTAAAGAAGGGGTCTTTGAGGTCCTTGAGAGTAGATCGCCTTACCCGTGCGCTAATTCACGCCCCAGGCTCTTGTCCACGTTGGGGAACTTGTCCGTGTTCATTCGCTGAGCTCTCGTTCGATGTCCTTCACGCTGGGCAATGCACCACGCAGGTTCTTTGGCAAGGTAGCCACCAGTCGCGTACGCCATTCAGCCACGCCGATGGGCTTGGCCACATCGCGCAGCGCATATTCCACTACAAGCTTGTCGTTGTCCTTGCACAGCAGCAGGCCGATGGAGGGCTTGTCGTCCGGGTGCCGTAGCTGGGCATCCACGGCGGTGAGGTAGAAGTTCATCTTGCCCGCGTGCTCCGGCTCGAAGGCCTCCATCTTCAGGTCCACCACCACGAAGCAACGCAGCTTCAGATGGTAGAAGAGCAGATCGACCTTGTACTCCTTGCGCCCCACCTTCAGCGGCACCTGCCTGCCCACGAAGGCGAAGCCAGCGCCAAGCTCCAGCAGCACGTTCTGGATGTGGCCCACCAGGGCGAGCTCCAGATCGCGCTCACGGGTATCGGCCGCGATGTTGAGGAATTCGAAGGTGTAGGGATCCTTGAGCGTCTGTTGTGCGAGGTCCGATCGTTCGGCTGGGAGCGTGCGCTTGAAGTTCGTGATGGCCTTGCCCTGCCGGCGGTGCGCGTGGGTGGCAACCTGTGCATCGAGCACCGCGCGGCTCCAACCATTGGCGATGGTGGCTCGTGCGTACCAGAGCCGGTGCTCGGGCTTCTTCAGTCTGGTGAGCAACAGCACATTGTGGCCCCATGGAATTTGTCCAACAAGCTGTTGGACAATTGAACCATCCGGATAGGCCTCGGCGAACGAACGCATGTACAGGAGGTTCGAGCGAGAGAAGCCACCCATGCCCGGAAATTCCTTGTACAGGTCCTTCGCCAGCCGGTCCACCACCTTGCTGCCCCAGCCTTCCTTGTCCTGCCGCTCCATGATCTCCTGGCCGATGCTCCAGTACAGCATCAACAGCTCGCTGTTCACGGCAAGGGCCGCTTTGAGCTGCGCCGTGCGGATGCGTTCCTTCACGGCCTCGAGTACGGCCGCATAGCTCTTCGGCAGCACGCCCACCGCGCGCTTCGGAGCACTCACGCTACGGCGCAACAAGGACGTCCTCTTCTTCGCAGGCATGTGACCAAGATAGCCGCGCGCAGGCAACAGCCCAATTGTGCAACAGGCTGTTGCACAATTGCAACAGCCGCCCATCGATCAATTGGACAATAGCTTGCTGGACAACTGGCGCAACGCTGCCTGCTCAAGTACATGCTTCGTTCACGGTAGACCTGTCGGAAGAAATGATCCTTCAGGTCAAATCTATCCGGTACTTGGCTTCGGCAAATTCGAGGCTCAGCACATGCAATCGCGTTGGACCGCCTCCCTGCATTCCGCCCTGCGGATAGGTCAGTTCCCAATAACGGCTATCAACCGGATCACGGTAGAGGATCTCCCAGGCTCCATACTCGGGGTGAATCGCAACTTGAACCAGCTTCTCAGAAGTCAGCCAACCGATACGGTCTTCGACCGCATCACCGCGCATACCCCCGTTCTCTAACACCCAATTGCCGTTGAGTACTGTTTCGTTGGGGGCAAGTGGCATATACATGCAGATGCCTATCGACTGAGGTACATCGACCGTTCCCCATACACCTGCCTGAAGAACGGATCCTTCAGGTCCTTGATGAAGTAGATCGCTTCCCCCGTGCTCTTCATCTCAGGCCCCAGGCTCTTGTCCACGTTCGGGAACTTGTCGAAGCTGAAGACGGGCACCTTGATCGCGTAGCCATCCAGCCGCGGCTTGAACTGAAAGTCCTTGAGCTTGGCGCCGAGCATGACCTTGGTGGCCCAGTTGACGTAGGGTTCACCGTAGGCCTTGGCGATGAAGGGCACGGTGCGGCTGGCGCGGGGGTTGGCCTCGATCACGTACACCACCTCGTCCTTGATGGCGAACTGGATGTTCACCAGGCCCACGGTGTGCAGGGCGAGGGCGATCTTGTGCGTGTGCTCGCGGATCTGCTGGATCACTTTTTCGCTGAGGTCGAAGGGCGGGAGCACGGCGTTGCTGTCGCCGCTGTGGATGCCCGCCGGTTCGATGTGCTCCATGATGCCGATGATGCGCACCATCTCGCCATCGCAGATGCTGTCGCTCTCCGCTTCGATGGCACCATCGAGGAAGTGGTCGATGAGGATCTTGTTGTCGGGCATCAGGCGCAGGATGTCGAGCACCTGGTCCACGAGCTCCTCCTCGTTGATCACGATCTTCATCTTCTGGCCGCCGAGCACGTAGCTGGGGCGCACCAGCAGCGGGAAGCCGAGCTCGCGGCTCAGCTTCACGGCCTCCTCGGCGTTGTTCACCGCACCGAACCTGGGGTACGGGATGTTGAGGTCGCGCAGCAGTGAGCTGAAGCGTTCGCGGTCCTCGGCCATGTCCAGCGCGGCGTAGCTGGTGCCGATGATCCTGATGCCGTACTTCTCCAGTTTCTCGGCGAGCTTCAGCGCGGTCTGCCCACCGAGCTGCACGATGACGCCCTCGGGCTGCTCGTGCTGGATGATGTCGTAGATGTGCTCCCAGAACACCGGCTCGAAGTAGAGCTTGTCGGCCGTGTCGAAGTCGGTGCTCACCGTCTCCGGGTTGCAGTTGATCATGATGGTCTCGTAGCCGAGCTCCTTGGCCGCGAGCACGCCGTGTACGCAGCTGTAGTCGAACTCGATGCCCTGGCCGATGCGGTTGGGGCCGCTGCCGAGCACCACGATCTTCTTGCGGTCGCTGCGCACGCTCTCGTTCTCCTCCTCGAAGGTGCTGTAGTAGTACGGCGTCCGCGCGGGGAACTCGCCGGCGCAGGTGTCCACCAGTTTGTACACGCGCTTGATGCCGAGCTCGTTGCGCTTCTTGTACACCTGGCTCTCCAGGCAGCCCAGCAGGTGCGCCACCTGGCGGTCGGCGTAGCCCTTCTGCTTGGCCTCGAAGAGCAGGTCGCGCGGAATGGTGTCGAGCGTGTACTTCTCCACCTCACGCTCGGTCTTGATCATGTCCTCGATCTGCTTGAGGAACCAGAGGTCGATGCGCGTGAGCTCCTGGATCTTGCTGAAGGGGATGCCGAGCTTGATGGCATCGTACACGTGGAAGAGGCGGCTCCAGCTGGGGTTGGCGAGACTTTCCAGCAGCACGGCGGCGTCCTTGGTCTCCTTGCCATCAGCGCCAAGGCCGTTGCGTTTGATCTCCAGGCTCTGGCAGGCCTTCTGCAGCGCCTCCTGGAAGCTGCGCCCGATGCCCATGGTCTCGCCGACGCTCTTCATCTGCACACCCAGGCGACGGTCGGCGCCCTCGAACTTGTC
>JBIJDX010000078.1:0-11544 GCA_044343855.1 Flavobacteriales bacterium
TGCCACGGCGGGCACGGGTTCCACCTATGTGTGGTACCGGAACGGCACGGCCATCGCCAACGCGACCTCGGTGAGTTACACGGCCACCCAGGCTGGCAGCTACACGGTCCAGCGGACGGCATCGGGCTGTTCGGCGGTATCGGCAGCGGTGAGCGTTGTGGTCAACAGCGCACCCACGGTGGCCATCACGGCGGGGGGCTCCACCACGTTGTGCAGCGGTGGCAGCGTTGTGCTGAATGCCACGGCGGGCACGGGCTCCACCTACGTGTGGTACCGCAACGGCACGGCCATCGCCAACGCGACCTCGGTGAGTTACACGGCCACCCAGGCTGGCAGCTACACGGTCCAGCGGACGGCATCGGGCTGTTCGGCGGTATCGGCAGCGATCCAGGTGACCGTGACGGATATCGGTGGCACGAATATCACGGCGTCGGGACCCACCACGTTCGCCGCGGGAGGGAGCGTGGTCCTGACCGCCACCGCAGCAGCCGGCTCCACGTATGTATGGTATCGCGATGGTGCGGCGATCACCGGGTCGTCTGCCTCGTCGTCCATCACCGCCTCCGTGGCTGGCAACTACACCGTGATACGCAGTCTTTCCGGCTGTACCTCCAATTCCGCCGGGGTGGTCATCACGGTTACGGGCTCCACTGCGCTGACCGTAACGGCGAGCGGCTCCACGACCTTCTGCCAGGGGCTTTCCGTAACGCTCAGCGCAAGTACCATCAGCGGTGCCACCTATCAGTGGAGGCGTGATAACACCGCCATTTCGGGAGCGACATCGGCCACATATACCGCCACACAGTCGGGCAGCTATACCGTGCAGCGTACATCCGGTGGAACATCGGTCCTGTCCGCAGCCGTGCCGGTCACGGTAAACCCGCTGCCCACCTTGGTGATGAGCTCATCCGCGGCCAGTGCAACGGTTTCGGTCACAGCCTCAGGTGCCACGGCGCCCTACACCTACGCATGGAACACCACTCCCGTGCAGACCACGGCGACCGCATCGGTATCCACATCGGGCACGTACAGTGTTTCCGTTGTTGCCGCTACGGGTTGCCGTCGCGATGGATCGGTGAGCATCACCCTGCAGTCAACGGTCAACTGTACCGGCATCCGGGCCGAATCACAGGGTACCTGGGGGGCGAACAGCAACGGGTACGATCCCGCGGCCTATATGAATTCCAATTTTGCTTCGGCCTTCCCCGGTCCATCCTTCCTTACCATCGGTTGTGGATCCCGGCTTATGCGGCTTACGTCCGCCAACGCGGTGGGGGCTTTCCTTCCATCCTATGGATCTGTGACCGTGCTGCCAACGGGTACGCTTACCGACCCGGGAAGTTCCTACAGCAACAACGTCGCGGCCGAGCTGGTGGCATTGAAGCTGTCCATCCGGTTCGATGAACTGAATACCTCCTTCAGTCCGAGCTCCGCCTTGTTGAAGAACATGCTCATCGCGAGTGGGCCATTCGCCGGCTGGACCGTCCAGCAACTGGTGGCGCAGGCCGATGCAGAGGTGGGGGGCTGCTCAACCACCCATGGGCTCAATAGCATCAATAGCGCCTTGGTGAACATCAACTACAATTACTACCAAGGCTCATCCGGCAACGGTTTCCTCATCTGTCCCTCGACACAGGCGATGGTCGTTCAGGGTACAGGCAGGGAATTGTCCGATGGGGTGGAGGTTGGTCCGGAGCTTGATCTGTTCCCCAATCCAACCAGCGGGCATTTCACTATCAGGATGCGAGGCCTTCAGGAGCATGTACCCGTCGAGGTCATGGTGTTCGCATCGGATGGCAGGATGATCCTGCAGCCCTCCGCGGCTATCATCAGGCAGGTGGACAATGGGGAGTTCCGTTGCGAGGCGATATTGGCCCCCGGTGTTTACCTGGTGCGGGTGGGTCAGGGCGACCTCCATGCGGTGCGGCGCCTTGTGGTTGAGTAGGCTGCAGGCGGCAACGGAACGTTCGGCGCGCCGGTGGTCCGCTTCAGATACGCTCCACCTGATCGGCCTGCATCCAGCCCTGTGAGCCGTTGGCGAGCCGCACTTCGATGCGACCTTCGAGTTCCTGCATCACGCGGACCTTGGTGCCACGGTGAATGACGAACAGCACGGCACCGCGCTCTGTCGGTTCACTGCGAACATCCACACGCTGTGCCATCACGATGGCTTCCTCGTGCATGCTGATCGAACGATGCCTGTTCCATGCCATGGCGGAGGAAAGCATCAGCAGGATGCCTGCCATTATTGACAGCATCCGGGCCGCAGCGCGCCATGAGGCGTTCTTCACCAGCGTGGCCATCGCCAGCAATGCGAAGAAAAGCAGGGCAAAGCCGATGGAGATGCGCGCCCATTGATCGATGTCGCGTCCGCCGGCGAACCGTTCCCAGCGTACCATCACCTGGCTTGCGGGAAGTTCGTTGACGCGGTCCTTCGTGCGGCTGCGGGCGAGTTCCAGGTTGGCACGGATGTCATCGTCCCCCGGTGCCATTTTCAGGGCCCGTTCATAGAACAGGATGGCCATGGCAGGGTCTCCCGCCCGGTAATGGCAGTTCCCTATGTTGTAGAGCAGCGGAGCCGAACTTCCTTCGGCCAGCACGGCCGTGTACAGGGACAGGGCGGTTTGGGGGTTCCCGGCAGCATATGCGGCGGCGGCGGCGCTGAGCAGGCTGTCAACAGGTGCCGACCTGCCGGCTGTGGGTGGCAGCAGCAATGCGGCGAACAGTAGGGGGGCGATCGGCTTCATGCGCGGATGAGTCGTTCCAGGCGGCCTATGACCGTTACGGCCGCATCGTAGAGCTGTTGGTCGCTGTGGGCTCCGCCCGGTGTGAAGCGGGCCATGTCGCAGGTGGCGAGTATCCGTTGCACCTCCTCGGCAACCTCGGGACCTTCCTCGTGGCGCTCCAGGGCGGCAGCGATCCGCGCCCGGTCCAATTGGGCGGGGGAGAGGGACAGAGCGTCCTGGAGGTAGCCACGCAGGGCGCTGTTCAACGCATCATGAAAGGCTGCTCCGCTTCCCGTACGAAGCGCTGACTCTGCGGTGCGAAGGGCCTTGCGAGCGGTCCTGTCCGCCCGCAACTTGCGCTGGATGGCGGGGTTTTCCCGCCTTGCAGCAGTGCGGCGGTGCCATCCGAGCAGGAGCAGGTAGGCCATTGCCGGCAGTGTGAGCGATGCCCAATACGTCGCAGAGCCGAACAGCCATCCACCCTCAGGCTGCAGTCCAAGATCACCGGTCCTGATGTATCTGATATCCTCGGCCATCTGCTGGACATCCCGCTGTGCAGGGACCTCTGTGCTGCCGTTGGTGGCGGCGACACCGGACGCTTCCACCGTGATGGTGAACGCATCGGTGCTCAGCTGGACATACCGGTCCTTTTCCGGATCGAAGAAACTGAAGGTGAACGAGGGCAGTTCGAACCGTCCTTCATGGCGGGGGATCAGAAGGTATTGGAATGTTCGTGCTCCGCTCATGCCGCCACCGTTCACCGCGATCCTGTCCACCGTCTTCGGGTCGAACGCCTCAAGGTCCTGTGGAAGGTCAAGGGCCGGTGCTTCCAGCAGCTTCAGGTTGGTGCGACCGCTGAATTGCAGGTCAAGCTGAACGGGCTCGTTCACATTCACGTTGGTGCGATCCAGGCCGGCCGTCAGCGACAGCGCACCGACCGCACCCGTGAAATCGGCCGGTGCTGGCAGGGGCAGCTCCTTCACGGTGATCTCCAGCGCGTTGCTCCGTACGGGCACGTTCGAACCGCGATCGAAGAACGAGCGGTTCACCAGGCAGCCCAGTTCCAATGGTGCGATCTGCAATTTCCCGCTCTTCTGGGGGAACAACACCTGCTTCTTCAGCACTGCCACGTTATAGGCCACGCCGTTCACCTGGCGGGGTTTGGGTTCCCAGCCGCTGTTCCCCAGGTCTATCTCCTCCGCCCAGAACCCGGTCATCTTGGGCAGTTCGTACTTGGACAGTTCAAGGTTGTTGTACCGGGAATAGAGCGTGTAGGTCGCCACAAGCTGCTCTCCCACGTGTACATTGTTCCTGTCCACCGTGATCGTAGCGAACAGGTTGGCGTCGTTGCTCTGTCCCTGGGTCGCGTAGGGGTCGCTCGGTGCGGCTGCACCCTTGCTCACTGTCACGGCGATGGGATCCGTGGCGATGATGCCACCACCCACCTTCACTTCGGTCCTTCCGATGGTATAGGTGCCCGGCTTCGTTGCTGTGAGCCGCCAGGTGCGGGTGAGTGAACTGCTCATGCGGCCGTTCACGTAGCTGATGTTGCTGCTCTCGAACGGGCCGCTTATGATCACAAGGCCCCCAAGGTCTGGCGCTGCGAATCGTTCACGGCTGTTGACCAGCTGAACGGTGAGCTCAAGCTGCTCGCCTGTGGCGATGGTGGTCCGGTCCACGGTGGCCTTGAACACGATCTCCTGTGCCCTGGAGATCATTGCTGCAAGCAGCAGCAGGAATGTCAGGTATACGCGCATGTTCTTGGGTTCTACCAGTCCTTCTCGATGGGTACTCTGCGGGCGGCCCGCTGCCTGTCCTTCAACTTTGCCTGCACCCGCTGTTCCTCGCGCTCCAAGGCATCAAGCATACGTTCGGCATCCTTTGGTGCGATCTCGCCCGGGCGTCCGGGCCTTTGCTCATCCTTGCCACCGTCCTTCCTGCTGTCGTCGGCTCCCTGCTGCTCCCTTTCCTCCTGTTGCTCCCGATCCTGCTTCCCGGCCTGCTCCTGCTGTTGCTCCTGCTCTTTTTCCTGCTGATCCTGTTGTTGTTGCTGCTGCTGTTGCTGCTGTTGCTGCTGCTGTTTCAGGAGTTCCTCCGCCAATTTCCGCAACCGTTCATCATCCGGGAACTTGCGCAGCCCCTTGTCCAAGGTCTTCAGTGCCTCCATCCGGTTCTCCAGCACATATTGGCGACCTGCCTCGTTGAAATAGTGCGCTGCATCGGAAAATGCAGTCGTATCCTGCGCCGGGGAGTTCAGATGGATGATCAGCAGGAAGAAGGCGGTGGCGGTCCTCATGGGCGTGCGGCTTTTGTCACGGTCTCCAACTTGTCGCTGTAATCCTTGCGCTGCATCAGCGCAGGCTCACGTTCCAGCCCCTCCCGCAGCGTCCTCAGCGCCTCATCGAACGCATACCTCCCCACGAGCGAATCGGCCCTGGCAATGATGGCCCTGGCCAGTTGGGTCAGCTCCTTCCCCTTTTCCGCATCCCTTTCCCTGCGTCGTTGCTCAGCGGCTTTTGCCCGTGCTGCAAGGGTGTTCTGCACCATGGTAAGGTTGTATCGAGCGTCCTCATCATGCGGATTGTTGCGGAGGGCCGCCCGATAAGCTTCCCTGCCCTGCAACAATGCTGAATCGGAGAATTGCAACTCCTTGCTGATGCTGTTCAACAGTGAATCGAGCACGACCGCATTGCGCACCTGTTCGGTGATGTCGCCACCGGGTTGCATGGCTGCCGCCGCGCGCGCTGCCTGCGCCGCGAGGGTGTCGGCGACCGTTGCACGGCGCTGCCAGGTATGTCCAAGGTTGTATTGCGCATTGGCACGTTGCACGCTGCTGTCGGCCAGTACAGCGGCCTCCTCGAAACGTTGCGTGGCTTCCCCGAGGCGGTCAAGGTGATCGAGCACCACGCCCGCGTTGTATTTCAAACGGTGGTCCTCAGGTGCATCCTGGAAATGTGCAAGGGCTGTTTCAAGGTCGCCTTCATGGTACGATGCGCTCCCAGCGCGCAGCGCTTTCTCCACCGCGCGCTTATCGGGGTCGCCGCATGCGGCCAGCAGTAGGGAGAGGGTGATCACCTGTTTCATCCGATCCGTTGCACGTTGGAGGTGGATGTGCGTCCTTCCGGCATGATCAGCGCGGCGAGCAGCAGGGCAATGGCAAGCGCAAGGGGCACCTGATAGCGGTCCTCATGCGCTGTGAAGCGGTAGGTGCCCGTTGTGCCCCGCTCCAGGCCCTGTATGTGCTCCATGATCTCGCCGATGCCATACGAGCCCTGGCCGGCGCGCACGTAAATGCCATTCCCGGCATTGGCAACGCCGCGCAACATTTCCTCGTTCAACGCACTCACCACCGTCCTTCCATCGCGGTCCTTGCGGAACCCCTGCACCTGTCCGCCGCGGGCGACCGGGATGGGCCCGCCCTGCCGGGTGCCCATGCCGATGGTGTGCACCACGCAACCGGCCTCCACCGCCGCGCGTGCGGCACCGAACGCGTCATCCTCGTGGTTCTCGCCGTCACTTATGACCAGAATGGCCTTGCCTCCGGGGCTGTCCGCTGCGAAACTGGACCTGGCAAGATCGATCGCCGCAGCGATCGCGGTACCCTGAGCTCCGACCGAACGGGTATCCACGGAGGCTGCGAACATGCGGGCGGCCGATCGGTCCGTGGTGATGGGGAGCTGTACGAACGCTTCACCGGCGAAGACGATGATGCCGATGCGATCCCCCTTGGAACGGTCGATGAGCTGGCCAAGGGCGCGCCGGGCTGCGTCCATCCGGCTCGGCTGAAGGTCCGCGCAGTCCATGCTGTTGCTCACGTCAACACAGACCATGATATCCGCGCCATCCGTGCGTACCTCCTCCATGCGCGTGCCGAATTGCGGTGAGGCCGCTGCGATGAGCCCGAACCCCAGGGCATGCCTTACGAACAGGAAACGAAGACCGCTGCGCCAACCGCTCACGGAACGGACCATGCGCGGCAGCATGGCCGGGGAGGCGAACCGCAGGAGGGCCCGGTTCCTCCATCCAAGGTGCAGGAGGTGCACGGTGAGCAGGACGGGGCCACCCGCAAGGCCGTACAGGAGGTGGGGCCGTTCAAAACGGAAGCCCGGAAGGTCGTTGAGGAGCAGCCAGCCCAATGCAAGGAGAAGTGCGTTCACGAGCAGCTCGAGCGCCACAAGTGTCCACCCGATCCGGCCCATGCGATAGGTTCCTGCGCCGCTCATGCCAGTGTATGGAACAGGGTCCGTTCCAGGATGAAAGCTGCCGTGGCCGCACCCAGCGCAAGCAGCACCAGGGGAAGGAACTCCTCGTTGCGCTGGCTGTATTCGGTCACCTCGATGCGGGTGCGCTCCAGGCGGTCTATCTCCGCATAGATGGAACGCAGTTTCTCCGCATCGGTCGCACGGAAGTAGCGGCCACCCGTCAGCCGGGCCATCTCGGTCAGCGTGGGTTCATCGATCTCCACCTGAACCATGTCGAACCGATATTGGCCGTTCGGATACTGGCTCACGGGGGACAGTGCCTTGCCGCGTGTACCCACGCCGATGGTGTATACGCGGATGCCAAGCTGTTCGGCGATCTGGGCCGCATCCAGTGGTTGCACCATGCCCGCATTGCTCACGCCGTCCGTGAGCAGGATCACCACTTTGCTCCTGGCCTCGCTGTCCCGCAGTCGGTTGATCGCCGTTGCCAGACCCATGCCAACGGCCGTGCCCCCCGTGATCAATCCGGACCGGGCCTGGTCGAACAGCTCCTTCAACACCCGGTGGTCCGTGGTGAGGGGACATTGCGTGAACGCCTCGCCCTCATAGACCACAAGACCGATCCTGTCGTTCGGCCGTCCATCGATGAATTCCTGGGCCACCTTCCTCGAGGCGCTCAGGCGATCGGGGCGCAGGTCCTTCGCCAGCATGCTCGCCGACACATCCAATGCGATCACGATATCGATGCCTTCGCGCTTCACATCCTGCCACTGATCCCTGCTCTGCGGACGTGAGAAGCCCAGCAACAGGGCTCCCAATGAGAACAGCATCAGGGCTGAGGGCAATGGCCTGCACCAGGTGATGGGGTCGGCGAACACCTGCACCACGGATCCAACAGTGGGAAGGGCGATACGCACCTGGTCGCTGCGACGCCGCCAGAGGGAAACGGTCACGACCAGTGGCAGCAGTGCGAGCGCCCACAGCAGTTCCGGGTTTGCCGGTTCATAGCGCACCAGCATCCATCGCAACAGGAACGCCACGCCCATCAGGGCGAGGATCGACCAACCGGCCTCCAATGCGGTGTCACGGTCGATCCTCATGGCGCGCTTGCATCGCTAGGTGCCGTGGCCTGCACGAACTGGCGTGCTGATACCAACAATTGTTCATGCTCCAATGCGGTGGGCACGACCTTTGCGAACTTCACGAGATCGGCCGCGCGCAGCATGTTCTCCAGCCGGATCCGCTCATCCACCGGCAGGGCGCTCACGCGCAGTTCGGCCATGAGCTCATCGGTGGTTCGTTCGAGAGCGCTTACGAGGTAGCGCGCTTCGATGTAACTGCGCAGGATGTCGGTGATGCGCGATTGGTAGGCCTTGTGTTCCCCCTGTTGCCAGAGCCGTTGTTCTTCAAGCGCATCCAGTTCCTTCATGCACCGCACGTGTGGTGGTATCGCCGGGGCTTCCATCACCTGTTCAGGCCGGGGGCGTTGCGCGCGCCTGCGCACGTACCGGACCAGGGCGGCGGTCGACAGCACGATCACGGCACCAATGAGCAGCGCTGCGCGGTGCAGGAGCAGCCATGCCAGCAGGGAGAAGGGCATGGCCGGTATGTCCTTCAGCGGCCTTGGTGCCGACCGCATGTCAACCGGTGTGGGGATCACCTGCAGCACCAATGCGGCGCTTTCAATGGTAACGCCCTTCACGGTCACCCTGGATGGCGGTATGACCCACGTTCCCGTATCCCAACTGGTGATGCTGCAGCGGATCCACACCGTTCCCGCGCTGTCCGGTTCCTGCTGCACGGCATGGTCAATGACCTCGAGGTGGCTCGTGAGCGTATCGGTGATGGCGGGCCATGCCACCTCGGCCGCGCTCACACCGCTGGGCAGCCGCATCGCCAGCGTGTAAGCCGCCACACCTCCGATGCGTATCGCGCTGGTGTCCAGCGAAGCGGACAACCGCTGCGCTGCCGCAGGTGCGGTGCAGGCCAGGAGGACCGCCACGGTGCAACTGATCCTCATCGGCTGCCTTCCCGTTCCCTGAACAGGTTCATAAGCGGTTTCACATACCCTGTTCGCGTACTTATCACGGCATGGTCCACGCCGGATCGCCGCAGGATCTCCCTGGTGCGGTTCTGTCGTTTCAGTGCTTCCGCGCGGTAGGCCTTGCGAATTGCGGAGCTGGAGGTGTTCACCCAGCGAAGCAGACCTGCTTCCGGGTCCTCGAATTGTACGAGGCCGATCCGTGGCAGTTCCTCCTCGCGCGGGTCCACCGTGCGCAGCACGATGAGGTCATGCTTGCGCCGGGCGATCCTCAGCGCATCCTCATAACCCTGGTCCATCAGGTCGCTGAGCAGGAAAGCGATGCTGCGTTTCTTGATCACTTTGTTCAGGAAGCGAAGGGCCTCGGTGATGTTGGTGCCCCGGTGTGCAGGTCTGAACTCCAGCAGCTCACGCACCAGTCGCAGGATGTGCGTGCGACCCTTGTTGGGCGGGATGAACCGCTCCACCCGGTCGCTGAACAGGATCAAACCCACCTTGTCGTTGTTCCGGATCGCGCTGAAGGCGATCGTGGCACAGGCTTCGGTGATGAGTTCCCGTTTCAACAGGGCATCGGTGCCGAAATCACCTGATGCGCTCACATCGGCCAACAACATCACGCTCAACTCCCGTTCCTCCTCGAACACCTTCACGTAGGGGTGACCGAACCGGGCGGTCACGTTCCAATCGATCGTGCGCACCTCGTCTCCCGCCTGGTACTCGCGCACCTCGCTGAACGTCATTCCATGGCCCTTGAATGCGCTCTGGTACTCCCCGGAGAAGATGTGCTCGCTGAGGCCGCGCGTTTTCAGCTCGATCAGCCGCACCTTCTTCAGGAGCTCCTTGGTATGCTGGATGGTATCCATGAGCGCGATCCGCAGCTTGAACTGTGCGTTCGAAGAGCCACCGGTGTTGTTCTCAGGGTACCTCCACGGTGTTGAGCACCCGGTCAATGATGTCCCCCACTGCGATGCCTTCCGCTTCCGCCTCGTAAGTGAGACCGATGCGATGACGAAGCACATCCGGACACACCGCACGCACATCCTCCGGAATTACGTATCCACGGTGTTTGGTGAAGGCGAGGGCCTTGGCGCCCAGTGCCATGTTGATGCTGGCCCGCGGACTCCCTCCGAAGGAGATCATGCCGTTCAGGTCCGGGAGCCTGTACTGTTCCGGTTTTCTGGTGGCATACACGATATCCACGATGTACTGCTCGATCTTTTCATCCATGTAGACCTCGCGCACCAGTTTCCGTGCCTCCGTGATCTCCTGTGCCCGCACCACCTGTGCCGGTTCGCTGACGCCTCCCGGGCGCACATTCTGCCGGATTATGAGCTTCTCCTCCTCCTTTAGCGGATAGTCAAGTACCACCTTTAGCATGAAGCGGTCCGTCTGGGCCTCGGGCAGGGGATAGGTGCCCTCCTGTTCGATGGGGTTCATCGTGGCCAGCACCAGGAAGGGCTGGGGTAGGGCGTAGGTCTGGGCTCCCAGCGTCACCTGACGCTCCTGCATGGCTTCAAGCAGGGCGCTCTGCACCTTGGCCGGAGCCCTGTTGATCTCGTCCGCCAGGATGAAGTTGCTGAAGATGGGACCCTTCCTTACGCTGAATTCCTCGCTGCGCTGACTGTATATCATTGTGCCGATGAGGTCGGCCGGCAGCAGGTCGGGTGTGAATTGGATCCGGCTGAAGGCGACGTCGATCGTGCGTGCCAGTGCCTTTATGGCCATGGTCTTTGCCAATCCCGGAACACCTTCAAGAAGGATGTGGCCATCCGCCAGCAGTGCGACCATGAGCTTCTGAACCATGTCCTTCTGGCCCACTATCACACGGCTCATCTCCCGGTCGATGAGGTCCACGAACGTGCTTGCCTGCTGGATGCGTTCGTTCAGTTCCCGGATGCTGTCCGCCGTGACCTGTGGCGTTCGTGATTCGATGCTCGTATCCATGCTGTTGGTTCCTGTTGCGGCCTTCGGCCGTTAGGCGTGCAAAGTTCTTGGCATGCCACCGGAGACCGTGCGGATCGTGCCGTTAAAGAGTGTTAACCATTCCATCTTCAGGTATGGCCCCGTGCCAGCTACCTTTCGACCATGAGCACTTCGGACACAACGCCGCTGACCCTGGTCGAAGCGACCGGGCATGTGCGTGCATTCCACGATGCGTTCGGCATTCCGAACGCCGACTCGCCCTGCGCCGCCATCGGCGATCGCGATGCATTGCTGCGCTACAAGCTGATCCGTGAGGAGAACGAGGAATACCTGGAGGCGGCCCTGCGCGGCGACCTTGTGGAGGTGGCGGATGCCCTTGGCGATATCCTGTACATCCTCTGCGGAACCATGCTCAAGCACGGGCTGGAGCACAAGATGGATGAAGTGTTCCGGGAGATCCAGCGAAGCAACATGAGCAAGCTGGGTGCGGACGGAAGGCCCATTCGCCGTGCGGATGGGAAGGTGATGAAGGGGCCTGACTACTTCCCCCCCGACATCGCCCGCATCCTCAACGAACCTTGACCGCCCGGCTGCGGTGAACAGCCGAATTCCTGTCATTCAGAGCCCCGCCATGAACCTGCCCCGCTTGCTC
>JBIJDX010000079.1:0-11480 GCA_044343855.1 Flavobacteriales bacterium
ATGCCCGGCGGGCCATCGATGCGTTGCGCAGTGACAGCCTCGTGCGCACGGTGGTGGCCACGGTGCAGTTCCGCGAGGTGGACAGCCCGGTGCCACCGGAACACCAGGTGGCCGTGGCACACCGGCTGATCGAACTGGGTGCCGATATCGTGGTCGGTTCACAGGCCCACGAACCACAGCACATCGAGTTCCATGCGGGTGGCATCATCTTCCACGGCCTCGGCAATTTCCTGTTCGACCAGCTGCACCGGCCCACCCTGCGCCAGGGCTTCTTCCTGGAGTGCAGGCTCCTTGACGGCCGATTGGTGCAGGCGGTGCCCCGCTTCACCATCATGGAGAAGGACCTCCATGCCCGCATGGCCACCGAACAGGAGGCACGGGACATCACCTCCATGATCATGCACCCACACCTCCTGCGACCATGAACGAACCGCGATCCGGATCCCCCCTTGCTGTCCTGGCCACCATCGCAGCCATGCTGCCCATCACCGGATGCGGCGACGGCATGGCCGTGCCTACCGCTGACGGCACGGCTCCTGAGGTGGCATCACCAGCGCCCCTTCCCGCCCTGCCGGACACCATGACCATTGATGTGGCGCCTCACCTCCAGCGGTTCGACAGCAGCACCTTCAACCTGATCACCACCATCGGCAAGGGCAGGGGGGTGAAGTCCGTACAGGTGTCGCAACGCGGCGATGTTGCCGTTGCCTGTGACCTTGAAGGCTGCGCCATATGGGTGATCGACTGTGCCTCCATGACCATCCGCCACCAGGTGGCGCTGGACCGGCATGCAGTGAGCGGCTACAACGACAAGGGTGAAGTGGTGAACGGCTGCATCGCGGAAAAGCCCGTGGACTGCGCCATCGATCCGGCGGGGGAGTACGTGTATGTGAGCCTGTACAACGGCGATGCCGTGGTGCGCCACCGCATCGACGGCCGCCCCGACACACTGCCGGGCGCGGACAGGACCTTCGGTGCCACCCGCATCGACCCGGATGGGTCCAGGGTGCGGTTGGCCCTGCCGGCGGCGCGCACGGGCCACATGCCCAAGATGGTGAGCCTGGTGCCCGGTTCGGACATGGTGCTGGCGAGCAACTGGGTGTCCGGCACCCTCACGGCCTTCGACCGCAGCACCATGAAACGCGTGAAGGACATTCCGCTGGGGCGGGGGGGGCGCTTCCCGCGTGGCATCGCCGTGGACAGTGTGGAGCGCAGGGCCTACGTGAACAACATGGGGGGCGCATCCGTGTCCGTGGTGGACCTGGACAGCCTGAAGGTGGTGCGCAGCATGCGGATCAGCTCCAACCCCGGGCACATCCACCTTGCCGCGGACCGCAGGCACTTCTACATTGCGGACAACGTCAACCGGCTCTTCAGCAAATACGCCATAGCGGACGGCAGCCTGCAGGGCCAGGTGCGGTTCGATCACAACGCTCTGCTGTTCGGAGTGGACCGCAGGGAGGAGGTGGCCGTGGTGCTCCACTGGTACCACGACCTGGCCAGTGTGGTGCGGCTCAGCGACATGCGCAGGATACACCAGTTCCCCGTGAGGCGGCCCATCGGTGTTTCCTTCACCGGTGACCGTTGCCTGATAAGCACCTATGGCGGCGGGGCGGGGCAGGTGAGCGTCTGGGGCGATGACTCTTCCGGGATCCGGTAATTTTACATCCGTCAATACACCTGCCATGACACGGTATATCGTTCGTTCCGGCTTGTTACTGTTCCTTGCTGGATGCGCTGCACAAGGTTCGGAGACCCCGCCGGCAGCAGCGGACAGCCTGGCCGTCGATACGGTTCCGCCAGTGCCGGTCGAGACCACGCCCCCCCCACGCACCCCGGTATCGGCGCTGTCGCAGGAACGCATCCGCACCTATGGCATGTTGAACCCCTGCTACCTGCCCCTCCTTCAGGATAGCCAGGCGTGGCAACCCGGAACACGCCGTGGGTTCACGTACGATGAGCTCTTCAACCAGCGCCTTGGACGGTCGCACCCGTTCGGCAACCGCTACCTGGTGGGCGACTTCTCAAGCCTTGACGAACAGGGCAACACACGCGGGGTGAAGGAGGTCCACCCGGACCTGGAACAGCTATCCCTGCTGCAACGCGTACCGGCCGACCTGCTGGCCCGCATCGCCGCCATCGATGTGGACCATGCACCGAACGACAGCCTGTACGCCGACATCAAGCGGGCCCTGCCCGACTCGGCCGCACAGCTCATCAACTTCATCGGGAAGGTGTGGCAGTACCGGTCGCGTCCCATCGAGCGGCAATATTCATACGCGGGAGGCAAGGTATATGCGGTGGGACAGACGCTGTGCGCGTGTGAGGCCTACCCGGACACACTGCTCCTCGTTGCCCGTTTCGCCACATCATCCAAGCGCACCGACGGGCACTCGGAATACCTGCCCGTGGGTAAGCGACGCCGCTATTATGCAGGCCGGTACATCATCAACTCCAAGCACTGGGAGCGGGAGCGACGTTACGAAGAGCAGGACAGGATCCACGACCAGGTAATGGGCGGTGGTCACCGCCATGTGGCGTTCTATCGCGGGGAGACTGAAATGCCCAACTTCCTCAACATGGCGCCTGCGCCGGAATTCCCATCGGCCACGGTGGGCAACGGGATACATGAATGCGCCCTGGCACAGCTGGCGCGCGGCATGCTCGGCACCCCGAACAGCATCGGGTGCATCCGCCTTTCCGATTTCGGCTCCAAGTACATGCGCTGGTTCACCACACAGTACTGCAACTTCTTCGTGAGCTATGAGGATGACCGGTACGTGAAGCTGGAGCCCATGAAACAGCAGGAGATGCTGCCCTTCACCGACCAGCAGGAAGGCGACCGTTTCCGCAGGTGGATCTGGGTCCACAACCCGAAGGCGGCCCGGCGCCATGACATAGACAGCACGGGGAATTACCTCAGCGGCAACATGGTGGATGCGTATTTTGAGTACAAGGAGGCCTACGACGCGTTCATCGGCCGACCTGCTGCGGACTCTACAGCACCCCCTTACTGAGGGTGATCGAAGCGACCTGGCGGGGAATGCTATCAAAAGGGCATTGTCCATAAACTCCTCAGTCCGACCCCGCTGCCAAGGGCGCATCCCGGTTGTTTCGCGGTATTCCGTTCCCCGATAACATACCGGTCGCCGGAATGATGCATGACCGAACCGATCACCCTTATCGGCATTGTTGCTGCAGCACACCTGTTGCTGCGCCTGTACATCCAGCTTCGCGGCCGCGAGTGCCCCTGGGATGCCGACCTGGCCGGCCAGCGTGAAAAGGTGGAGCGTGCGGGACCATGGGCGTGGCCCCTTTACGCCATCACCTCACTGCTCCTGCTCGCACACAACCTGGTGCTGGGTTGGGTGTGGGTGGTATCATCCCTCATGCAGGATGCAGCCAACCTGTTCGGACCGGCATTGCGATTCGTACTTCGCTGTGCCCGCCATTACCTGGTGCGCTGGCCTGCGGACGTGGTGAAGGCTGCCGGAGGCGGGGCGTTCACCGCTTTCTCCTGGCCCGCCCTGCTGGCCGGCGCCATTGGCACGGTACCCGCGCTCCTGTTGATCACGCTGGGCCGATGGATCGACCTGGTCATGCTCGATGGTGGTACGGTGGCGCTCCCCGCAGGCATCATCCTTGGGACCGTACCTCTGGCCCTTGCGGCAGGCACCATCGCTTCCATGCACCGCGCCGGTGTGCGCCAGGGCGGGTGGGCCGCGGTGAGGAAACACCTTCCGGGCGCCGGTGGCACGCTGCGCTCCATCGCACTGCTGGTATTCATGTCACTTGCACTGCTCAGCCTGGAATGGCTCATCTGGTCGCTGGCCAGCATGGGCTCCGGCGGCGCCATCGGTGCTGCCGTCCTCGCCCTTCCAGCCATCGCAGGATCGGCACTGGTGGCCGCCAATGCGCTCATCCTGGCAGCGGGCCTGCAGGTCATCCCCGGCTATCGCCTCGATCACTCGGCGGACCTGCGCTCCTCCTACCTGCCGCTCGTGCACACATCCGCCCGCATGGCACCTGCCATCGCCGTTTCACTGCCGTTCGTCATGGCCATCGCACTGCTGCTCTCCATTCCGGGGTACCTCGCCGTGAACGGTGGCTTATGGACTTCGGCGCGGGTCTTCGCAACACTGGGCCACGAACAGGCAATGGCTGCCGCCACCATTGCAATGCCCGGCTCACTGGAGGAGTTGAACGCCATGCCCGATGAAGCGTTCGATCGATTGACGGCGCAGGGCGGATCCACCGGCGGAGCCCGTGCGGTGGGCCATTTCCTGCTGACCTACACGGAACGCCCGTTCCCAATGGCGCCGTACACACCCGACGGAAGGTCGGGACCGGCGCCAGCCATGGTGGCCACGACGAAGGAGGAGGACGCTGCGCGACAGGGTGCCATCACCACCCTCCAAAGTACCCTCGAGGCGCAGAAGGGATCCCTGGACCTTGCCGCTGCCGCGCTCAAGCAGATACAGCAAGCCGAGGCGGACCCCACTGGTGAGGCCATCAAGGCCCTGCGCTCGGATGCCTCCAACCCGTTCCGCAATAACACGGCGGCCACCCTGCAGATGTTGGTGGAGGCGCGCCAGCAGGATGTGAGCAGGTCGCAGCAGGAACTGGATGGCATGCAACGGCTGGACCAACGGCTGGCACGCCTGCGCGAAGCGGGTCCGCAGGGTGACGATGCGCCGGCAGCGGTATGGCTCATCCTCGCATTGGCCGATGCCCTGTTGTTCGCCTTTGCCTTCGGTCTTGTTCTGCCGGCACTGATACATGGTGGACTCGCGCTTTATGAGCGTGACAGGGCGCGTACGCCCGGCACGGAACTCGAGGATCTCTGGAACCGCGAAGCCGCCATCGCGCCCCGGCAGCCGCTCGTGGGACTGCTCTGTGCAGGCGCCGTCGTGGTGCTGTTCATCGGCGTTCGCCCCCTCGGATCGCTGCCGGCATGGCCCGCTTCGCCCCCTGAGGAACAGCCCGTGGAGATGGCTGCCCCCGTGGTGGTGGATGAACTCCGTGCTGCGGAGGAGGGCATGCTGGAGCCTCCGGTAACGGACGAGGAAACACGCCGCTGCCGCCTGGAGGAGTCCCGCATGTTGGACGGACCCGATGGCGAGCAAACCGCCACACTGCTGCGCAAGGGTGACCTTGTGACCGTGCAGGGCAGCACACCCGATGGCAGGTTCTTCAAGGGCACTGTGCGCACGCCCCACGGACCTGGCATGGTGGGCTGGTGGCGGGCTGCCGATTTTGAGCCTAACAACTGAAATGGCCCAACGCTCCATCCGCTTTAGCACGGCCATCTCCCTGGTGGTGGCCAACATGGTGGGTACAGGCGTCTTCACCAGCCTGGGCTTCCAACTGCTCGATATCCGGCAGGGTTTCGCGATCCTGCTGCTCTGGGGGCTCGGGGGGCTCATGGCCTTCATGGGGGCCATGTGTTACGCCGAGCTCGCCACACGCATGCCCGAGGATGGCGGGGAATATCACTTCCTCAGGAACACCTACCATCCCGCCATCGGCTTCATGGCCGGCATGGTCAGCGCAACCGTGGGCTTCAGCGCCCCCATCGCGCTTGCCGCGGCCTCGCTTGGAACCTACGCGCACGGAGTATTCCCCCAGCTCGACATAACGATGACAGGTTCCGTCGTGATCCTTGCCATCGCGGGCATCCACATGACCAACATGCAGGCGGGCACCGGGTTCCAGCGCATCTTCACGCTCATCAAGGTGCTCATCATACTGGTTTTCCTCTCACTCGGGTTCAGGATGGGCAATTCCACCGGAGTGGGCTTCGCACCGAACAGCATGGCATTCACCGAAGTGCTGTCGGCGGCCTTTGCCGTGAACCTGGTCTATGTAAGCTATGCCTACAGCGGCTGGAACGCCAGTGCCTACCTCGCAGGCGAGATCTACAATCCGCAGCGCAACCTCAACCGCAGCATCCTTTATGGCACCGGCCTGGTCACCCTGCTGTATGTGGCGCTCAACGCGGTCTTCCTGATGAGCGCACCCATGGCGGAAATGATGGTGGCCACAGAGGGTCAGGATGCGTACCAGCCACGGGAGGTCGGTCTCATCAGCGCGGTCCACGTGCTGGGGAATGCCGGCGGAAGGTTGATGGGCGGCGCCATCTGCGTCCTGCTGCTGAGCACCATCAGTGCCATGGTGCTTGCGGGTCCGCGCGTGGTGCAGCCCATGTTCGCGCGCATCCCCACGATGACGATGCTGGCCCGCTCGGACGCGCAGGGAAATCCGGTCCGTGCGATCCTGTTCCAGGCACTACTGGCGCTCATCATCCTTTGGACCGCGAGCTTCGAAAGCATCCTTCTGTACACCGGATTCTGCCTGTCCATCTTCACGATGCTTACCGTGGCCGCAACCATCGTGCAGCGCATGCGGCACGGACCACCTGCGGGCTACAGGGCGTGGGGGTATCCGGTCACACCCGTTCTGTTCATCATCGCCGACCTCTACATAGCATATCACCTGCTCTCCAAGCACCCCACGGAATCACTGCTGGGGCTGGGTACCGCCATGCTCGGAGGCCTGTTGTATTTCATCAGCTCTGACCGACATCCGGGGAAGGGATCCGAACCGGTCGACAACGCCACGGCATGAACGAACAACGCAGCACTGCTCTTTCACTGCTCCTGGCCGCCGCCATGGCGGCATGCACACCGCGGGCGAACGAAGTCCCGCCGCCACAGCCCGTTGCTGTCGCCGCCGTGGACACCACCGCTGCGGATACCGCTGCCCCACCGCCGGCACCCCGACCGGCACCTCCCGAACTGAATGCAGCAGCGGACCTCATCTCTGGCAAGGCCACCGGGGATGCGGAATACAGCCGCACCGCAGCAGGACTGGAAAAGGACTGGGAACTGCTGCAGCGGGACAAGCTGAGGCCCATACGCGCGTGGATGGCTGAACGCTACGATACCCTGGCGGGCCGGCAACGGCTGGTCTTCTACCCCTTCGGCGGACCCGACATCGCCTTCGCATCGGCATTCTACCCCAACGCGGACACCTATGTGCTCGTGGGACTGGAGGACGTCGGACAGCTCGGTTGGTTCGGGACATTGTCCGAGGAATCAACCTTGCAGCGCCTCCGTGAATGGTCGAACATCCTGCGGGTGAGCAATCGGTTCGGGTTCTTCAAGACCATCGACATGCGCCAGCAGTTCACCGAGGAACGCGGCATCGCCGATATGTTGATGTACTACCTCCGCCAGATGGGAGCGGAGCTCCTGGAGGCACATCTGCTCGTATGGGAGGAGGGCCAGCGCATCCAGGGCGCCAAACTCGTAGACACCGTGGCCGGCGACGAAGCGCGTGTGGAGATGTACGAGGCCTCCCAACATCGCCTCGTGCGCAGGGAACCCGGTTCGCCCGGTCGCGCGGACGGCATCAAATACGTCTACCGCCTGCCGGACGGCTCGGAGAAAAAGGTCTACTATTTCCGGCAGGACCTCAGCAACGACGGCTTTGCCGGATCGCCATTCCTGGCCTGGATGACCGCGCAGGGACCATTCTGCTCGCTCAACAAGGCCGCATCCTACCTGATGCACTCCAACAACTTCGGCAAGGTCAGGAGCTTCATGCTGGACAACACCAGGTTCCATATCCAGGATGACACCGGCCCGCGCTACCGGGAACTTCGGACGCGGGGATTCAACGTGGATGTGCATGGCAGGTATTCCCGCATCGACCCCCTCTTCAGCATGGGTCCACAGCCCGACCTGATGGACGCCTACGCGGAACGACCGGGACCCGTCATCCCCTTCAAAATAGGCTATATGGGCCATGCCGTTGGCACCAACCTGCAGGTGGCGTACTGAGCCCGGCCCTGAGCGCCTGGCATCGGTGGGCGCTGCGCTCGCCCTGGTCCTGGCATGCTCCGCACAGCCCGCACGCGAGCCCGACCCGAAGCACGTGGTTCTACTCCCGCTCAAGGCGCTCGCCGACCAAGGCACCCGCATCACCCATCTTCCCGGCACCTACCCGGACACCCTGGTGCTCGCCATCACGGCACCCAAGGGTAGGAGCCTGCACTGGCGCTTCAACCCGGTGGTGGGCACGCCGTGGTCACGGGTGGGCGCTCCGAAACAGCTGAACAGCACCGTACACGTGCAGGTGGTCACCGACCGCGCAGACACCGTTTTCACCGGCACCTATTTCATCAACGATCCATCGGCCTTGGACCGTGTGGCACTTTCGGTGATGCCCGAGGACTTCCTGCCACCCAACGGTATCTATTTGGGGTATGGCGAGGAGGGTGCGGACGGGCAGATCATCACCCACGGCCGGGCGTGGTCGGAGGATGAGATCCGCGCGATGGGCGAACTTGTGCTGGGTGACAGCCTTGTCCACGCCGGGGCGTTCGGCTTGCGCATCTTCGGCGGCATGACACGCGGCCATCCGGAAAAGTCGCTGCGCATCATCGCGCGTGAAAAGACCGGTGGAAAGCCCGTTCAGGAGCGCCTCTTCCCCAGCAAGGCGGTGAACCGCTTCCAGCACCTGGTCCTGCGCACCTCGGGCGGCGACCAGCGACATACCCGTTTCAAGGATGTGGCGTACAGCTCACTTGCCGCGGACATCGGGCTTGACCACATGGGCTACCGGCCGGTGGTGCTCTACCTGAACGGTGACTACTGGGGCATCCACAACCTGCGCGAAAAGATCAACCCCGATTTCCTGCGGGACAACCATGCGGTCGATGCGGACTCCGTGCTCCTCATCCAGGGTTCCGGTACGGGCAACAGGGAGTACATGGAGTTCTACCGGCAGCTTTCGGAAGCCGCTCGCAGCGGCGATCTGCTGCAGGTGGCGCCGAAGCTGATGGATGTGGAGAACTACATGAACTTCATCATTCTCCAGACCCTTGCCATCAACACCGACTCACGGGGAAACATCCGCTTCTGGCGCGCGAACGACCTTGACGGCCGGTGGCGCTGGATCGTGTACGACACCGACCTTGCCGCACCCCTGGGACAGGTGAACCTGAACTTCCTGGCCAAGCGCCTTGAGGCCAATGGCAGCGAGTGGTACAATCCCTCCTGGGCGAACATGCTCCTGCGCACGCTGGTGAGCGACCCCGTGCTCCGTGACCGCTTCATCAACCAGTACGCCCTGCTGTTGGGGAGCCACCTCAGCGCCGACAGCATCGCTGCACGCATCGACCGGTTCGAAGGCATCTATGCACCGGAGATCCCCCGCCACCTTGAACGACAGGGGGGCAGGTTCCGCGGCAGCGAGGAAGGTTGGCGCCAGAACGTGGAGTGGTTCCGATCGTTCCATGAGCGGCGCCACCTGACCGCCTTCGAACATCTGCGGCAGGTATTCTCCCTCGGTGAACCTGCTCCGGTACGTGTCTCCACCAGCCCCAGCGGTATCGCCGACCTCCGCTTCAATGGCAGCGCCCTCCTGTACACCGGCATCGATGCACCCTTCTTCTCCGCACTGCCCCTCGCGGTGGAGGCCGGTGGCCGCGACCACCTGGTGCGCTTCGTCCGATGGGTGGAGGACGGCGATACCAATGCCATCCGTGCGATACTCCCGGGCAGGGACCGCCAGCTCACCGCCGAATTCATCCGAAGGCCCCGTTCATCACAGGCAGGCGTGGTGTCCATCGCCGATGCGTTCCTCACCATGGGAGGGAAACGACCGTTCAACGCATTGCGCATCAGTTCCGCAGCTTCGGACACCTTGGAATTGGAGGGATGGACCCTGCTGCTCCAGGGCAGCAACGCACGCATACCCCTCGCAGGCAAACTCCTGCCTGGCGCATCGCTCATCGTATGCAGCGATACCATCAGGTGGCGCGAACTGATGCCCGGAGCCACCTCCACCGTGCTGCAGGGTAGCCTGTTCCGAGTATACCGTGATAACCTGCAGGCTGTCCTGCACGATCCACGGGGCGCGGTGGTCGACACCCTGCACATCCATGTGCCCGATGCCCTCCTTGGTCGTGCCGATCGTTTCGTGGTGGCGCGCCTGCCACAGGATGACGGCAACGCGGCCCGGAAATGGAAAAAGAAAGACGTACCTTGGTGGACGGACACACCGCCCCTTGCGCCGGAAATGGCCAAAACACCCCCCTCCATCACTGACATCAAGCCCACTCGCCCCCTGATGGCAGCCACCGCGATCATCTCGCTGCTCGGGTTCGGCCTGCTCCATCCCCGCTCCAAGGCCCGCCTCAAATGAGCCTGCGCACGATCGTCCTGTCGGCCATCTCGGCCCTCGCCACTACAGCCGGTGCCCAATGCGGCCTGCCCGACCGGTTCGGGCTCGACTCGGCGGCGACCAGGCTCATCGACAACATGGGTGAGGGATGCCCGGAACTGCCGTCATTGAGGAACATGCGCGTTATCCTGAAGAACGTGGCCTACCGCGGGGGTGTGGAGAACCTGCAGGGTGAGGTGGGGGTGATGCACCCCCTGAGCATCACCGCCATCAAGGGGCTCGCCGACCACGGTTTCGACCGGTCCGAATACCTCTACAGCCGAAGGTTCGAGGAGCAATACGACAGCGCGAGGCTCGATTCCCTTGCCAAGGCCGGATTCTCCTATGCCTGCACACCGGACCTCGAGGATGCGGACGTGCTGCGCATCCTGCAGGACGTGCAGCAGCGCGCCACCTCCCCGACCCCCCGGCCTGTCTACTACCACTGCTGGAACGGTCGCCACCAGTCAGGCATGCTTTCCGCGATGATCCTCATGCAGTTCTGCGGGCTCACCAATGAGCAGGGCCTCGCCTATTGGCACGAATGCACCAACGGCGATGACAAGGGCTACCACAAGGTGAAGGACCGTGTGGCCGGCTTCGAACGCTTCCCGCAGCTGGCCCTGGATGCCAGAACGCGCAACAGGGTGTGCCCCTGCATGAGTGATAACGTGCTCCGCGGACGTGCGCTACCCTCCCCTGTCGGCCATACGGTCTCCAAAGGAGAGACCCTGGGTTCCATCGCAGCCTGCCATGAGATCCCCCTCGAGCGGCTGTTGAAGGCCAACAAGCTCACAAGCAGCAGCACCATAACGCCCGGCCAGCAACTGGCCATCCCACCCCGCTAACGCGCCCCATGATGGAGTTCCTCAGGTCCGCAACATGCCTTGCGCTGCTCACCTTGATAGGTGCCGGCTGCAGCGATCAGGCTGCGGAAGTCGCTGAAGTGGATACCGGTGCGGCGGATACCGTACTGGTTGAGGTTGAGCCGACCACGGCACCCCTGCTCGAAGACCTTCCCTACGATACCGCACTGACACTGCAGGTGCTGGCCCTGTGCGGAGACCCCGAAGCCCTGGAGGCCCTGCGCCTTCCATACAGCACCGAGGCCATCTTCCAACGGCACGGACAGGAGTTGCAAAAGGCTTGGCAGCTCGCCGAGAACAAGCACTTCCGTGCCATGGAGGCCTGGGGGGATTCCACCCTTGAGCAGCTCATCGAACCCGACCTTCCCCTCTTCTATCCGTTCT
>JBIJDX010000251.1:0-3655 GCA_044343855.1 Flavobacteriales bacterium
ACGATCGTTTCTCGTTCCATTAGGTATACTCAACGCATGAACCGTGCCGATGGTGTGTGCCTGCCATCCTGTCAATGCACCATTCTCGGATTGCCAAATGTTTCCATGGCAAGCATCGTGGGTCTCGTAGGTGGTCGCATCTTTGTAAGGATCATTTCACGACCATGCCCAGCCTTGACATACTTTCGAAGGTGGACCTGCAGATGCTTGACAACGCGATCAATGTGGTGAAGCGCGAAATTGACACGCGTTACGACCTGCGTGGCACCAACACCACCATCGAGCTTGACAGGAAGGCGCTCACCATCCGTCTGAGCACCGACGATCACATGAAACTCGACGCCGTGCTGGACGTGCTATTGGAACGCTCAGGCAAGCAGAAGGTGGATGTCCGCAGCTACGACCTCAGCGCGGAACCGGTGCCGAGCGGCAGGTCCCTGTACCGCATCATCAAGGTGAAACAGGGGATCGAGCGGGAAACGGCCAAGAAGATCGTGAAGTGCATCAAGGATAGCGGCCTGAAGGTGCAGCCCCAGATCATGGACGACATGATCCGTGTGAGCGGCAAGAAGATCGACGACCTGCAGGCGGTGATGGCGTTGTGCCGGGAGCAGGATTTCGAGTTACCGCTGCAGTTCGACAACATGAAAAGCTGACACCCGTTCATCGGAACCATCGCCCGCCTCCAGATGAAAACCCCAGGAACATACCTCCGATCCATGAGAGCCCTCACGTCGATCGTCGTCCTGCTTCTGAGCGGCATCGTTCAGGCACAAACCTATTTCTACATCGATGCGATCGCCGTGCAACCCGCAAACCCGACGGAGCTTGACCCGGTCATCGTGCGCCTCAGCGGTGGCCTTGCGGGCACAGGTGTCACCATCAACAGTGCTGATGCCGTGGTCGATGGCTTCAACGTGAACATCAGCGTGAACGTATCGGACAACGGTGGTGCCACCGTGATCGTTCCTCATTCCGAAACGCTTGAATTGGGAACGCTGGAGGCGGGGACCTACACGATAGTTGTGGAGGGCGCCTTCGTGGACGATCTCGCTCCCCAGGAGGAACACCAGTTCACGGTCGCTTCCGGCGGAGCCTGTGCGGACCTGGAACTGGACCCGATATACTGGTATGCCTTCGCTGATACCGCCGTGGTGGTCACTGTCCGGAACCCGACGTCAGAATTGTTCCCCTACCCGAGTTTCATACTGTTCAACGATCTGGGGGAAGAACTGGCGGTGAGCGAGGCCGTCCTGTTCGGTTTGCCAGCAGAGACCAGCACGCACATCCTCAGGCTGGTCGATGGCATTACGCCACCCGAGGGCCCGTTCTCCGCCCGGTTGGTCCTGATGACCGGGTTCGGTACAGAGCAGGCCTGCACCTGGGAACGCCTCATCGACCTGTGCCCCCCGCCCCCCTGTGTTCCGCTGCAGCCCTTCATCCGCAATGAGTCTGGGGCACCTGCCTTCGGAACCTTCAATTGGGGCATCCTGCAGAACGGCGAGGTCGTTGCCAATGGCACCTTCGAGATGGCCGTGGACCAGCAGTTCGATGCGGACAGCATCTGCATCCCACCCGGTTCATACACCATGATCTGTGGTTTTGACGGTGGCCCTGCCCAGGGAACCCTGAATTTCGGCCTTGGGGCAGGACCAGGCCTGGAAACGCCCACGCGCGTGGTTTCCAACATCCTGCCCTCCTCCATTGATGTCAGGCTCTACCGTCGCTGCATCGACCCGCTGCTCGCCATACCCGGTATCGGGGATGCTGCCGTGCAGGTGATGGCCTGCGGTGACCGTTTCGTGGTGCGCAGCGAACGGGAGCCCATGACACGGATCGCCTTGCGTGACCTGCAAGGCCGTCTGCTCATGGTGACGCGTACAGGAGCAACGGAGCATGCCGTGGACATGGCAGCATTCCCACAGGGAGTGCACATCGTGGAGGTCACGCTTGCATCCGGCGGCAGGCACGTGCAGCGCGTGTTCAGCGCAGGCTGGGATCGACCGGCTTCGCGGTGAAGCCTGCTGCGGCACTGCGATCCCTCTTGGAAAGGCGTCCGAACTGAACGTCGAAGCCCGCCTTACGGGGCGGGCTTCCATGGTTCCTGACGGTCCGGCTTACGGGCCGGACGGAGCTTTCAACGCCTCCAGGCAACTGCTCCACATCAGGCATTTCGTTGGTCGGACGGACGACCCTTCAGAACCATCAACGCACGATGCCAGGCATCTATTGTGTCAGCCCTTGTGCTGTTCCTTCTCGAACCGGTCCAACAGGGCTTCGGCTTCAGCGCGCTTGAGATCGCTGGCACGGCGATCCGTGGTGCTCAGGCGATGGGCCTCCTCCAACAGCAGGCGGTATGCCTTCATAACCCGCTCACGTGGGTCCTTCTTTCCGAACAGGTTGAACATGACCTCGCTTTCGTGAACAACACCGTCATGACACGGTGTGTTCACGTCAGGCTCCTCAGGGAGCTTCAGAAAACCGCTTCCCCCTTCAGGAACAGCACGAAGATGAAGGTCATGAGGAAGTGATGGAAGAGGAGCAGGGCGGTTGCGAACGTGAGCACGTTCTTGCCGCTGCGGGACAGTTCAGGGAACAACCGCTTGTTGTTGACCGCGATGATGGGCAATGGAATGGTGGCCAGCAGGAACGTGATCGCGAGTGTCTTGAAGAGCACCACGTTCTCCAGCAGACCGAAGAAGAGGTGGGCATAGTAGAACACGAATCCGATGAAGGACAGCACTCCCAGACGAACGAACAGGCGGGCTTCCGCGACCATCTTTTCCTTGGTTCCCATGGTATAGACGCATCCCCTTCTACGGAGTTGCGCGTGCCATGGTTGCACTTATCAACACCAGTTCCGCTGTGGTTCAGCCATGCATGGAGAAGATGGACAACACGGCCCCAAGGAGGACGGCTGCGAAACGCTGCGCGTGGAAACGGTGTCCGGGTGCGCTTTCGAAGATGATGGTGGTGCCGATATGCATCAGCATGCCGATGGCGAGGCCCAGCATATGGAGGAGGAGCGTGGGCTCGAGCAATCGTCCGATGGCATCGCCGAACAGGATGCCCAACGGTGCGGCTGACGCGAAGAGCACCATCGCAACCCATGTCCTTCCCTGCCCCAGACCCGCACGTTGCATGACGGTGATGAGCGCAATGGCCATGGGGATCTTGTGCATCAGGACCCCGGCGAGGAAATGCATGTCCCCTGCCACGCCCGGATCGGCGAAGGGGATACCCTCGGCGAAGGAATGCAGGCTAAGGCTGAAAAGGGTGAGCGCAGGCAGGCCGCCCGGCGGGGGCATGTGCATGTGGCCGTGTTCGATGCCCATGCTGAAATGCTCGAGCACCACCTGGAGCAGGAAGCCTCCCAGGATCCACAGGCCCACCGAAGAGCCGACCGCACCATAGAGTTCGGGCAACAGGTGCAGGAATGCCACGCCCACGAGGAACGCTCCACTGAAGCTCAGCAGCAGCCGCAACCCCTCGGCCTGGGGACTGAACACCCGAACGGAGGCTGCAGCGAGCAGCGGTACCAGGAAGAACGCCAGCAGGGCTATGGTCATGAAGGCTGGCTCTTTCGGGCCCACAGCACGAAACGCTGCGAACGTTGTGGATGGAAGGGATCGAACACGGGGCCGTCGGTGGCCTC
>JBIJDX010000252.1:0-3622 GCA_044343855.1 Flavobacteriales bacterium
CGTGGGACGTGAGGTGGAGGAGCTGACGGAGGCACGCCGGAGGGATCCGCGGGAGCCTTTTACCGCCGGCCGCGCCCTGCCCGATCCCTTCAACCAGGGTGACAGCTATGGCGGTGTCACGGTGAGCGTGAACAACAAGGAGATGTTCGTCACGGTCTGCGGCCCCGCCGACAGTCGCGGCTACCGCAACTGCGATGTGTTCCGCACCCATTATGACAGCAGGTTCAACCTGGACGTGGGTGGACAGGAATGGGAATGGAGCGGGTTGGATGACCTTGGCCCCGCCATCAATGGTCCTGGTTCGTGGGAAAGCCAGCCGTCGCTGAGCGGCGATGGACGCACCCTCTACTATGCACGGCAGGCGGCCGACACCGACGGCATGGACATCTTCTACAGCACCCGCGATGACAAGGGTGCCTGGTCTCCGGGACGACCGGTGCCCGGCATCAATACAGCGGGCGATGAGAAGGCGCCCTTCATGCACAGCGACAGCCGTACGCTCTACTTCGCAGCACGCCCCAATGCGGAGGGCAAGGGTCATCGGGGCATTGGTGGCTATGACATTTTCTTCAGCCGGATGGGTGACGATGGTGCGTGGAGCAGGCCCCGGAACATCGGCGCCCCCATCAATACGGGGGAGGATGAACACGGCCTGGTCGTGAGCGCCGACGGCCGTACCGCCTACTTTGCGAGCGGCCGCTTCCGCGGGGCGGGTGGGCTGGACATCTACGGCTTTGAGCTGCCCACCGAGGCCCGTCCCGAGGATGTGCTCATTGTGAAGGGCGAAGTGCGGGACGAGAAGGGTGAGGTGGTGAAGAACGCCCGTGTCGAGATCAAGTACATGGATACACGCAAGGTGGATGTGATCGAGGTGGATGGTGATGACGGCAGGTATGCCGCGGTCCTCCGCCTTAAACCAGGAAGCGATGTGATCATGACGGTGAAGAAGGAGGACCACGTCTTCGAGTCACGCAGCTTCAGTGCGGAGGATACTGTCCGTGCCGGTGTTGCAAGGGTGGACATGAGCGTGCAGCGCATCGAGGTGGGGCGTAGCTACAGCGTGAGCGATATCCGCTATGCCACCAGCTCAGCCGAGATCACCAGGAGCAGCGAGTACATCCTCGACGAGCTCATCGTGTTCCTGCAGGAGAATCCCACGGTGCGGATACGGATCGAAGGTCACACGGACAACGTGGGCGGCATGGAGCGGAACATGGCCCTCAGCGCGGACCGGGCATTCACAGTGATGGAATATCTTCGTACCAAAGGCATCGCAGCCGCACGCCTGTCCTTCCAAGGCTTCGGGCCCACACGTCCCGTGGCCTCCAACGAAACCCCGGAAGGCCGGGCACAGAACAGGCGAACGGCCTTTGTCATAACAGCACGCTGAGAATGATACGCCGGACCGTGACTGTGGAAGAGGAGGCGCGGTGTATGCGTTCCATGCCATCATGGTCCCGTATTTCGCAGCTTGCGACGTGTGCCCTTTTCGCACAGCTGTTTTCGCTCGGGTCCATGGCCCAACGGTCCCACGGCGGCCAGCCGTTGAACTGGGGTGACGGTGCCCCGCTGCGAAGCGGTATACCGGTGCTTTCGATCCCGGTTGGGGATGTTGACCTGCAAGGCTCCGCCAGCGACAGCGGGGGCGAATTCAGATATGGAGTGCAGCGCTTTCATGCCGCCGATCTGGTGCATGCAGCCGATTGGGTCATGCTGCCCGATGGCCGCCGCATGGGTCAGGTCATCATAGAGAGCACCGGTGCTGTGATGTTGAGCCTGCAATTCGATGTGTGGGACCTGCCGGAGGGTGCCGAGGTGTTCGCGTACAACGATGAACGCAGCTTCTACATCGGTGCGTTCCGCGCATCGAACAGGCTGCCGGACGGGGGCATGGCCACCCAGGTCGTGCCCGGGGACCGGGTGGTGGTCGAGTACATCGTACCGGGCGCGCATCCGGGCCGACTACAGCTTGCCAGTGTAACCCATGGGGTGGTGGATGTCTTCCGGTTCGCTGAGGCCGGCTACCTGCGTGACATCGATCCCGGCTACCAGAGCGCGCCCTGCCACAACAACCTGGCATGCCCATCCGCCGCCGCATGGCAGGACCAGAAGCGCGCCGTGGCCCTTTTCCTGCGGCCCGATGGCAATGGATGCACCGGCACTCTGCTGAACAACACCACCACGCCGGGAAGGCCTTTCTTCCATGTGGCCAACCATTGCTATCAGCCGAACGAAGCACAGTGGGTCTTCTATTTCAACTATGAGTCCCCCACCTGTGTCGGCAATTCCGGATCCACGGCCCAAACGCTTACGGGTGCTGTCAGGCGGGCGGCATTCTATTACGACGATCTCTGCCTGGTCGAGTTGTTCGACACACCACCCCCTGCCTACAACGTCTACTATGCGGGCTGGGATAGGAGCGGTGCCCTGCCCCAGTCCCAGACCGTGATACACCATCCGCTCTTCGACGTGAAGAAGATAACCTTCGACAACGATCCAGCCATTTCGTATGCCGATGCGGAAGGCATCCAGATGTGGAGGAATTTCTGGGACAGCGGTATCGTGGAGCCCGTTTCAAGCGGGGCGCCGCTCTTCGACCAGAACAAGCGCATGATAGGCCACATGACCGAGGGGGCCCAGACCTGTGCGAATGCGTCAGCCGTATCCACCGGATGTGCCAAGTTCAGTGAAAGCTGGGATGGCACCTCCGCCTCCGCCCGCCTGCGCGACTGGCTCGATCCTGCGAACACCACCTCCGTGCTTGATGGTTACGACCCCAACGCATCTCCGCAGGTATTGGTCGCTGTTCGTGCCTTCCTCGAAGGGCCTTACAACAGCACCACCACGCGAATGAATTCGGCGTTGCGGGATCTGGGTCTCATTCCCACGGTGGAACCATACACAGGCCTGGGCTACACGCATGTGGGTGGGGGTGGGGAGACGACCACACCGCCGGTGCTGTCCGTTACGGGAGCAAATGCCATCGTTGACTGGGTGGTGCTTGAACTGCGCAGCAATGCCGATGCCGCCAATGTGATCGCCACGCGCTGCGCCCTGTTGCAGAGCGACGGGGACGTCGTAGCCACCGATGGTGTCTCACCGGTGTCGATCGGAGCTCCTGCTGGTTCATACCGCCTGGCAGTGCGTCACCGCAACCACCTGGGCGTGATGACCTCCGGTGCCATCGTGCTGGGATCCTCCGCTGCCTCTGTGGACCTGAGCAATGGAAGCACACCGATCGCCGGCGGAACCGAGGCCACGCGGCTGGTGGGTTCACGCCGTGTCCTGTATGCGGGCGATGCCCTGTGGGACGGCGTGCTTCGCTACACGGGTGCCGGTAACGACCGCGACCGTCTGTTGACCCGTATCGGCGGATTGGTGCCTACAGCGACCAGTTCCGGATACCTGCCCGAGGACATCAACATGGACGGTGTAGTGCGTTACACGGGTGCCTCCAACGATCGCGACATCATCCTCCAGAACATCGGTGGTACTGTTCCCACGGCCACGCGCTCCGATCACATCCCGTGATGCGATGGGCGGTTTAAGTTGCCAATTGAACACACATGGGATGTTGCTCCCGTTGGGCAGGTTCACCGGAAGCGCATCCCTGTCTTCAGGG
>JBIJDX010000253.1:0-3574 GCA_044343855.1 Flavobacteriales bacterium
CTGCATCACGCTGCGACAACTGCTCATCGCCATCACTGTTGCCACTGTATCCCTGCCTTCGCTGGCGCAGAACGATATCGACGCCAAGTCAAGGGAGTCGGCGGCGGCCATCGCCACCGCAAGGCACACGAGCGATTCCCTCGATGGCAAATGGCTGAGCAAGGGTGTTTTCACGATCAACATGACCCAGGTGAACCTGACCAATTGGGCGGCCGGTGGGTTCAGCTCGGTCAGCGGCATCGGCATGTTCAACGGTACGGCCAATTGGAAGAAGGGTCGCAAGGCCTGGGACAACAGCCTGATCCTGGCGTTCGGTGGCCAGCACACCCACAATGGCACAGACCCGCAGAAGACCGATGACCGCATCGAGCTGAACAGCAAGTACGGGTACTCCCTCCACAAGGCCTGGTACCTCGCGGGCGTTTTCCAGTTCAGGACGCAGTTCACCGAGGGTTTCAACGATAAGGGTACGCGTATCTCCAACCTGCTCGCTCCGGGATACGCCCTGCTCGGTCTCGGTCTCGACTACAAGCCCAACGACAAGTTCACCGCCTTCGTCTCACCTGCCACCACGCGCCTTGTGATCGTCACGGACGAGCTCCTCTGGGGCGGCAGCACCGATCCGGAATTGCGGGTTTATGGCGTGAAGAACGGTAACACCACCGAGCTCGAACTGGGTGGCTACATCCGCGCCCAGTACCAGACCGAGCTTGCCGAGAACATCACCTTCCTTACCCGCGGCGACCTCTTCAGTAATTATTTCCGTGAGCCCCAGAACATCGATGTCTCCTGGGAGACCCTGTGGACCTTCAAGGTGAACGACTGGTTCGCGGCAACGCTCAACACGGTGCTCATCTACGACCATGACGTCAAGTTCGCGCGTGTGAACGATGCGAACGAGACGGTGCTGGCCCCTGCCACACAGTTCAAGCAGACGCTGGGTATCGGCCTCAACTTCAACCTCTGATCGGGTTCCCGGTCAAGAACGGGGCGGTCACGGCGTGTAGTGCCACGGCCGTTCAAGAGGCTCCACGAGTCCGTATTGCACGGGGTTGTATTCCCGCAGCCCGATCCGCATGCTGCGAACGGCCATCGGTCCGCGCTCCCGATCGTGCAGGTACAACTTGATGCGCATTCCGCACCCGTCCCGCGGCAGGTCCGCACGGCGCAGCGCCACACACAGGGTCGCCCGCCCGGCTGTCCGCCCCATGACACCCAATTCGCCGGTGCGGTAGAACACCGTACTGTCGCCATCCAGCACCTGTGCCACCAGTGCCGCGTTGTCCATCGGCTCCAGTATTTCCAGGTCCGCTTCCGCCTCGATCAGATCATAGCGGTGCGTGGCGAGTGTCTCCACATCCGCCTCGTACATCAACCCATATTCCCGGCCACTGAAGTCCCAGTGGGGCACGCTGTCATTCCCGCATGCACGCAAGGGAAGATCGGCAATGTCCCATCCCTCGGCGCGGGGCGACCGGGGTGAAGCGCAGGCTGTCACCAGCCGGTCCATCCGCAGCACCGGGGGGCGCTCCCTTGACAGGATGCACCACTGTCCCTCGTTCAGGTCCGTTCGTTGCAACAGGTGGGGGAAGTGCCGTTGGATACGCATCATGCGCTCCGGTGGGGCGCCATTGGTGCATCCGAAGAACAGCGTGGGCGCCTCGAGCCCGGCGAGCAGGGTATCCAGGGCGTCATCCCCCATCCGGTCACGGAGCTGTACATACGCGATGCCCCCACCGGTGCGCTGCAGGTGGAAGTCCAGCATGTGCTCCGGTGCATCGTACAGCACCACCACGGGATCTCCAGCGCTTTCTTGGAACGCACGGGCCTGTTCCACCAGTTCGGCATATCGTCCATGCTCGATCATGCGATAGTGGGCACGGTCCACCACCAGGGTGCGCACGCCCAGAAAAGCCAGCAAGGTCGCAGCGACCAGTGTGGGCAGTGCGGTCCACCGTTGCAGGCCGGCCAGCGCGAACAAGGCGAGGTAGGGGAACGAGAAGACCAGCACCGAATGCTGCAGCACCGGCGCGCGCAGCAGGCTGTAGGCCATGCCGATGACCAACGGCACCAGGCCCCATGAGAGCAGCAGGAGCAGGGGCCCGCGCGACACCCCGGGCGCAGCACCCTGCCATGTACCCCGCACCATGGAGATCAGCACCAATGCCGACAGGAGCAGGGCGAAGGCTGCGCTGCCATGCGCCACCCACCACAGGTGTTGCACCGGCCAGTCCAATGCCGGAGCCGCGAGCCATTCACCCAAACCGCCATGGCCCAGCTGCGTGAAGAAGATCGGCAGGTTCGGCAGGTAGAACAGGGCCGCCACTCCACAGGCCACGAAGTAGGGACGTCGTTGCGCAGGCGCCAGCAACGGCAGGAACCCCAGTGCCAGCAGCCCCGCGAGCAACAGGGCGAAGTGGTGCGTGTAGGCGCTGAGCACCATGGCCAATGCAGCCGGGATCAGGTGCTTCCGCCGGTCGAACGCTGCGTAGCGCGTCAGCTGGTCGGCGAGCAGGGCCGTGGTGAAGAGGCCGATGGCGTAGGGCCGCGCCAATTGGGCGTAGAGCACGAAGTACTGGGTCACTGCGAGCAGTGCGGTCAGCAGTACCGCGGGGGCAGGACCGGTCCAAGCCAGGGCGAAACGGTAGAGCAGGGGCAGGGCCAGCAGCGCCAGCAGGATGAAGGGGAACTTCACCGCGGCCTCGCTGGTGCCGAAGAGGCGGGTCCAGCACCACTCGAACACCTGCACGCCGGGGGGGTGGGTGTCCAATTGCATCACCCCGGTGCGCACGGTCTCTTCCAATGTGGGGTAGAGGCGCACCAGCGCGCTCAGCTCATCGTGCGTGAAGTCCTGCGCGGGGAGGTTCCAGAAGCGCAGCACGGCGGCCAGGGCCCAGAGCACGAGGAAAGCGGCACGGGCCCACGGCGGACCGGGCAGTGCTGCGGTGCCCCAGCGTGCGAGATGGTCGCGCCAGGCCATGCCGGTCATCGTTCGCGGTCCATGTCGCGCTGCACATCCTTCGCCTTCAGGCTCTCCCGCTTGTCGAAGGTCTTCTTGCCCTTGGCCAGTGCGATCTCCAGCTTGGCGAAACCATTGGGGGCGATGAACAGGCGGGTGGGCACGATGGTCATGCCCACGTCCTTCAGCTTGCGCTTGAGCTTCTCCAGTTCGCGCCGGTGCAGCAGCAACTTGCGCTCGCGCTTGGGCTCGTGCACGTAGTGGATGTTGGTGCCGTAAGGGTTGATCTGCATGTTGCGCACCACCAGTTCATCCCCTTGGAAGGCGCAGAACGCCTCGCCGATGGTGGCGCCGCCCGCCCGGATGCTCTTGATCTCGGAACCCATCAGCACCAGCCCGCACTCGAAGGTGTCGAGCAGGGTGTACTCGAAGCCCGCGCGGCGGTTCTTTACTTCGATGGGCGGCTTGGCATCGGCCATGGGGCCGCGAAGCTACGGCCTATGCGGGGCACGGGCATGGCTGCGGAGGATGGCCCTCACCCCAACCCCACATCCAGCACCATCATCACGATGAAGCCGCCGATGAAGCCTGGCGAGCCCCGCTGGGTGCGGCAGT
>JBIJDX010000080.1:0-11215 GCA_044343855.1 Flavobacteriales bacterium
GCCGATGGCGGCGTACTTCTTCGCGCGGTCCCGCTGCCCCTTGCTTACCAGGTGGTCCGCATAGCGGATGAGCGCGTTCTTGAGCAGCTTCTTCTGGTCCTTGGGCAATGTCCCGATGTCGCCGGCGGCTGCCACGGCCTTGTCGAAGGCGGCCACGCTCAGGTCGCCCTCCTTGGCGAGATTGGACTTGTATTGCGCCAGGGCGAGCATCAGCCACCCTCCGGGATTCTCAGGATAATAGCCGGTCATGCTCTCGAACATCTGACGCGCCTTGCTCAGTCCCTTGGGGTCGTCCAGCAGGTTCTCACCTGATTCCTGCACCATGGTGTTCAGGTCGGCCCAAAAATCCTCGTAGTTGGCGAAGAACTCCTTGTCCTTGTCCTTCTTCCGGTATTTCTCGGCCCATTTCAGCGCATCGCGGGATGCCTTGGGATAGTCCGCATTGAACTTCTCCAGCTTGGACATCTCGAAATAGCACATGCTGATGTAGAGGTACGGCAGTGGATCCTTCTTGGTGGCATCAGCCTCCGTGTACCCCTCCGCCTTGAAGATGCACTTCTCGTACTTCTCGTCAACGTACATCACCAACAGGTCCTCATAAACCCCTTTCTGGGACATGCCAAGGCCTGCATGGAACAGGCCGAGTACGAGCAGGATCGACTTCTTCATGATGGTTGCGTTATGCACAGGTGTAATGGCAACTTGCATGCCGAAGGTATGGAGTTCGCAGGTATCCGTTCGACACGCACCCGCCCCCGGCTCCTGACATCCAGCTGATATCCAAGCACTTGAAACACCACACACCACCCCGGTCCCTGTGGCCCCATGCCCATCAGCAGCCGAACGGATGGCGCAAGCAACCTCCTGCGATGAAGATCGCAGACCTTTGCAGCCCATGCGCATAGATATCCTCTCCGCGGTACCCCGCCTGCTGGACAGTTGGTTCGGGGAGAGCATCCTGCAACGCGCCCAGGCCCGCGGCGTGGCAGAGGTGGTGGTGCACGACCTGCGCCAATGGAGCACCGACAAGCACCGCAAACTGGATGACTACCCGTTCGGCGGCGGTGCTGGCCTCGTGATGCTTGTGGAGCCGATCCACAGGGCCATCTCCCAACTGAAGAGCGAGCGCCACTATGAAGAGGTGATCTATCTGAGCCCGGATGGTCAACTGCTGGACCAACCGCTCGCCAATCACCTGAGCACGAAAGGCAACCTCATCCTTCTTTGCGGACATTACAAGGGCGTGGATGAACGGGTGCGCGAGCACCTCATCGACCGCGAGGTGAGCATCGGCAATTATGTGTTGACCGGCGGTGAGCTGGCCGCCGCTGTGCTCACCGATGCCATCATCAGGCTCATTCCGGGCGTCATCGGGGACGAACGTTCCGCACTGAGCGACAGTTTCCAGGACGGTCTTGTGGCCCCACCCGACTACACCCGTCCGGCGGACTACGAGGGCTGGAAAGTGCCCGATGTGCTGCTGAGCGGGCACCAGGGGCGCATCGAGGCCTGGCGGCATGAACAGGCCCTCGAGCGCACGCGCCGCCGCCGGCCCGACCTGCTTGAGCCCGGCGAGTAACATTGGATGCACCCGCACAGGGAAGCTCGATGAGCGTGGTGCCGGAAAATTCCGTAACATTGCGCCCCGAATCCGGGACCGTATGCCCCCGACCAGGTCGAGGGCCGCTGGGCAACCCGCTAACAACCAAGGTCATGGACCGCATCAAGCAACTGGAGAAGGAGTACGCCCCGCTCACCGCCCTGCCCGCATTCAAGGCAGGCGATACCGTTACGGTACACTACAAGATCAAGGAGGGCAACAAGGAACGCATCCAGCAGTACCAAGGCGTGGTGATCCAGCGCAAGGGCACCGGCAGCACCGCCACCTTCACCGTTCGCAAGATCTCCAATAACGTGGGGGTGGAACGCATCTTCCCCATCGCATCACCGTTCATCGACAAGATCGAACTGAACAAGGTGGGTGTGGTGAACCGTGCCCGCATCTACTATCTGCGCGACCTGCGCGGCAAGAGCGCCCGCATCCAGGAGAAGCGCCTGGTGGGTGGCAAGGACGGCAAGTAAGCCCCCAATGCACGCATCGAAGGCCCCGGCATCCCCGGGGCCTTCCTCGTTCCCAACCCTTAACTTGGTATCATGAACCTCCTGTGGAGCCTGATCATCGGTGGCGTGGCCGGCTGGCTGGCCGGCAAGCTCATGAAGGGCGAAGGCTACGGCCTTGTGGTGAACATCCTGCTCGGCCTGGTCGGCGGCTTCGTGGGCGACCTGGTCTTCGGACTGCTGGGCCTCAGCACCACCAACCTCATCGGCAACCTGGTGGGCGCCGTGGTGGGCGCCGTGCTGCTCATCTACCTGGCGCGGGCGGTGCGGAAGTGAGGGGACTGAAGGATCGGGGGATGAGGTAGCCGCAGGCTACCGGGAACAGGTGGTGGTTGCGCGGAGCTACAGGCTACGCGAAGAGGGGGGTGAGCATTCGCGGGATCTGGATCAGGTCTTCCTGGCCATGGACCATGTAGTTGCGCGACACAGAACGAACATAAGGTTGGCCGATCGCAGGTCGACTTATCACCACGGTCTACGACCAGCGGTTGGGAAGGGGACCACGGATCAAAGATCCGGGGGAGCGATCGGGAACATTCGCGGGAGCCGGGGATCACGCTGGCCGATCGGCGGGAGTAGTTAAGATCGGCAGTATGCTAGGGTTGAGACCACGGATCGAGGAACCGCAGTAGCGACCTGGAACATCCGCGGGAGCGATCGTATGCATCGGCCTGGTGGGTAATGGCCGGGGCCCGCATTGGAACTACCCCACCAACTCCTTGTTCCGGTTCGGAATATCCGCAGGGTTGAACGCCACCTTCTCATCCTCTTCCTTCAGCTTCAGCACCAGGGCGAGGGCATCGGGCACCACATCGCTGCAAAGAGTAACGAAGCTGCCGGTGGCGGCGTTGCCGATGGCATGGCGGATGGCCTCCTCCTCCTTCTTGATGATGGTGAAGCGCTTGTTGGGATCGACCTCCCTGATGCCCTTCACCATGAGGGCGATGATATCGTCATCGCTCCTGCCGCGCAGGTTCCGGTCCTGGCGGATGATGATCTCATCGAACATCTGCGCACTCAGGCGGCCCAGGTTCACCGTATCCTCGTCGCGGCGGTCGCCCACCCCCGCAATGACACCGATCTTGGGGCTGTCCGGGACCTTGCTCAGGAACTTGCCCAGGGCCTCGAAGCCGTGCGGGTTGTGGGCATAGTCCACCATCACCTGGAAGTTCTTGAACTGGAACAGGTTCATGCGGCCCGGGGTTTGCGCCGCGCTGGGCACGAAGGTCAGCAGGGCCTGCCGGAGGTCCTCGATCTTCACCCCGCGCACATACGCGGCCAGCACGGCGGGCAGCACGTTCTGGATGTTGAACACGGCCTTGCCTCCGTAGGTGATGGGTACGTTCACGGCCTTCTCGATGCGCAGCTTCCACTCGCCCTTGCTGATGGTGATGAAGCCGTTCTCATAGATGGCCGCCAGACCACCAAGCTTGCAGTGCTGCCGGATCAGGCGGTTGTTCTCGTCCAGGCTGAACAAGGCGATCCTGCAGTGGGTCTGCTTGCGCATGGCCATCACCAGTTCATCATCGGCGTTGAGGATGGCGTAGCCGTCCTGACGCACACTGCGGGGCACGGTGCTCTTCACGTGGGCCAGGTCCTCCAGGGTGTGGATGTCCTTCAAGCCGAGGTGATCGGCCGCCACATTGGTGACAATGGCCACATCGCAATGCTCGAAGCCAAGGCCACTGCGCACCAGGCCGCCACGTGCGGTCTCCAGCACGGCCATGTCCACCACGGGCTCCTTCAACACGAATTGGGCACTGGCGGGGCCCGTGCAATCGCCCTTCATCAGCAGCCTGTTCAGGATGTAGACGCCATCGCTGCAGGTCATACCCACCTTGTACCCGACGCTACGCATGAGGTGCGCGGTGAGGCGCGTGGTGGTGGTCTTGCCGTTGGTGCCGGTGATGGCGATGATGGGGATGCGGCTGGGCGCGCCCGGCGGGAAGAGCATGTCCACGACAGGTTCGGCCACGTTGCGACCCAGACCGCCCGTGGGATCGAGGTGCATGCGGAAACCGGGTGCCGCATTGACCTCCAGCACGGCTCCACCGGTCTCCGACAGGGGCCTGCTGATGTCCTCGGTCATCACATCGATGCCGCAGATGTCAAGGTCTATGATGCGGCTGATGCGTTCAGCGAGGAACACATTGAAGGGGTGTACGATCTCGGTCACATCGTCCGCCGTACCGCCGGTACTGAGATTGGCGGTGGCCTTGAGATACACCACCTCATCCGGTGCAGGAACACTTCCGGGTGTCCGGTCGGTGCGGGCCAGCAGTTTCAGGGTGTGATCATCGATCGCGATGCGGGTGAGCACGTTCTCGTGCCCGTAGCCTCGGCGAGGATCCCTGTTCACCTCCTCCACGAGCTGTTCAATGGTGCGCACGCCATCGCCCACGACACAGGCCGGCGAACGCTTGGCTGCGGCCACGAACTGGTTGTTGATGACGAGCAGGCGGTGATCGAGGCCGGTGATGCAACGTTCCACAATGGCGCTGCGGCTGACCTCCTTCGCCTTGGCCAGTGCCGGCACCGCCTCCTCCCACGTCTTGATCCCGATGGTGGCACCGCGCCCGTGGTTACCTCCGACGGGCTTTATCACGCAGGGGTAGCCCACCTCGTCCAAGGCCTCCTTGAGCCCTTCCTCGGTGCGCACCACCCGGCCCTTGGGCACGGGGATCTCGTAGCTCTCCAGCAGCTGCTTGGTCTCCTCCTTGTCGCAGGCGATCTCCACACCGATGTTGCTGGTCTTGCTGGTGATGGTGGCACGGATGCGCTTCTGGTGGATGCCATGGCCCAGCTGCACAAGGCTCTGCCCGTTCAACCGCAGGTACGGGATGCCGCGGCTCAGTGCCTCCTGCACGATGCTGCCGGTGCTGGGACCCAGGCGGCTCTCCTCACGGATCTCGCGCATCTGCTGGATGTCGGTCTCCAGCTCGTACGGCGCGCCATCGATGAGCGCTTGTGCGATGCGCACTGCGGCCTTGGCGGCATACATGCCAACGGGTTCCTCAACATAGCTGAACACCACGTTGTACACACCGCGTTCGCGGGTGCTCCGGGTGCGGCCGAATCCGGTATCCATGCCAGCGAGGGTCTGGATCTCCAGCGCGATGTGCTCGATGACATGCCCCATCCACGTGCCCCGCTTCACACGCTCCCAGAAACCGCCTTCATGGTCCTCGCTGCACCGGTGGCTCTGCATGCTGGGCAGCAGGGCCTGGATACGTTCCAGGAATCCGGGGATCCTGTCGGTGGGCTGCTCCTCCAACCCGCCGATGTCGAGTCGCATTACGATCAGCTTGTGACGCTTGACCGACCAGTAGTTGGGGCCACGCATGGCCTTGAGCTCGAGGATGCGCATGATGCTGTGGAGGGACGTTGGATCGTTCGCGCAGCAGGTTATGGACAGGTTCCCCCAACGGGAAAAGCCACGCGGCGTGGGGAAGATAGGGACAGCAACCTGTTCATCAAAACTTCACGCAGGCTTCACGGGGCAACCAGAGCCACCTACTTTCGCAGGCATCGGAGCCACCGCATGGTCTGTTGACCGAACGCATGGCGGCCGCGGGGGGCGGGGAAACGAACGACCAGAATGACACCCAAGGGAAAGCTCATCGCCATCGGCGGCAACGAGGACAAGGGCAAGGAGCCCGAAGGAGGCCACAGCACGAAGATCTACACGCACAACTTCATCGAGGAAGGCATCCTCAAACGTGTGGTGGACGAGGTCGGCGGAAACGCGAAGCGGATCGCCGTCATCACCAGTGCAAGCAGCATACCCGAAGAGGTGGGCAGCAACTACATCGAGGCGTTCGGCAGGCTTGGGGCGATGGACATCGACGTGCTGGACATCCGTGAACGCAGCGATGTGAAGCCGGACATGATCAAGCGCCTTGCAAAGGCGGATGGCGTGATGATGAGCGGTGGCAACCAGCTGCGACTGACCACCATCTTCGGTGGCACGGCTTTCCTGGAACTCATGAAACGCCGCTACGAGGAGGAGTCGGGCTTCGTGATAGCAGGCACCAGCGCCGGAGCCATGTGCATGAGCAGCACCATGATCTACCAGGGCCACAGTGCCAGCGGACTGATCAAGGGCGGGGTGAAGATGACCACCGGTGCGGCGCTCATCCAGGATGTGATCATCGACAGCCATTTCGTGGAACGGGGGCGCTTCAGCCGCCTCACGCAGGCCGTGGCCGCGAACCCTGCGGCGATCGGCATCGGATTGGGCGAGGACACCGGTGTGGTGATCACCGGCGCGGACATGCTGGAGACGATAGGCAGCGGACAGGTGATGATCTTCGACGGTCATGACACCACCTACAGCGACTACGCCGATGTGGAGGAGGGTGAGCCGTTCAGCATCGAGGGGATGAAGGTTCACATCATCAGCAAGGGACACAGCTACAGTGTCAAGCAGCGGGCGTTTTCGGCCGTGCGCGTGCCGATGCGGTGAGTTGCAGAATTGATGGACCGGTGCAGCCCATCTTTGCACCATGCAACCCCCACCCATCATCCAGCGCTTCCGCCGTATCGCCGTGGCGGAGGGATGGAGCTTCCTTGTCCTGCTCTTCATCGCCATGCCCCTGAAGTACCTGGCGGGCTGGCCATGGGCCGTGAAATACGTTGGCTGGGCGCATGGGGTGCTGTTCATCGCCTATTGGGTGGCGGCGGTGCCGTTGTTCACCACTCTGAGGTGGGATATCGAGCGCCTCATCGGGCTGGGTGCGGCCAGTGTGCTGCCATTCGGCACCTTCGTGATGGAGCGCAAGTGGCTGCGCTGACTGCGTGACGATCGTCAGTGGGCCCCACCGAAGGCGGTCGTACATTTCGGAAAATCCTACGTGATGAGCAACGAACGCAATTACGGCATCCTCGGATTTCTGGCAGGTGCCGCGGTCGGAGCGGCCATCGGTGTGCTTTTCGCGCCACGCTCCGGCAGGGAGACGCGCGAGCGCATGGCCGGCAGGGCGCGCGATGCCAAGGATGACATGGAGGCGGCCATTGATGAGGCACGTGCCGATTGGGCCAAAGCCAAGGGCAGGGTGGTTGATACCGCCACGATGACGAAGGAGGAGGTGTCTGACTTCATTCGTTTCCTGATGGAGGAAGGACGCGACCTTAAGGACCGCCTTGGCAAGGACTTCGCGGAAAGCGCGGATGATGTGGCGGATCATGCCCGGAAGGCGGCCGACCATGTGCGCCATGGCGCCTGATCCACGGGACATGAGCGACCCCAGCAGGAACGGCGATACCCGGCAGGATGCGCCGTCATTGGGTGAGGTGATCGAGGCGGCGGCGTCCGATGCGGAGGCTTATTTCTCCACCCAGCAGGCCCTCATCAAACTGGAACTCAGCGAACGCGGCGGGCGCTTCGCAGCGAAGATCGTTTGGTACATCGCGGCCACGCTACTTGTAGGCCTGGCCATCGGCCTGCTCGCCGTGGCGCTCGGACTCCACCTGGGCAGGCTGTTCCACGACCCTGTGCTGGGCTTCCTGGCTGCAGGCGGGGCATTCCTCCTTTTCGCCGTGCTGTTCTACCTGCTATGGCGTTGGGTACTGAGGGACCGGATCATCCTATCCATCATCAATGCGGCACATGCCCAGCCCAAGCGCCTTCCCTGACCTTGCCGCGGTGCAGCGCGAACGCGGCCGGTTGCTTGCCGAACGCGAACAGCATGCGAACGCCCTGCGCGCTCATATGCGTCAGATGCAAAGCCCGGGGTTCCGCCGCCGGGTCATGCGCGATGCGCTTGCCGGCGTGTGGCACACCATCCGGCCTCCCAGCCACCTGTCCTCAGCGTTCGGTCCTGCACGCCTTGTCCTGGGAACACTGGCCAGCGCGGCGTTGGGCCCAAGGGTGGGCTCGCCCCTTGCAAAGGCGGCCATTGGTGGCTTGAGCATGGTGCTCCCCGCTCTGTGGGACGGGCTGCGCCGCGGGAAGCACGGCAGCCACCTATTTTCGGAGCTGGGTCGCTCATGGCAGCGCATCAGGGACCGGTTGCACCAGCACCGGGAAGCGCACCGGGGGTGATCCGCACCTGACCGCCCGCCATGCACAACCACGCACTGCAACGCTACGTGCACCTGCTCGCCGCCATGGTCCTCACCATCGTGGTGCTCCATTTTGGCCGCGACCTCATCCTCCTTTTCGTGGCATCAGGGCTGCTGGCCTTCCTGCTGCTTCCGCTGGCACGCAGCGTGGAAGCGTGGGGGGCCCCACGATGGACGGGTGCCCTGGTGGCCACGTTGGTATTGCTCCTGCTTGTGCTGGGGATCTTCTTCCTTGCGGGCTGGCAGGTCGCCCGTTTCGGTGAGGACCTGCCAGCCCTTCAGGAGGCGTTCGCCACCAAGGGACAGGCACTGCAGGTATGGATCGAGGAACAGGCGCACATCAGCCAGCGTGAACAGCTCCAGTGGTTCAATGAGCGCCTTGCCGATCTCGCCGGCATGGGAGGCAACCTGCTGATGCAGATCTTCTCCGGAACGGGTGCGGTGCTCGCGGCGGTGGTGCCGATACCCATCATCGTGTTCCTGCTGCTGGTGCTGAAGGACAAGTTCCGCATCTTCTTCGGAAAACTGGGTTCCAGCAATGATGTGCCCGCCCTCGACATCCTGCGCAACATCTCCGCCCTCAGCCGCAAGTACCTGCGCGGCGTGCTCCTCGTCATCCTCATGCTCGGCACGCTCAGCAGCATCGGCTTCCTCCTCCTGGACCTGAAGTACGCGGTGCTCCTTGGCTTCACCATCGGCTTCCTCAATGTGGTACCTTACGTGGGCGTGCTTATCGGCAGTCTGCTGCCGATCCTGATCGCATTGGTGACGAAGGATTCGATGATGTACGCGGCGGGTGCGCTGGGTGTGTGCCTGCTGACCCAGTTCCTCGAGAACAACTTCATCACGCCCAAGATCGTGGGCAGCAGCGTGAGCGTGAACCCCCTGGCCAGCGTTGCTGCGTTGATCGGCTTCGGTCTTCTATGGGGCGTGGTGGGCATGGTCCTCGCCATTCCCATCACCGGCATGTTGAAGATCGTGTGCGACTCCATCCCGGTGTTGAAGCCCTATGGTTTCATTCTTGGGGAGGAGATGGCCTATCCGGATGAAAAGCAGGTCCGGATTCCTGCCGGCAGGCCGAACAAGGGCAAGGCATCCACCTAGCACCGGAACAATGCTTCCTACCGGAAGATCGCGGTATGGAACACCGCATCAGGCCCCACATGGCCACGGTACATGCCGCTGCAATTGAAGTCGAGCACAACGTTGCCTGTGCGATCCACAGCGATGACACCACCGTCACCTTCGAGGGGAGGAAGCTTCTCGTGCACGACCACACGCACGGCCTCGGCCAGCGGGAGTCCCTTGTAGGCCATCAGCGCATGTATATCATGCGCTGCGACAGCCCGGATGAAGCTCTCTCCGTGACCGGTGCAGCTGACGGCACAACTCTCATTGTTGGCGTATGTACCGGCACCGATGATGGGGCTGTCGCCGATGCGCTGCCAGCGCTTGTTGGTCATGCCGCCGGTGCTGGTGGCGGCAGCGAGGTCGCCATGGCGGTCCAGGGCCACCGCCCCCACCGTGCCGAACTTGCGGTCGCCCTCACTGTGGTCGAGTCGGACACTGCCGCTGCCCGCCACTTCCTGCCATTGCCGGTAGCGGAATTCGTCGAAGAAGTACTGGTCGTCCTCCAGCACCACCTTCTGCTTGTGTGCGAACTCAAAGGCACCATTGCCACTGATCAGCACGTGGTCGCTTTGCTCCATCACACGACGGGCAAGATGGACGGGGTTCTTCACGTTCTGCACACCGGCCACGGCACCGGCGCGAAGGTCGCGTCCGTTCATGAGGCTGGCGTCCATCTCGTGCTGGCCATCGGCGTTGAACACGGCACCGCGTCCGGCATTGAACAGGGGACTGTCCTCGAGCATGCGGACGGCGGCTTCCACGGCATCGAGTGCAGTGCCTCCGTCCTGAAGGATGGCGTGCCCACTGCGAAGGGCCCGCTCCAATGCTTCGCGGTAGGCCTTCTCCCGCACGGCGGTCATCAGTTCGGGCGCAATGGTGCCGGCCCCTCCGTGGATGGCCAGTGCGTAGGTGCTCATGCGGGCTGTCGTATGGGGCGAAAGTAGGACGTGGTGATGCGGGCCATCATGGCGTGCGGGACACTTCTCTCAACAGGACATTGGTGGCAGAGGAGTGATGCAAAAAGCCCGGAGGATGTGCCCCGGGCTTGCACGCATCATGTTACCGCCGCTCAGAAGGTGATCTGCACGCCTTCCGCGAGGAACATCAGGTTGGTCTCCGGTTCGGTGATCCTGGTGATCTCCTCCTTGCTCTTACCGGCGTCCTCGGCGTAGTGGCGCAGGGTGGCGACGTCCACGGTCTCCTTGGTGGCCCAGCCCTTCATCACGCACTGCCTGCCTTCAAGGCCCTGGGTGGGAACGAAGAAGCCATAGTCGAGGAAGCGCACCATCATGTCGCCACCATCGGGCAGCTTCACGGTCATCCAGCAGCCCTTCTTGGTGCAGCTGGTGATGATCTCGCACTTCACGGTGGCGGCCACGCTGTCGGCCAGGGTGAGGGACTTCAGCAGATCGGCGGTACCGATGGCGTTGTCGGTGGTGATGGCGTCGCCGTACGCCTTCACGGTCTGGGCATGGGTATCGGGTGCATTGAACGAGCAACCCAGCGCGAGCAGCGTGACTATGAGGAACGAAAAGGGGCGGTTCATGGTCGTCATCTGAAGTACAAAGATCGGGAATATGGGCGAACTGTGTGATCGAACATCACCCACGACCGATGCAGCGTGGATACCACAGGATCGCCCCGCGAGGTTGCGGACCCAACACCACCCGAGGCCGATGGAACCACCCTTGTAGCCGAACGTCATCCTACCTTGCGGCCATGGTCACCCGCACCACCATCGGACGTCTGGAGCACATTGCGCTGCCGGGCATCGGGGTATTGCGTGTGGAGGCCAAGATGGATACCGGTGCATACCGAAGCGCCCTGCATTACCAAAAGCTCCGCATCCGCCGGGAGGGCGAAGAGAAGCGACTGGTGGTCGTGTTCCAGATGGGTGGAAAGC
>JBIJDX010000254.1:0-3545 GCA_044343855.1 Flavobacteriales bacterium
TGGCTGTCCTCCCGGATGGCACAGGGCTTTGGAATGCAGCGGAATGGCGCATCCGAACGCGTAGTGCACGACGCCTTCAACAGGCATTATCGGTCACCACCCCCCAGCGTGTCCTGGAGGTCGGGTGTGGCAATGGCTGGCTCAGTGCGCTGCTGCAACGATCCGGCCATGAGGTGCTTGGCATCGACCTCTTCACCCATGAGTTGAAGCAGGCGGCACGCGTATTCCCGAACGGCCCGGTATTTGCCCGGTGCGACCCCTTCGAGCAACGGCTGCCAGCCAAATGGTTCGACACGGTGGTCCTTGCCGCCAGCCTGCAATACTTCGGCGACCTGCCAGTGCTTGTCGAGCGCCTCTTCGAGCTCCTGAAACCGACCGGCACGATCCATGTGATGGACACGGTGCTCTACCGCAACAGCGCTGACGCAACAGAAGCCAGGCTGCGCACGGAACGGTACTATGCCGCCATCCGGGTCCCTGAACTGAGCGCGCACTATCACGCCCACACGCAGCACGCACTGCAGGGATCGGGGCACTGTCACGTACTCACAACACCGTCATCGGCCTCCTTCCTGGACCGGTTGATGGGGCGTCGCGATCCCTTCACCCATGTTGTGCTGAGCCGCAGGCGGATCTCCACTTCACCCTTCTCCACCAGCTGACGCTCTGTGTGCCATCCGCAACCACCACGATGGCAGGGATACGCGGCATGAGCAGTGGCATGCCCTCCGTTGCAGCCCGCTCCTCCGGTCGTTCGAGGGGCTCCTTCAAAGATGCATCGCCAGGCCCTATTTGCTCCGTTGCAAGGGCAACCGCTCCTTCGCATTCAGGTCAGCGGATGCCTGAGACAGTACCTGCAGCCGCTCATGGAACACCTACCGTTTCACCGTGGCGCCTTGGGCAAGCAACTGTTCGATGTCATTGTTGATGCTCAATATCAATAGCGCGGTGGCCGTGCAGAACACCGGGCTGGTGATGCAATGATGACCGTTCCAGCTGCCATCGTTGTTCTGGATCGCCACGATGCGACCCGTGGTCTGCTGGTACCAGTTCTTCCAGCCCTGATCCCTGCCGATCACCAGTGACTCGCCGGTCTGCAGGAAACTGAGGAACTCCTCACCGCCGTTGTTGCCGAATCCACTGATGACATCCTGCCGCTGGGCCTGCTGCTTGGCGGAATTGTACACCTGATAGGCGGTGTTGTACTTCTCGGCCTCCGTGCGCGACATACCGGTCTCCTCCAAGGCATCCACTGATACCGGGGCATTGGCTGCGACCCTCCCCTCCCGTTTGGCCTTCTCCATGCGTTCATTCACTTCCCTGGCTTCCGCAGCACTGTTGCGCGTGCTTCCACTGACCGCATAAAGGGTGATGCCAGCCGCGCGTTCGGTGGCAACAGTGCCCGTGTTCACATCGAAGTTGGCCTTCTGGTATCCGCGCGCAAGTTCTAGCGCCTCATCATTCACCTCCGCACCCTGTGCTTTTGCACTCTCCAGTGCACTGGCGGCGAATGAGCTCTGCAGCACGCCCGCCCAACCATCGCCCTGTACACTTCCATCACTCAATTGCGAGCGCTGGATCATCACCACACAGGTTTTCAGTGCACGCATCACGCGCAATTTCATGGGATGCTCCTCGCCGAGCTTGGCGCTCAGGTTGCTCAGGCATTGCGCCGTAAGTGCAACGTCGATATTGCGGCCGAGCTTGGACTGTATCTGAGTGCCCTGCAGGGCTGTGACGTTCAATGCGTTCCCGGGTGCCGTTTCAACCTGCTTCAAGAGGTACTCCACCGCCTTTTTCAACTGTGCGCTGTATGCACCTTCGTCAATGGCGTTCCCCATCCGCATCAGTGCCATGGCAACCATGGCGGTGGTCGCGGGGTCGGCGCTCACGGCATGTGGATCCACGATGTCCTGCCGCGCATGTGAGCCTGCTCCGTAACCACCATCGGCTGCCTGCGCCCTGATCAGCCACTGCATTCCGCGCTGCTCAGCCTGCAACACCCGTTCCGGTGTACGCATGGCGAAACCGCTGTCCAACCCGACACCCTCGTACACGGTCATGAACACGCACTTCGGAGGCTGCTCTACCTCCACCGAAGGGAGCTGGCAATGGACGATGGGAGCGTCCGTGGGGGTTCGACGCTGTGAAAAGGAGGCGAGCACGGCGATGGCGCCAGAACTGGCCACCAGGGCCAGCGCGATGAAATTCCTTTGTTGCATGGCGATCTTGGTTATTGGAACCGGAGCGGCCCGGTTCCAACGCATCCGTACACGCCATTGCGCAACAGGTTCGATCACGACAGCATGGACCTGCCCATTGCCTCTGGGCGGAAGGTCAAAATGGGCACGGCGGGGGCGCAGTCCCGGTCACAGGCCGGAGCGTGTCGTGACACACTCGTGCGGTCACGCCTCCTGCAACTTCTTCGCAGCGCGCTTCCGCTCGTTCTCGTCCAACAGGATCTTGCGGATGCGCAGGCTCTTGGGCGTCACCTCGAGGTATTCGTCCTCGGCGATGTACTCCATGCACTCCTCCAGGCTGAACTTCACGGCGGGCGCGATGCTCACCTTGTCGTCGCTGCCGCTGGCGCGCATGTTGGTGAGCTTCTTCACGCGGATCACGTTCACGCCAAGCTCCTCGCCCGGCTTCGGACTTTCGCCGATCACCTGGCCGGCATACACCTCCTCACCGGGCTCGATGAAGAACTTGCCGCGGTCCTGCAGTTTGTCGATGGCATACGCTATCGAGGTGCCCGTCTCCGCGCTCACGATGCAGCCCGACCGCGGTGAGGCGATCTGGCCCTTGAACGGCTCGTAGCCCTTGAAGCGGTGCGCCACGATGGCCTCTCCTTCGGTGGCCGTGAGCAGCGTGTTTCGCAGCCCGATGATGCCACGCGCCGGGATGCTGAACTCCAACACCGTGCGGTCGGCCTTCTGCTCGATGTTCAGGATCTCGCCCTTGCGACGGGTCACATGGTCGATGACACGGCTGCTGAACTGCTCTGGAACCTGGACCGTGAGCGTCTCGATGGGTTCATGGCGCTGGCCGTCGATCTCCTTGTATAACACCTGCGGCTGGCCGAGCTGGAACTCATAGCCCTCGCGGCGCATGGTCTCCACCAGGATGCTCAGGTGAAGGATACCGCGACCGAACACGAGCAGGCGGTCCGGGCTGTCGGTCTCCTTCAGTCGCATGGCGAGGTTCTTCTCGATCTCCTTGAAAAGACGGTCGCGCACGTGGCGGCTGGTCACGAACTGGCCTTCACGACCGAAGAACGGCGAATTGTTGATGGTGAAGAGCATGCTCATCGTGGGCTCGTCCACCTTGAACTTCGCGAGGCCTTCGGGATTCTCAGCGTCGGCGATGGTATCGCCGATATCGAAGTTCTCCAGGCCCATAACGGCCACGATCTCGCCGCAGCCGATCTCCTCCTTCACCTTGACCTTGCCCAGACCTTCGAAGGTCATGAGCTCCTTCACCTGCCCCTTCTGCAGAGTGCCGTCATTCTTCACCAACGTCACCTGCTGGCCGGGCCTGATCGAACC